>NZ_BAAJMC010000003.1:0-411785 GCF_057551365.1 Colwellia sp. KS18-150 | reverse complement strand
AACTTGTTTTAAACTAATGCAATAAAGCATAGTAGTAACTGAAAATATAGCTAGACTAAGCTAAATAAAAATAAGCTATTTGTGTCTTGCTCGGCTACCTTTATTAAGATACTATCAAACACCTGTTTGAATATCAAACACCTGTTTGAATTTATTTTACCAATTACAATGAAATATGGGGAATTACCATGGAACGAGAATCGATGGAGTTTGACGTAGTAATTGTTGGTGCTGGTCCCGCCGGTTTATCAACTGCTTGTCATCTAATGCAACTAGCACAGCAACAAGAACAAGAATTAATGGTGTGTGTTGTAGAGAAAGGCTCTGAAGTTGGTGCTCATATCCTTTCTGGTGCGGTATTTGAGCCTCGCACATTAACTGAACTTTTTCCTGATTGGCAAGAAAAAGGTGCTCCTTTAACGACTAAAGTTACTGGCGACGATATTTATTTACTCAATAGTGATAATAATGGGATAAAGTTACCTAACTTTGCGGTACCTAAAACCATGCATAATGAGGGCAATTATATTGCTAGTATGGGTAATGTTTGCCGCTGGCTTGCTGAGCAAGCTGAAGAGTTAGGCGTTGAAATATTTCCTGGTTTTCCTGCCCAAAGTGTTATTTATAATGATGATGGTAGTGTTGGTGGTATTATTACTGGCGATATGGGGCTTGATGCAGAAGGGAATGAAAAAGATTCATTTATGCCGGGAATGGAACTTCGTGCTAAATACACTGTGTTTGCCGAAGGCTGTCGTGGGCATTTAGGTAAAGAGTTGATTGCCAAGTTTTCATTAGATGAAGGAAAATCACCTCAACATTATGGTATTGGTTTTAAAGAAATTTGGGATATAGACCCTGCTAAGCACCAAGAAGGTTTAGTTGTTCATACAGCAGGTTGGCCGTTAGATAAAGATACTACTGGTGGTGGGTATTTATACCATGCTGAGAATAACCAAGTGTTTGTTGGTTTAATCATTGATTTAAATTACGCTAACCCGCATTTGAGTCCATTTGATGAGTTTCAACGATATAAGCACCATCCAAAGATCAGCCAATATTTAGAAGGCGGTAAACGAGTTTCTTATGGTGCTCGAGCTATGGCTAAAGGTGGTTTTAACTCTTTACCTAAAATGACAATGCCTGGTGCCTTATTGGTAGGTTGTGATGCAGGTACGATTAACTTTGCTAAAATTAAAGGTAATCACACCGCAATGAAGTCAGGCATGTTAGCTGCTGAAGCAATCGTTGAAGCTTTAAGTAATAGTGAAGATGTTGCAGCAGAAGGTAAACAAGATCTAACAAGCTTTACTGATAAGTTCAAAGCCTCTTGGTTATATGATGAACTATATAACACTCGTAATTTTGGTCCAGCCATGCATAAGTTTGGCACTTTTTTTGGTGGTTTTTACAACACTGTAGATCAAAACTTCTTTGGTGGGAAATTGCCGTTTAACTTTAAAGATGACAGTTTAGATCATGCCCAATTGAAAATGGCAAGTGAAGTAGCTGTTATCGAATACCCTAAACCGGATAAAAAATTAAGTTTTGATAAACTTTCTTCAGTGTTCTTGTCTAATACCAATCACGAAGAAGAGCAACCTTGTCATTTGAAGTTAGCAGATAGTAGCATTCCTATCAGTGTTAATTTAGTTAACTTTAACGAGCCAGCGCAACGTTATTGTCCAGCAGGTGTTTATGAGGTGGAGAGCACAGAGGACGGAGATAAGTTTGTTATAAACGCACAAAACTGTATCCATTGTAAAACCTGTGATATCAAAGATCCAAGTCAGAATATCACTTGGGTTACTCCCGAAGGGACTGGTGGTCCGAACTACCCTAATATGTAATATATTAAAAAGGTAATATTTATAAGGCTGTGATGTTTATATTACAGCCTTAATTTTTTGTATTAGTTAATTTCAATCAAATCGAATCGGCTTAACGATTGAATAGATTGGTGCATTTTACTTTCTGTTTTATCAAGCTCTGACATCTGTATGCAAAATTGCTCTGCTTTTTTTCCTAATACTTTTGCGCTAGCGCCAATTTCTAACTCTAAATCCTTGCCCATAGTTTCCATACGTTCATCAAAGGTAGTAATTCGCTGCTCAGCATTTCTTGGGTTGTCATTATCCGAATCCTTAATAATAGCTTCACCGACAGCCAGTAAAATAGTGCCAATAGAATCTGAGATTATCTCTTCTAACTCTTGTTCAAATTCACCGGTAAATATATCGTCAAAGTCATCGAAGTCTTGTGGTGCTATATAATAATTATTAGCGCTTTGGTTAAAACGCTTTCTCATCCGCCACTTTAGATCATCAAATTTAGTTTGTATCTTTTGCTGTGAAACACTATTTTCGCCTGTCAAACCACCAATAACTTTATTTACTGCTTTTAAACCAATATCAACGCCTTCTATAGCAATAGAAACTATCTCTGGAATTTGCTTGCGTATACCGTTAGAAAATTCATTTAATATTTTTTCCTGCTCGTTATCGAGTGTTATTTCTCGACCCTCAATAAAAAGTTGAGAGCTACCATTAATTTGAATGACAGTTTTACCATGATCGATGATACGGATATGGCTTGGGTCAATGATTACTCCATAATTTAAATTAATCGAGCATTGTTTTGCTTGGCTATTGAAACTAATTATCAGTGTTAGCGCCAACAATAGTATGGAGGTTATTTTTATCATTTTATGTATTTACTATTGGGTCAATAAGAACCTTTCGTTCTTTATAAATCATTCTACTCGGTCCATATTCTCGACGAGATCTATCATGAAAATCACCTACAATAAGTTCTACTCCATGATATAGCTTTTCTGTTGCCTCTATATAGACACCTTCCATATATTCTTGTGTAGCTTTTTCATGTGCTTCTTTTTCTAGCAGTATTTCACCCATACGCTTGGCATGAAACTGATAAGTGGAGATCACTTTAGCTAACATTTCAGGGTTTGCTTTTTCTTTCGGCAGTTTTTTCAATTTATTAGTTGCCGCTTTTAATTCAGTGGTTTTAGCTGAATCCACTTTAAGCCTTGAATCAATCTCTTGCATTTGTTCTTTAAACTTAAGTATTTCGTGTTCAAAATTTATAATCGTATTACTACCGGCAGTTGCGCCAACCATACCCGCACTGACGAAAGTTCCTGCTTTTATATAACCACCGATAAGCTTTCCGTTTGATTGTTCTTCGGTACCAAGCCTTAGTGCGCCTTGGATATTTAGTAGGCTATGTAACAGTTGATTTTCAATGCGAATATCTTTACCACAGTTTATTTGCGCATATTGTCCATACTTTGCGTAAATACTCCCTTTAGCATTGACACTTACGCTCATTTGAACGTCAGTAATTTTTGTTTTTTCTATATCGTGTTTTCGGCCAATAATTCCGCCAGAGATAGTCACATCACCACCAGCTTCGATCATCGCGGACTCAACAAAACCACCTACAGTCACATCGCCACTGGCAATCACTTTCATGCCTTCGGTAACATCTCCTTCAATAATGACACTACCCGTGAAGTTGATATTGCCACTGCCAACAGTGACATCCTTGATTTTATATACTTCATCAACTTCCATCCCGTTAGGTATCAGTTTAGGTAAGCCTACTTTTTCAGAAACTAATACATTTTCATTTTTAGGGCTGATAGTTGTACCTTCTCCAGGAACCAACTCAACATCATTACCTGGCTCGGGAGCTAGTGGTGTTGCCGTTACCGTATATCCTTGTTTTCCTGTTGTCAGCGGAACCTTTTTTGCTAATGGATCGCCAACCTTGACACAAATAATGTCACCTAAGTCACGCATGTCAACACTACCATCTTCACGTTTCTTAGGACGTAGGATGCGAGATTGCGCACTTTCAACGAGTGGTTTGATTTCAGCATCTTTACCGTTAATTGCCAATTTTCCTGTGGCAATTTGTAGGTTTACCTGCGAGTTTGGACTTGCTTTTGCAGCTAGATGAGCGAGTTTGATTAACTCTTCTTTACTAAAGCCTTTTTTAACTCCCATATCTTGAGCTGCTTTTAATATCGCTTTAGCTGATAAGTTTTTGCCGCCTTGAGCAGGCATTATCTCGGCAGTAGCTCCCATTTCGTCTTGATCAATGCTGACGGTAATTTTAGCGTCTATACGCTCTAATACTTGATAAGTGAACTCTCGTCCCGTTTTATTTTCTTGCAATGGTTTTAATACATCATTGAGTTCAGCAATAGCGTTTTTAATATTTGCGTTATTGATAGCAAGGTCGACGTATTCTGAGTCGCTAATTAATTCAAGTACAGTGGCTTCTGTAATAGAGTCACCGCCTTTGACAGGAGAAATTTTTAAATCAATATTGTCTTTGGCATTAACGACTAAACTGAGCTGACTCATATAGGGTTTTCTCCGACATCATCATTAAGAAACTAATGAACTACTTTGATGGTATTAAATTGGTTTTTATTAATACAAATAGGAATTAAATATAATTATCTTGATGGATCTTGATAAATGTTTTGGTTTCAACTTTACTGTAGTCGATTTTATATTCTTTACCGTCTAACGCTTGAACAAAAATCAATGTTTTCTCTTCACCAAACAATTCAGAAGATTCGACATGCAATACTTCTTGGTATGCTTTTTTAGCAATAGAGCGTTTGGCAGGGATATCACCTTTATAGATTCCAATACCACGGTTGCTAACAATCACAACAGGGTTCTCGCCATTGACTATAAGTAAGTCAAACTTTTTTACTTTATGAATAATGGTATTGCGACCACTCGTTATAAAATTTTTATCTATCAAAATAGGCTCCAATCTAAAATACTGTAAATATTTTGTTATTAGTGTTGGTTAATCATCATGGGCAAAAAATCGTAAAGCTATAAATAATATAGATGAGATTCTAATAAATGACTTTGATTCTCCGTAAAGCATCACAATATTGGCTTAAATAACACTTACCACAATGAATTGTGACTATCATGTATGGAGATAATGGTACATATATGTAAATATATAAACTTTTGATTAGCTTAGCAATGAGTTGTTAAAAAAACCTAGCTAACTTGCCTTTCAACAATGTAATGCGCGGTCTGTTGACTGTTTATCAACTCCCTTCGAACTAAATCAATACCAATACTGGCAACATACTTTTGAAAATAACTACGCGGAAGAGGCATTAATAAGCAAATGGCTTTTAAATTGTTTTTACTTCCCCAGGCCAACCAAACTGTACCTACTGGCTTTTCTTTACTGCCACCTTCAGGACCTGCTATGCCTGTAACAGCGATGACCATATCTGCGGATGATTTTTGTAAAGCTCCTTCAGCCATGGCTAGCGCTGTTTCTTTACTGACAGCACCGTGCTCAGCTAACATGCTTTCATCAACGGAGAGTAGTTTAGTTTTCATGGTATTACTGTAGGTAACAAATCCAGCTTCAAAAGAATGAGAGGAGCCCGGCTCTCGAGTGATTAAACTTGCAATTTGTCCTCCGGTACAAGATTCAGCAGTCGTTATCGTTAAATTCTGCTCTTGAAGCTTTATTAACAAGTGTTTAGCTAAACTCAATGGTGTTTCTTCAACCTTTGCTAATAAATGATCACCTAGCAGGGTAGAGAGCTTCTGTTGCCACAACCCCTTATTTTTGTATCCTTGTTGACTGTTCGTCGTTAACTTAACTTCCAAGAGAGGCATACCTGCTCTAAATCCCAATTCAATATCACTTGGCCAGTCTGGTAATTGTTCATCGACCATTTTTTGTAGCGTTGATTCACCTAACCCAAAAACTTGCAGTCGAGTAACATCTGATATCAATTCATTAGGAATTGTTTTTACTATATCCGGTATGATTTGCTCTTTGAGCATGATGTTTAATTCTCTCGGAACACCCGGAGTGCAGTATATGTCGCAATTAAAATGATTGACCTTAAAACCAACGGCGCTTCCTTGTCTATTGGCAATAATTTCACAACCTTGAGGTAGTATTGCTTGTTTTAAATTAGGTTTATTTAACTTTACGCCACGTTTAGTGCACCATGCTTTTAGATGAGCTAATGCTTGTGAATGTTCTGATAACTCGACTTTAGTGGCATTTGCTAATGCTTGTGCAGTTAAGTCATCAATCGTTGGACCTAATCCGCCGTTTATTATTAGGATATCGGATTGCTGTGCTAACTGGTTAATTTCATTAATCAACAAATCTAAATCGTCTGCTATAGTGACTTTGCGAGATATTTCTAAGCCAATTTCTTTAAACTGTTCAGCAATCATCGCTGAGTTACTATCAACAATATCACCTGTCATTAATTCGTTGCCCGTTAATAATAGTTGTACTTTTGGCGCAATCATTTTATGTCCTATAAATATTTTTAAGTAAGTTAAACCTTTTTAACTTACTTTGCATCTCAATATGTAAAGCATGAAAATACTATAATTAGGGGAAAATATGAATACATTATTAAAAAGCAGCTTATTGGTTTGTGCAGTGTTGGGTACATATTCTTTAACATCTCAGGCTGAAGTTGTTGATACTGTTGAGCGCTCTTTTGCTGTAAAGGACAACAGTTTATTTAGTTTAGAAAATATTAATGGTGCTATGGTCATTTCAAGTTGGCAAGAATCAACAATTAAAGTTGAGGCCACTATAAAAGCTGATTCACAGGCACAGCGTGATCGTGTTGAAGTAAAAATAAGGCAAAGTGGTCAACAAGTCGCCGTAGAAACTCATTATGAAGAGAATGCTGGTTGGGGCAATGAACAATCTGCCCAAGTAGAATATAAAGTTTGGCTACCAAGCTCGACTAATTTAACCGATATTGAGTTAGTTAACGGTAGTTTAAAAATTAATGACGTTAGCGGTGAGGTAAATGCTCAGGTAGTCAATGGTTCAATAAAAGCCACGGGACTAACCAAAGACAGTGAGCTGAGTTCAGTTAATGGTAGTATTAAAGTCACATATCAAGACTTTAGTGAAGATATTAAAGACATAGATTTAGAAACCGTAAATGGCAGTATTAAATTATATGTACCCAGTGATATTGATGCGAGTTTAGATATTGAAACGATGCATGGCAGTATAAAAACAGACTTTGGGTTAGACTCTCAAGAGAATGTTTTTACTGGTCATAACTTACGTGGCGATATCGGCTCTGGAAAAGTAAATATTAATATGGAGAGCGTGAATGGCAGTATTAAAGTGCTAAAAAATTAAGTTTATTCAATAGGTACATTATTACCTGAGTTACCTGATATAAGAATAACTTATTCAGATTGGCTTTACCTACATTTACCATTAAAATAAACACCATCGCGCATAAATAAAATATTGCTCGAGGGTGTTTTGTTATTTCCTCTTTAAAATAATGAGCAAGTAATCCGTGAAATTCGATAGAAAATTATTGTTTGGTCGTTGGTTTCGTCATGGCATTGACGATCAAAATAGAAAAATTGTTGAGTATGCTCAACTTAGTTCAGACGGTAGTTTTGAATTTACTTTTATAACTTATGAAGTACAAGAGAATAAGACGGAACAACTAATAGAGCAGGTAACCGAATTAGGTGATTGGGGATTAGTGGCTGATGTTCACTTTACTATTACTAAAAATGAAATTATTGATGAGGAACTTTACGGAGTCGATCTTAATGATGAAAACAACTACCATGCTTACAGAGTGTTACAGCTAGATCACCATATTTTTGAATATCAGCATATCGATACTAAAGAAATTTTCATGATGCGTAAAATCACCGACAATATTGGACATTGTTAGTTTATTATCAATTGAATAGATTGTTATTCATTTGGAATTAGTCACAAATTTGAGTAGAAGTTAGGAAAATAATGAAGCAGTTCAAATCAGCCAGTTTAATTACCGCAATAAAAACACCTTATACCGAAACCGGAGAAGTAGACTTAGCAACCTATGATGTTCTAGTACAAAATCAAATTGATGCTGGCGTTGATGGCATTATTGTTGGTGGTACAACTGGCGAGGGACATTTACTTAGCTGGGAAGAACACTTGATTTTGATTGCCCATAGTGTTCATAAATTTAGTGATAAGTTACTCATTATTGGTAACACCGGCAGTAATAATACTGGTGAAGCTATTAAGGCGACAATCAATGGTTTTGCAGCAGGAATGGACGCTACTTTGCAAATTAACCCATACTATGGCCGAACCTCTACTCGAGGTGTAATTGAGCACTTTACTCGAACTTTAGATATTGGACCTGCCTTTATTTATAATGTACCAGGGCGAACAGGGCAAGACTTAACCCCTGATATTATTGAAACGTTAGCTAAACATAAAAACTTCATTGGCGTTAAAGAGTGTGGTGGTAACGAACGTATTGCTCACTATGAAAAACAAGGAATCGCTTGTTGGTCAGGTAATGATGATGAAAGTCATGATGGACGCCATCAATACGGCTCACATGGCGTAATATCAGTAACATCCAATGTTATTCCAGGCATCATGCGCCAATTAATGGATAACGAAAATAAAGCATTAAATTCTCGTGTTCATGGCTTAATGCAGTGGTTGTTTTGTGAGCCAAACCCTATCGCAGTAAATACTACTTTGATGATGACTGGAGCTGTTCAGCCAAACTTTCGTTTACCTTATATTGCTTTATCAACAGAGCAACGTCAGCAAGGATATGAATTACTAAACGAACTAGACAGTAGTGAAATTGTCGGCGAATCTTTAGCTTTACTGGCCGATGATGATTTCAATTACTGCGTATAAGCTGATATCAATCTAGACATTTGTAGCTGTGGCTTGAGTAAGTAAAAATATTTATTTGCTTGAGTCATATTCAAAAGATTAACTGAGTGCTTCCTTAGAAAGACTTATTTACTGTGAAAGTAGCTGAGTCCTTAAGTCTTGAGGTAATTCAAAATGCTTAATCTCGCCTGATAAAGGGCAATTAAAGCGTAAACTCATCGCACATAACTGTAAGTTAATGCTTGCGTCTTTACCTTCAATACCATGTAGCCTATCACCGACCACGGGTAAACCAATACTAGCAGCATGGACACGTATTTGATGCTTTCTACCACTATCAATTTTTACCTCGATTAGAGATTGCTTGTTTATTTCATCGAAAGATAAACAAGTAAAAGTACTACTCGCATTTTTACCATCAACATCAGATGTGATGGTTTGTGGCTGTTCATGTAGGCGATGATCGCCATGAACAATAATTTGATAATGCTTGGTCAGTGAATTGTCCTGCGCTGTTCGCTCTTCAAACATGGTAGATAAGGCTCTTGCTGCTTTTTTACTATGAGCAATGAGCATTAAGCCTGTTGCTGCTCTATCTAAACGGTGAATGACAAAAGCGGGGCGTTGCTCAGTAAAATACTGCTGTACAAAACGGCCAATAGTACAATGTTCACTCCATTTAGAGCCTTGAGAAAGCATGCCATAAGGTTTATACCAAACGCTGTAATGACTTTCGTCACTGATCAAAAGTGCATCATCAACTTCTGACCCAAGTACGGCTTCATTATAATAAAGGTGTAACTTATCACCCGCTTGAAGTGTTTTTTTTACTCGACGTAGTCTTTGAGTATGCTTACCTCGAGTTAGCCATAATGCTCCTTTACTGATCGCTTGTTTCAGATGGCCTTTGCTTAAGGGATTTCCACTTACTTCAAGGCTATCAAATAATATTGAAATAGCTGTATTATTGATTTGAATCGAAGCGTCACTAACAGTTACGTGGTGCTCAAAAATTGCTGTCATTGAGGAAGTAAAATAGGAAAATAATATTGCTTAGTTTAACACTTTTATCTGTTATCAGGTAAAATGTCTGCCATTCCTTTTAAGTTAACATATTAGTCGAGTTTGTTCATGAGCCGTGATTTAACCCTTTTTCCACAAGATACTATTGGCGATGCTTTATGGAAAATGCATCAAGCTGGCGATGATCTTGACCAATTGAGAGAAGTCGAATTCTCAATATTATTTCCCTCACCAGAGCTAGCGTTGCAGTTTGGTCAAATATTGTTAGAAAATAACCAAAAGCTTTCTTTCACACCATTTCAAGATAATGAAGAACTGCCTTGGGAAATAACTGCTTACCCAGAAATGCCATTAACTTATGAGAATATTTGCGCCTATAAAGAGTTACTCGAAAGCAGTGGTGCGCCATTGCAAGGCAAGTTCGATGGTTTTTACTGTTTATAAAATTTTCTGGTGATAACGAATGATTGATATTAAACAGTTTGAACAGCTGCAAAAGAAAAGTAAAAACTCATTTGCTGAGCACCGGCAAGTATTGAAAAAAGTAATGGCGGGTCAAATAGTATTGTGTGAAGTTTGTCGGCAGCCTTTAACTTTACTAACACCAGAGTCTGAAAAAAACTCACCTTCAAACATTTCAGGTATTCGCTGCAGCAAAGGTTGTACTGAAATTCAGTTGGATTTCGTATAAGTTTTTATAGGTTTAATGTCGAAGAGATTAAGTGATATTTATCATAATAAGTGCTCTAAGTCTGCCATTGAAGCTTTTAATTTTGGTGTTATCCACTGCTCAAAAAGTTTAACTTTCCGCCAAAGAAATTGCCGCTCTGGAGCAACTAGGTGAAGTGAATATGGACTTTTTTCACCATAATTAAGTAATGTAACCAATCGACCATCACGCAAATGCTCTATCACTAGGCTAGTATTCACTAATAGAAAACCTTGCCCTTGAACGGCACTATTAATTAACGGCAGAGCGTCATTTGCCTGAATGACGGGAACTAAACTTTGGTAATCTATATTATTACTATGACAATATTCTTTAAACTTTTGTTGTAAACCTATCGTGGTATCTTCAATCCAAGGGAGATTAAATACCTGCTTAGGATCCTTGTCATCAATATCTTTGATTAACTTTGGACTAGCAACAAAACTTAAATTGTCATGGTAAATTTTCTTTTGTTGTAAATCACTGTGCTTTCCGGTACCCATACGAATAGCCAAATCAATATTTGATTGCTTAAAGTCG
The DNA here is from genome assembly GCF_057551365.1 of Colwellia sp. KS18-150. NCBI lineage: Bacteria > Pseudomonadati > Pseudomonadota > Gammaproteobacteria > Alteromonadales > Colwelliaceae > Colwellia > Colwellia sp. KS18-150. Next base: position 400,780 of record NZ_BAAJMC010000003.1, on the reverse strand, counting down.
ATAAGCTCACTTGAGGGAGCTAATTGCACCATAATTTCAGGGTGTAATTGTTGAAATTCTTGAAGCCTTGGAATAAGCCAGAGTGAGCTAAAAGAGTGTACTGCTGAAATACGTAAAACATGTGGATTAGGATCGCCGGTAATAAGTTGTACGCCATTAGAGAACTCTTCAAAAGCTCTTTCAACGAAGGGTAATAATTGTCGACCTTTATCAGTAAGTGTTGTTTGCTTGTTAGAGCGCAAGAATAATGTTGTTTGTAGACGCTCTTCTAACAATCTAATTTGTTGGCTTACTGCTGCCTGAGTCAAATTTAGTCGATCCGCAGCTTGCTTGAAATTCTTCGCTTGCCCAACGATTAAAAAGAACTGTAAGGATTTTAGCGGTGGTAAATTTTTCATGGTTAAGTTTTTCTTAAGTGAACTTAATATTAAATCGTTTGTTTTGTCACCTTATCATATCTAATCTGTTATCTACACTTTCGATACTAAATGGAAAATATATGAAAAATTCAATCTTAAAAATACTTGTAATATCTTTATATTCAATGGTTTTATTATCAGCTTCTTTATTGGCCTTTGAATATTCTAGGCTAATAAACCCGCAAGAAAAAACGTATAAACAATTGAGTAAACGAGTTAATGATATTAAGATTTACTATACTAAAAATGATGAGGTCGTAACGTGTAGAGTTAAAGTTAAGTTAGTGCACATGATCTGGGAGTCAGCTGAACATCAAGTTAAAAATGAAACACCTGAGGTGGAGCCTTTATTTCAGTGTTTACCTAAAGAGAGAGCAGAATGGTTGTTGTTACAATCATTTTTACAGTTTGGTCGTGGGTTATAATACCTTGCTAAAATTGCTTCACAAATAATTTAAGGAAAGATGATGAATTTAAATCAAGTGACTTTACCAGTACATGATATGGATAAGTCTACAGAGTTTTACCAGCGTTTAGGTTTTACCCAAATTGTTGATACCCCACATTATGCTCGTTTTGAATGTCCAGAAGGTGATTCTACATTTTCATTGTCATTAACCGACTCATTGGCCAAAAGTGGTGCGGTGATATATTTTGAGCATGAGGAGCTAGATGAATGGGTCACGCAATTACAATCTAAAGGTGTTGAGTTTATTCATGGGCCAAGAGATGAAAGATATTTATGGCGGGAAGCGTCGCTGTATGATCCTAGTGGCAATAAGATCATACTTTACTGGGCTGGCGAAAATCGCCTTAACCCACCATGGCGAGTAGAAAAGTCAAGTTGATTTAGCAAGCAATACTACTAATCACAGCGGCTAAAATAAGCTAAACTTAGAGTTGAAATATATAATTAACCTGATAGCCCTTTATGTTCAAAACCTTGTTCAAAATTATTCTATTCGTATTTTCTTTACTTATATTCCACAGTGAAGCGAAGAGTGATTTTAAAGTTGTTTTTGTTAACCCTGGTCATTCAAGTGAAAATACCACAGGCAGCTTTTGGCCGAATGTTAGCCGCTTTATGGAAGTGGCAGCTATTGATTTTAATATAGAGTTAATTACCCTTTATACTCAACGAAACCACATTGTAATGACAAATTTAGCTGAACAAATATTAGCTAATAAGCCTGATTACGTGGTTTTAGTAAATGAAAAAGGTGCGGCTTTAACGCTAATTAAACAAATATCTGCCGAGAATATTCCAATATTTATGCTATTAAATGATATCAGTCATGAACAGCATACTCAGCTATCAACCGAACAGAAGTCGTTAATTACGGGCAGTTTAGTGCCCAATAATTTTATTGTCGGCAAACACTTGATAGATGACTTAGCTAGTAGGTATGAATTACACGCACAAGAAATGAGTGGTAATAGCCCAAAGAATGTTTTGGCACTACTAGGAGATTACAACACACCAGCTTCCTTAGCTCGAGAAAAAGGATTGACAGAAGGGCTGCTAAGTCATCAAAATTTACAACATATTGATAGTACTGTAGCTCATTGGTCTAAGAGAGAAGCATATCAAAAAGTTAAAGGTATTTTACAACGCACTCGAATTGATATTATTTGGGCGGCGAATGATGCCATGGCATTTGGTGCTAAACAAGCTGTTCTAGAGTCAAAAGTCGCGTATCCAATTATGATTGGCGGCATCAACTGGGATATTGATGATAGCCATTACCCGGTAGATGTTTCCTATGGTGGTCATGTTACCTTAGGAGCCAAAGCGTTAATTATGCTTGCAGATATTAATGAAAATAAGTTACCAATTAGTCAAAGACATCAGGTTATTAATATATTTGAGTCAAGTTTAAGCCCATTTTATAAAAGCTTCAGTCATCGTTTGGTCAACAAACAGTTTGATTGTTACGACTTTTCTCGTTTTAAATATTCAGAGAACAAAGTGCTTGAATATACTATCGAAAACTTAGAAAAAACATCTTTGAAAAGTGACTTATGCTCTCAATGATGCATCCTCTAATAAAACCCTACTAAATAAACCTACAATTAACGCTATAGGAAAGTCGCGATATCGGTTAATGATTTTTTAACCTGAGCATGAGTTGGTATCGTGGCATCATCAGCAGGATAGCCTGCAATTAATAACATATATGCGCGTTCATTATCGCCACGGTTACAAACTTTATTCAAAAATGACATAGGTTTAGGTGTGTGAGTTAAAGTTGCTAAGCCAGCATTATGTAGTGCGTTAATTAAGAAGCCAGTGGCAATACCTACAGACTCATGAACATAATAGTTAGTGTTTTTGTCTTCTTCATTAATGCCGCCCTTTTTTTGACTGAATATAGCAATCAGCCAAGGTGCATGCTCTAAATAAGGTTTACTGGCATCGGTACCTAAATCTTTCAGAGCATCAAGCCACTCTTCACCAGCGCGGCCATTATAAAACCCTTGCTCATGATGCTCAGCTTGCTCCCGTATTTGTTTTTTAATTTCAGGTGAATTAACTGCAACAAAATGCCAAGGCTGATGATTGGCACCACTTGGCGCTGTACCTGCCGCTTTTAAGCAATTTTCAATAATAGCCTTATCAACAGGTTTATCGCTGAAGCTTCTGATTGAATGCCGACGTTTAATGTCGTGATAAAAAGTTTCGGAGCGCTCTAGCATTTCAGCTTTTGGGTATTCAATGAAGTCAGTTAAAGGTAAACAGTCATGATCTTGCATTAATAGTCTCTTATTCTTTGATTGTACTTATTAGCCTAACAGAAGTTTTTGACAATAAAAAACCCGAACAAGGTCGGGTTTTATTTAAGGTGTATCAGTTTGCTTACATGATTAACCAATAAATGCTCTAGCGTTACGGAACATACGCATCCAAGGTGAATCTTCACCCCAACTATCTGGGTGCCAAGAGTTAGCTACCGTTCTAAATACACGCTCAGGATGTGGCATCATGATAGTAACACGACCATCGGTGGTGGTTAATGAAGTAATACCGTCTGCAGAGCCATTAGGGTTTGCAGGGTAAGTTTCTGTAACATCACCGTAGTTGTTGACATAACGCATCGATACTGTACCTGAATTATTAGCAGCATCTACTGCTTCATCAGAGCTAAATTCAGTACGACCTTCACCGTGAGATACTGCAATTGGCATCATTGAGCCAGCCATGCCTTTAAATAATACCGATGGGCTTTCTTGAATTTCAACTAATGAGAAACGTGCTTCAAAACGCTCTGATTCATTCTGCACAAAACGAGGCCAGTGTTCACTTCCAGGAATAATATCTTTTAGGTTAGATAACATCTGACAGCCATTACAAACCCCTAATGAGAAGGTATTGTCACGCTCAAAAAATGCTTTAAACATAGCGCGTGCTTTTTCATTGAATAAGATTGATTTTGCCCAACCTTCACCTGCACCTAATACGTCACCGTAAGAGAAGCCACCACAAGCGACTAAGCCGTTAAAATCAGCTAAATCGGCTCGGCCTGATAGAATATCAGACATATGTACGTCAACGGCAATAAAGCCGGCGCGATCAAATGCTGCAGCCATTTCTACGTGGGAGTTAACCCCTTGCTCACGTAAAATAGCGACACGTGGGTTAGTGTCGTTTTGGGCATCTTTAGCAATCAAGTCAGCAACATTATCTTCGTTGATATCAAAAGTTAATTCAGCTTGTAAACCTGGATCTTCAGTATCAAATTTAACGTCGTGCTCTTCTTGAGCACAAGCTGGGTTATCACGTAACGATTGCATCTTATAAGTGGTTTGTGCCCACGTAGTACGGTAATAAGTACGAGAATTCTCAAGCACAACTTCACCATCACGGCTAAAGCGGATTACGTCTTCATTATTAATGCGACCAACATCAGTACAACAATCTAAAATGCCATGAGTTTCTAACACTTTATGAATAGCATCGACATCAGATTCACGAACTTGTATAACAGCGCCTAGCTCTTCATTGAAAAGCACAGAAACGTTATCACCACTGTAGCTAGAAAGATCAATATCAATACCGGTATGACCGGCAAAAGCCATTTCACTTACCGTGGTAAATAAACCGCCATCAGAAATATCATGATAAGCAATTAACTTTTCATCACGTACTAAAGTTTGCATAGCATTGAAGAAACCTTTTAATGTTTCTGGGCTGTCAACGTCTGGAGTTTCATTACCTAACTGTTTATAAACCTGTGCTAGACATGAACCACCTAAACGGTTCTTACCTTTTGATAGGTCAATGGCTACAAGACGGGTGTCGCCTAAATCAGTACGTAGTTGAGGTGTTACGGTTTTACGAATATCTTCAACAACACCAAAGGCGGTAATCACTAATGATAACGGAGAGGTAACAGATTTTTGTTCACCATTCTCATCCCACTGGGTTTTCATTGACATAGAGTCTTTACCCACGGGTATGGTTAAACCAAGGGCAGGACATAGTTCTTCACCAATTGCTTTAACGGCTTCATATAGACCAGCATCTTCGCCAGGGTGACCTGCCGGTGACATCCAGTTTGCTGAAAGTTTGATGCGGTTTAATCTATCACCGTCAGTACCAGCAATATCAGTTCCAGCAATATTGGTTAAAGACTCAGCCACAGCTAGACGAGCTGAAGCGCCAAAGTTAAGTAGGGCTACCGGAGTACGTTCACCCAATGACATAGCTTCACCATGATATGAATCAAGTGCGGAGGCGGTTACGCCGCAATCTGCTACTGGTACCTGCCATGGGCCAACCATTTGATCTCGGTTTACCATACCGGTTACGCTTCGATCACCAATAGTGATTAAGAAAGTTTTCTCAGCAACGGTTGGTAGGCTCAATATTCGGTTAGCAGCATCTTCAAGGGCAATATCACTGGTATTTAATGTGTCACCAACAGCTTTAGTACTTTTAACATCTTTAATAATTTTTGGTGTTTTACCTAATAACACATCAAGCGGTAAATCAATTGGCGTATTTAATGCTTCATCGTTAGCAAAGTGTTCATCAGTAACGGTTAAGTGTTCTTCTTCAGTAGCTCTGCCAACAACGGCAAATGGTGCACGTTCACGGGCACAAATTTCAGTGAATTGTGCTAGTTGCTCATCAGATACCGCTAGTACATAACGTTCTTGTGATTCATTACACCAGATTTCATGTGGCGCCATACTGCGCTCGTCATTAGGCACATTACGTAGTTCAAACACACCACCTCGGCCGCCATCAGAAACTAGCTCTGGGAAAGCATTTGATAAACCACCAGCGCCGACATCATGAATAAATAAAATTGGGTTTTTATCGCCAAGCTGCCAACATTTATCGATAACTTCCTGACAACGACGTTCCATTTCTGGGTTTTCACGTTGTACAGAAGCAAAATCTAAGTTTTCAGCTGATTGTCCTGATGCCATACTTGATGCAGCACCACCACCTAAACCAATGTTCATGGCTGGGCCACCAAGTGCGATTAAGTTGGCGCCAACAACAATATCACCTTTTTGTACATGCTCATCACGGATATTACCTAAACCGCCAGCAAGCATAATTGGCTTATGATAACCACGTACTTCAACACCGTTGAAGGAATTAACTTCTTCTTCAAAAGTACGGAAGTAACCTAAAATAGCAGGGCGACCAAATTCATTGTTAAACGCCGCACCACCTAATGGACCTTCCATCATGATATCAAGGGCAGAAACGATACGACTTGGCTTGCCAAAATCTGTTTCCCAAGGTTGTTCAAAGTCAGGGATACGTAAATTCGATACAGAAAAACCTACTAAACCCGCTTTAGGTTTTGAACCCACACCCGTTGCGCCTTCATCACGAATTTCACCACCAGAGCCAGTAGCTGCGCCAGGGTATGGTGAAATAGCAGTAGGATGGTTATGGGTTTCAACTTTCATTAATACCTGAATGTCTTCATGGCTATAACCGTAGACATTAGTTTCAGGGTTAGGGAAGAAGCGACCACCTTTATTACCTACCATTACAGCAGCGTTATCTTTATAGGCACTTAATACAAAGTCAGGATTTACTTCATGGGTATTGCGGATCATTTTAAATAATGATTTAGGTTGTTTCTCACCATCAATAGTCCAATCAGCATTAAATATTTTATGACGACAATGCTCAGAGTTAGCTTGGGCGAACATATAAAGTTCGATATCGTGAGGATTACGGCCTAATTTACTAAAGTTTTCAAATAAGTAATTAACTTCATCATCAGCAAGGGCTAAACCTAGTTCAATATTGGCTTGCACTAAGGCATTTTTGCCACCATTTTCAATATCAATCGCAGTTAACTTGCCTGGCTCTGCACTAGCAAATAACTGCTCTGCATCACTAAAGTCAGTAAAAACACTTTCCATCATGCGGTCATGTAAAAGTGCAGTTAGTTTAATTTTTTGCTCTGCGGTTAAGCTAGCGCCATCATTAAGAGTAATGTAATACGCTAAGCCACGCTCTAAACGGTCAACTTGCGTTAAACCACAGTTATGGGCAATGTCGGTTGATTTAGAAGACCAAGGAGAAATGGTGCCAGGACGAGGAGTTACTAGTAAGAACTGACCTTGTGGCTCATGCTCTTCAATAGTTGGTCCATACGTGAGTAATTGTTGTAAAACGTTTTCTTCATTGGTCGCTAAAGTGCCATTAAGTTTGGCAAAGTGGGCAAATTCAGCATAGATATCTGTTACTGGTAGTGCTAAATCAGCACATTGCGCCAGTAGCTTTTGTACTCTAAAATCAGAAAGAGCAGGAGCGCCACGAAGGTTTTTTATCAACATCGTCATAGGGTTAATCACCATATTTATGTAGGGTTTTCGTTTATATACATTTAGGCTAGATATTAATTTTAGCCTAAGCGAAAATTTCGCGCGTATTATAATTGTTTTTTCATCGTTTAGTAAGCGCTAAAGCGCTATGTTTTAATTAAAAATTTGTACAAAAAAAAAGTACTTGGCTAACAAGGTAATACACGCGACAATTACCCTATGAAACTTATCGACTTTATACAAAAAAATATTTTTCGCGTAAGACGAATATTTTTAACTTTATTGCTACTCACTGTGCTTTTTTCTTGTGATGAAAAAAATCAGCAAGCAAGTTTCGCACGCATCATTGATCGTGGTTTTGTTACTGTTGGTACCTTGTATGGACCTAATAGTTTTTATATCAAAGGTGATGGTGTTCAAAGTGATGATTTTTCTGGCTTTGAATATGAGCTGGCAAAAAAATATGCCCAATCCCTTAATGTTGAGCTTAGAATTGTTCCTAGCTATAACTTAGATGAGTTATTTATCAAGTTAAACAATGGAGAAGTTGATTTTCTGGCGGCAGGTTTATCCGTTACGGATAAACGTTTACAGCGTTTTCGGTTTGCACCAAGCTATCAAGAAGCCACGCAAAAACTAGTGTTTAAACAGGGAAAAACTTGGCCAAGAAAGTTAACCGATTTATCAGGTACGTTAATGGTTACCGCTGATTCGAGTTATGTGGAAAACTTAGAACGATTACAACAAACGAATCCTGAGCTTACTTGGCAAGAAAGTAAAGACTTTGACAGTGAAGAGCTATTGTTAAAAGTACTCGATGAAGAAATTGATTACACAGTAATTGACAGTAATATTCTCGCGATTAATCGCCGCTATTACCCAGAAATTAGTATTGCCTTTAGTATTAGCCAAGCAGAGCCATTAGCCTGGATGTTAAGTCAAAACAGCGATGATGCCATTTTAGCTAGCTTGGTGGAGTTTTTTGGTCAGGTTCATCACGATGGTACTTTGTTAGCTCTAGATGATAAATATTATGGTCATATCGAAGAGTTCAATTATGTTGAGACACGTACTTTTATTAAAGCAGTAGAAAATAAATTACCTAAATACCAACCTTTATTTGAAAAGCATGGTCAAGAAATTGATTGGCGTTTATTAGCCGCAATCAGTTATCAAGAGTCCCACTGGCGGCCACATGCCCGCTCTCATACTGGAGTACGTGGCATGATGATGCTGACACTGGATACGGCAAAACAAATGGGCATTAAAAGTCGCTTAGATGTTGAACAAAGTATCCGCGGTGGTGCTAAATACTTTAAGCGTATGATAGATAAGATGCCAGATAGGATACCAAGCCCCGATAGGATGTGGTTTGCACTAGCTTCTTATAATGTTGGTTTTGGTCACTTAAATGACGCCAGAATTATTACTCAACAACAAGGAGGAGATCCTGATCGTTGGGTAGAAGTAAAAACACGTTTGCCATTATTACAGCAGAAGAAATATTATAAAAAAACTAAATATGGTTATGCACGAGGTGCAGAGCCAGTAAGTTATGTGGAAAATATTCGTCGTTATTATGATACTTTGACTTGGTTAGATAATAAGTCAAAGGAAAGTGCAGCAGAGATAGCTGATACCGCAGAAATTACAGAATAAAACATAATCAATATAATTTGTTTAATGATTGTCATATGCTTGTCATATACTTAAACAATAATGAAGGAAATTAAATAATACATTAAAGAAAAGAGAAACTAATTATGAAAATTAGAAGACAAAAATCAGCCAACGCCCGTAAAAAGCATTTGAAAGTTCAGCATCATAAAGTGAACGCACGTAGACAATTTTACTTCAATCAACAGTTGTCACAAGATACAACGACGCAAATTAAAGAACACTAAATTTTAGCTTTTCTCGCTTGCTTAGCCTGTTTTTTTTCACTGCGACGTCGTTTAAAAAAATCCGATAATAACTTACTGCACTGCTCAGCCATAACTCCAGCTTCAACAACAATCTGATGGTTAAGTTGAGCACTATCTACCAAGTTAAAGGCGCTTCCTGCGGCACCCGTTTTTAAATCTTTACTGGCATATACAAGCCGCTTAATTCTACTGTGAACCAATAAACCTGCACACATAGGGCAGGGCTCAAGTGTCACATACAAGGTACAGTCAAGTAACCGGTAATTCTTAAGTTGTTGTCCTGCTTGGCGTATCGCGATCATTTCTGCGTGCGCAGAGGGGTCGTTTAGCGTAATTGATTGGTTAAAGCCTTCGCCAATAATTTTTCCTTGGTGAACCATGACGGCACCTACAGGGATCTCATCGATACTTTCTGCTTGTTGTGCTAACTCAAATGCGCGTTGCATAAAGTCTTTATCTTCGGATTCAGTATTTGTACTCATCAAAGAAATAGCTCCAATAAATCATTTAGGTATCGATGACCTAACTGCGTGACCTGCCATTTTTCCCGTGTGCATAGTAATAACCCTTTATCTTGAGCTAACTCCAATGTCGGTAAAATTGAACTCATTGGTAAGTTAGTACGCTGTTGAAAGTCATGTAAAGTGAAACTAGAAAATAAGCGCAGCTGGTTCATCATAAATTCAAAAGGTAATTCGCTGGATGCAACACTGGTTAAGTGATCTAAAGGATTTCGATCAGGGTCAAGGTAGCCTTTAGGATGCTTTACTTTAATGGTGCGCTTAATTGTGCCTGTTTTACTGTCGGTAATTTTCCCATGAGCGCCACAGCCAATACCTAAATAATCGCCAAAGCGCCAATAGTTAAGGTTGTGTTGGCATTGTTTACCTTTTTGGCTAAAAGCCGAAATCTCATACTGTTGATATCCTGCTTCAGCTAACATTTTAAAACCTTGATCTTGAATCTCCCACAAGGTTTCATCTTGTGGTAATTTTGGTGGTTTAGAATGAAAAGCTGTATTAGGTTCAATCGTTAACTGATACCAAGAAAGGTGATCTGGCTGTAGGCTTATCGCTGTTTTCAAATCGTCAAGAGCATTCTCTAGGGTTTGGTTGGGTAAACCATGCATTAAATCTAAATTGAAACTCTTTACCCCAGAAGTTTTGGCAAGTTTAGCCGCTTGCTCTGCTTGGCTAACATTATGAATTCTGCCTAGCTTTATTAACTTTTCTGACTCAAAGCTTTGAACGCCAATCGATAAGCGGGTAACACCTGCCTGAGCAAAACCAATAAACTTATCTGCTTCTACAGTACCGGGATTGGCCTCTAAGGTTATTTCTAGTGAGTTATCATGTGAAAACCGTGAAAGTACTTGAGATAATAGGCTTTCAATAGCACTTGGTGAAAATAAGCTTGGCGTACCACCACCAATAAATATGGAATGCAGCTTTCTACCCATTAACTCAAAGCGTTGCATATCAGCATCTAAATCTTTGATTAATGCCGTGACATAGTCTTGCTCTGGAATCTGAGACTTTAGGGCATGAGAGTTAAAATCACAATAAGGGCACTTCTCCACACACCAGGGAATATGAATATATAAAGATAACGGTGGTGCGATTAAAAAGTTAGTACTCACTCTTTTTCTCTCGTTCTGTATTCGGGGGGGATTGGAAATACTATGATACTAGCTCAGCGACAAGTTTAGCTAATGCTTGGCCTCGATGGCTTAATTTATTTTTAATATCGCGAGGTAACTGTGCTGAGGATAACTGTAAATCATCTTGCCAGAACACAGGATCATAGCCAAAACCTTGCTCTCCTTGTTTATCTCGGCTAATACTACCTTCCCAAACACCATGACAGATTATTGGTATTGGATCATTTTCATGCTTCATATAGACTAAAACACAATGAAAACGTGCAGTACGCTCACTTTCAGGTACATTCTCTAAAGCAATAAGTAATTTATTGGTATTATCGTTGTCACTTGGGTTTTCTAGTATGTCGCCAGCATAGCGAGCAGAATAAACGCCGGGTGCACCTTGCAAGGCATCAACTTCTAATCCTGAATCATCAGCAATAGCAGGAAGGCCTGTTATTTTTGAGGCATGACGTGCTTTGATTATGGCATTTTCAACAAAGGTAGTGCCCGTTTCGGCTACTTCAGGCACATCAAAATCACTTTGCGGTACGATGCTGATTTGATATTCGGCAAGTAAACTGGCTAATTCTTTTACTTTACCTTGATTGCCTGTGGCTAATACTATTTTCGACATGAGGAGTTTTTTCGGTGGCTTAGAATAATGGTGACTATGATACCTTACTTTATGGAGAGGGTGTTAAAGGTACCTGATTTACAGAGAGTAAAAAGCCAATGTTAATCATTAAATTAAAATAACTATTGGCTTTAAATTCTAGGGAGATTAATCAACATAAAATTTTTGTGAAAACTTTAAGGTTTGCTGATCTTTTCCGTCAGTAATCTCAAGAGTAAAATGTAATACTTCTTCGTGATGATAGCTAACTTGGGCTAAATAATAAATTGCTTTACCTTCTTTAACTTCAGTAAATTCGAGATCTTTAAACTGCCCAAGATTGTTCTTGGCTTGACCATTGATACTCACTGTTTTAGCAGGAGTACCAGTTTCACTATTATCAAGTACTGAAATATTAACTAGACCGTTGTAGCGACTGCGAGTTATGCCATAAGCTTTAGCTATTTCAGGAGTAAAAAAAGTTGAGCCAATCGCCATATAATGAACGTTCATGGTGCCAAGCTTTTTCATATTTTCAGCGCTTGCATTCGTCAAGACAGAAAAGCTTAATCCTAGCGTGATTATAATGTTTAGCAGTAGTGTTTTCATCTTGCTCTCCGGTTAAACTCTCGTTAATGATAAGTATAGAATATTCTTGCGAAATGACTAAAAGCCTTTAGTGTTTCAGTTTAGTCAAACTTTACAAAGCACCCCAATACGGTAAAGAGCTAGAAAGGAGAATATTGATAACATTCATCGCTAGAAATGCGACTATCATGGATAAATCTAAGCCACCCATATTAGGAATAATGCGTCTGATAGGGTTTAAAAACGGTTCAGTTAATTGGTGGAAAATCATCAAGGTAGGGTTGTAGCCTTGTACTACCCAGCTCATGATAGCCATGATGATCATGATCACAAACAACATAAAGCCGGCTTGTTTTAACAGCACAAGTAAACCAATATAAAAAGCTAACGCTCCTAAACTTTCTCCCGCTAACGCTGCTAGCGTGAAAAATTTAAGAGTTGCTACGATATAGGCAACAACTATAGTTGCTAAGTCAATACCACCTAAGCCAGGTATAATACGGCGAACCGGAACGACTAATGGGTTACTGACTTTAACGATAAATTGGCTTAGGGGATTATAAAAGTCGGCCTTAACCCATTGAAGCCAGACACGCATAATCAAAATCATTAATAACGCATCAAATGCAAATCGTAATAAGTAAATTATAGCTTCCATTGTATTTAACCTTCTTTTGCCATTTCTTCGGCACGTGTAATTGCGGCATTCATCGCATTGCTAACCATGGTTTCAATGCCATCCGTTCTAAATTGTTCAAGGGCTGCAAAGGTAGTGCCGCCTTTTGAAGTAACATTTTCTCTTAAGGTACTAATGGCAACGTTATTATGTTCAACCATTTGTGCTGCACCTAGGGCGGTTTGCTGTACTAGCATTCTGCTTTCTTGTGCGCTAAAGCCTAATTCTTGCGCGTGCTTTTCCATTGCTTCCATAAACAAGAAAAAGTATGCCGGCGCAGAGCCTGCTACGGCAATAATATCATTTATTTTATCTTCAGTAGCAAGCCATATAACTTTACCAACCGCAGACATTAATTTATCACTGGCGGCTTTTTGTGCATCATTTACTTCAGTTGAGGCATACATGCCGCTCATACCTAAACCTAATTGCGATGGAGTATTAGGCATAACTCTAACGACTGGAGGGTTAGACTTCAGAGCTTGTTGAATCTGTGCCACTGTAGTACCTGCAGCAACAGAGACAAAAAGCTTATTGCTGATATCAATTTCATCCGCTAATTGTTGACAAACATCACAGATGAAATGCGGCTTAACACTAAGTACGATAATATCGGCAAATGCTCCTGCTTTAAGATTATCGTCTGTTTGTTGCACGCCAAATTCATTGGCAAGTTGTATTCTTTTTTCAGGTGAAGGATTAGCCACTATGATGTCACTGGCTGAAACACCTGAATTCACTAAGCCGATGATAATGGCTCGTGCCATATTTCCGGCACCAATAAATGCTATTTTATTCATGTCATATTAGTTGTGAATTTTCACAAACTTCTCATTTAGTAAGCGCAAGTTGTTATCGCTTAGGTTGTTTTCGTTTCTCTTTGACCAAAAATGGCAGTGCCGATTCTGACCATGGTAGCGCCATGCGCAATAGCAATATCTAAATCGTTCGACATTCCCATTGAGAGTGTATCTACTGTTGGATATTGGGCTTGTAATGTTTTAAACAAGTGCTGCATGTTTTGATAACTATCAAGTGCAGCATTTTTAGCCGGAATGGCCATTAAACCTCTTAAGGTAAGATTATCACAATTATCAACCACTTTAGCGAGAGATAACATTTCACTCGCCATAATGCCTGATTTTGATGCTTCATCACTAATATTCACTTGTAAACAAATGTTTAGCGGAGTATCTTGACAATTATTTTCATGATTTTGTTCGTTTAAGTGGTCATTAAGTCGCAGGGCTATTTTGGCTCTATCAACGGTATGAACCCAGTTAAAATTTTGCGCTATCAGCTTGGTTTTATTTGATTGTATTGGACCAATAAAGTGCCAACAAATGTCAGGTAACTCTGACAGGTCAGCAATTTTTTCAATGGCTTCTTGTAAATAATTTTCGCCAAAATGACGTTGGCCAGCTTGATAAGCATGCTCAACAGCCAAACTAGGCTTGGTTTTGCTTACAGCAAGCAAACTGACAGGATCTTGCCTATTATTATTGATATCAGTATTAAGACAAGCTTGACTAATTTGTGCTTTAATTTTATTAATGTTTTCTGTGATGCTTTGGTTGAGGTTCGGCATTTATAATCTTTTACTTAGTATCAATACGAACACTATTTTGACTTTTTTGAGAAAGTTGTTCAACTTTCAATGGAACAATTACAATATATAACAGGGGTTTTTTATGGATATTACCGAATTACTTGCCTTTAGTGTGCAACATGACGCATCAGATTTACATTTATCAACAGGTACGCCTCCGTCTATCCGTGTTGATGGCGATGTTCGTAAATTAAACATACCCGCCTTTGATGCTAAGGATGTTAATGCTTTAGTTTATGACATCATGAACGATAGACAACGTAAAGAATATGAAGAAAACTTGGAAGTGGATTTTTCTTTTGAAGTACCTAATTTAGCACGTTTCAGGGTTAATGCTTTTAATCAAAACCGTGGCCCTGCGGCAGTATTTCGTACTATTCCAAGTAAAATACTATCTCTTGATGATTTAGGTTGCCCTGATATATTCAGAGATATCTCAGATACCCCGCGTGGCTTGGTATTGGTAACAGGTCCTACGGGCTCGGGTAAATCAACTACCTTGGCGGCCATGGTTGATTATATTAATAACTCGAAACATGATCACATTTTAACCATCGAAGATCCTATTGAATTTGTACATGAAAATAAAATGTGTTTGATTAACCAAAGGGAAGTGCATCGAGATACATTAAGTTTTGAAGCGGCATTACGCTCAGCCCTTCGTGAAGATCCTGATGTTATACTGGTTGGTGAAATGCGTGACTTAGAAACGATTCGTCTTGCGATGACAGCAGCAGAAACTGGTCATTTAGTTTTTGGTACTTTACATACAACGTCTGCTCCTAAAACCATTGACCGTATTATTGATGTATTTCCGGGAGAAGAAAAGTCTATGGTGCGCTCTATGTTATCAGAGTCACTTAGAGCTGTTATCTCTCAAACATTGATTAAAAAAGTAGGTGGGGGACGAGTTGCCGCACATGAAATAATGATAGGTACTCCTGCTATTCGTAATCTTATTCGTGAAGACAAAATTGCTCAGATGTATAGTGCAATTCAAACAGGTATGTCTAATGGCATGCAAACGATGGATCAATGTTTACAAAATTTAGTTAATCGCGGCATGATCACAAAAGGTGCCGCGATGGAAAAAGCCGTAGATAAAAATCAATTTAGCAGTTTCTAGTTTAAGTAGGTAGCAAATGAATTTCCATCAGTTATTAGAAAAAATGGTTAGTGAAGGCGCATCAGATATGTTTGTTACGGCCAAACTAGCGGTCAGTGCAAAAATTAATGGTGAACTACAACCCATAACCGATCACACGTTGTCAGCAGAAGAGTCGTTAGGCTTAGTTCGCAATGCCATGAATGAAAAGCAAGTACGCCAATTCGATGAGGAAAAAGAATGTAACTTTGCTATCTCTGTTGAGAATATTGGCCGTTTTCGTATCTCTGCTTTTTGGCAACGTGATATGGCTGGCATGGTTATTCGTCGTATCGTGACAGAAATCCCTGATGCGGATGAACTTGGCCTTCCTTCAGTACTTAAAGATGTAGTGATGTCAAAACGTGGCCTAGTGTTATTTGTCGGTGGTACTGGTACAGGTAAATCTACTTCAATGGCTTCACTTATTGGTTATCGAAACCGAAACTCACGCGGCCATATCTTGACCATTGAAGATCCTGTGGAATTTGTTCATGAACATGCTAAAAGTATGATCACGCAACGTGAAGTTGGGTTAGATACCGAGTCATTTGACGCTGCATTAAAGAGCTCGTTACGCCAAGCGCCTGACGTAATTCTTATTGGTGAGATTCGTAACCAAGAAACCATGGAGCATGCGTTAAGTTTTGCTGAAACAGGTCATTTATGTATTGCTACCTTGCATGCGAATAACGCTAACCAAGCTATTGACCGTATTATGCATTTAGTACCTGCTGATCAACACGGTAAATTATTATTTGATTTGGCTTTAAATTTACGTGGTATTATCGCACAGCAATTAGTTCCCACTAAAGATGGTAATAGCCGAGTTGCCGCGATAGAAATTTTACTTAATTCACCTTATGTTGCTGAGCTGATTAAAAAAGGTGAAGTAGGTAGCATTAAAGAAGTGATGGAGAAATCCAATGAGCAAGGTATGCAAACCTTTGATCAAGCGCTATTTAATTTATACCAACAGGGTTTGATCACTTATGCCGATGCTCTTCATCATGCGGATTCACCAAATGATTTACGCTTAATGATTAAACTGCGTAGTAATGAGCAAGGGGGTACAGGCGGTTTAGCTGGCGTTACCCTTGATGGTTTTGATAATCCTGATGATTAATATGATTGAATAAATGGTTTAACGGCAGTAGATAGGTTGATAAACCATTATATTTTATAAAAAGCTAGCGATACCTATTTGGTTGTTGTTAGCTTTTTTTTATAGCGTAAAGCCAATATTTTTAAAATATCTCGCCAAGTCATAATACCAACAAGTTTATTATCACTATCAACAATAGGTAAACAAGAGATATGGTTATCATAAAACATTATCACCGCTTTTGTGATAGGCGTATCTATATGTGCGGTGGTTAAACTTCTTGTCATGATCTGATGTAGTTTTTTCTGTAATAAAGCGGTATCTCGATGTGATTCCTGACTGGTGCCAACAGTTGGACTTAAATGCTTATAAAGATCTCTATCTGTGATCACTCCCGCTAAAGATTCATCATCGTCAGTGATCAGTAAATGATGAATATTATGCTCTTCAAATAGTTGCTTGGCTTTACTTAATGGGGCATCCATTGAAAGGGTAATTAGTTTATTACTCATTATGTTTTCAATTTTCATACATTAGTTCTATTTATATTGTTTTTATTAGTAAGAAAACTATCGCCATTCATTAGATAGTATGCTTATATGGCTCATCGGAGCAGTTATTAATGTTACTTTTTTAACCGTAATGTTTATAGTAACTGCACAAAGTAATTAATGACAAGAATAAAATTAAGGTGATTGACGATGGCTAATAATGTGTACAGTGCAGCAGATGATCAGCAAGAGATAAATGCGGTTGATGAGGTTTTATTAGCACAAAAACAAGACTTTGCTAGCCAGCCTTATCTTTCAGCACAAGCGCGTATTGCAGATTTACTTACCTTAAAGTCGGCGATTCTGGAACACCAAGAGGCATTAGTTACGGCATTGTCTCAAGATTTTGGCTGTCGAAGTGTTGATGACAGTAAAATGGGCGATTTAATGCCGACTATTATGGGAATTAATTACGCAATAAAACATATTAAAAAATGGATGAAACCCTCAAAACGTCATGTAGGGGTATTATTTCAGCCTGCAAAAGCTTTTGTTATGTATCAGCCGTTAGGGGTCATTGGTATTATTACTCCTTGGAATTATCCAATATTTCTTTCTCTTGGGCCATTAACAACAGCACTCGCGGCGGGTAATAGAGCGATGATTAAAATGTCAGAGTTTACACCGGCCACCAATGAGGTTATCAAAAAGTTAATCAATGATATTTTTCCAACGAGTAAAGTGGCCGTTATTAATGGTGGACCAGACGTCGCTGCGCACTTTTCAGCTCAGCCGTTTGATCATTTACTTTTCACTGGCTCAACACGGGTTGGTAAAATCGTTATGGCAGCAGCGGCAAAAAACTTAACTCCAGTGACATTAGAGCTAGGCGGTAAATCACCTACCATAATCGATAATAAAATAGATATAAAGGATGCTGTTTCGCGATTTATTTTAGGCAAAACGTTAAATGCCGGACAAACGTGTGTGGCTCCAGATTATATTCTTTGTCCTGCGACGCGTATTGATGAGTTGAAACAAGCTTTAAGTCAGCAGTTCACTAAAATGTATCCGAGCGTTGCTAGCAATAAAGACTATTCTAGTATAATTAACGAAGCACAATTACAACGTTTGAATCAGTGGCGTAGCGATGCTAAAGCAAAAGGAGCCATAATTACGCCTCTAGGCAGCGATAGTGAGCAAGATTGTCTGAATGCAGGGAAAATGCCCTTAACTTTAGTTAATAATGTTAATGATGACATGTTATTAATGCAGGACGAGATTTTCGGGCCCTTACTACCTATTGTTAGTTATAACGAAATAGATGATGCTATTGCCTATGTCAACGCTAGATCAAGGCCATTAGCATTATACTTATGTAGTCATGATAGTAGCACGCAACAAACTGTTTTAGAGCGTACTCATGCTGGCGGTGTTTGTTTAAATGATGCTGCTATGCATGTTGCCCAAGACGATATGCCATTTGGGGGCATTGGCCCTTCAGGAATGGGGCATTACCATGGTCACGAAGGCTTTTTAACTTTTTCAAAAGCGAAGTCAGTGTTTCAAAAAGGTAAAATAAATACCGCCTCAAACGCCTTTCCTCCTTATGATAAGTTGATTCATAAGTTAATTTATAAATTTTTCTTAAAATAAATTCCAAATCTCTCTGAGTACTTAATGGTAGTTTATTATACACTGTTGTTTTTATCCCTCTGAAAAACAACAGTTTTATTTTTGTAATATTTCTGTCATATTACTGTCATATAATTGTCATGTTAGTAATATTCTAATAGAAGATGTTGTCCTTTAGTAATTGCAAAGTAAATGCGTTATTATCCGCAACGAAGAATCTGCAACAAAAATAACTGGAAACCTATTATGGCCAGAAACTCAATTTTGGGTGTATTTGCAAAATCACCTATTAAACCATTAGAAAAACATATTCGATTGGTTGTTAAATGTAGTAACCAACTTATTCCTTTCTTTGCGGCATGTAGTGAGCAAAACTGGAGTGAAGCCGCGAAAGTACGTCGTAAACTCTCAAAATTAGAACAAGATGCTGATGTCTTAAAACGTCAGTTACGTTTAGAGCTTCCAGGTGGCTTATTCATGCCGGTTGATCGCGCCGACTTGCTCGAATTACTTACCCAGCAAGATAAAATAGCCAATAAAGCTAAAGATATTGCCGGTCGAATTTTAGGAAGAAAATTAGAAATACCTGCTAGCTTACAAGAGCAATTTAATGCTTATCTAGCCAGATGTATTGCTGCGACAGAGAAAGCGGCTGAAGCCATTAATGAGTTAGATGACTTGTTAGAAACTGGCTTTCGAGGCAGAGAAGTTGAGTTGGTGGAGAAAATGATCAATCAACTTGATGAAATCGAAGATGATACCGATACGATGCAAATAGCATTACGTAAAGATTTACTTGCGCTTGAAAGTGAATTGAATCCTGTTGATGTAATGTTCTTATATCAAATTATTGACTGGGTTGGCGATTTAGCCGATCT
This sequence comes from Colwellia sp. KS18-150, assembly GCF_057551365.1. Taxonomy (NCBI): domain Bacteria; kingdom Pseudomonadati; phylum Pseudomonadota; class Gammaproteobacteria; order Alteromonadales; family Colwelliaceae; genus Colwellia; species Colwellia sp. KS18-150. Next base: position 381,251 of record NZ_BAAJMC010000003.1, on the reverse strand, counting down.
TGCTGAACGTGTAGGTGCACGTTTAGAAATTCTTTTAGCTAGAAAATAAGGTTTAACCGATGGATATTTTACTTAACTCAGGTTCGACCTTAGTCATTATTGCTGCTGTTGTTGGCTTGTTTATGGCGTGGGGCATTGGTGCTAATGATGTTGCAAATGCAATGGGTACCTCAGTTGGCTCGAAAGCGTTAACTATTAAGCAGGCAATTATTATTGCCATGATATTTGAATTTGCTGGTGCTTATTTAGCGGGTGGTGAAGTTACTTCAACTATTCGAAAAGGCATAATTGACGCAAGTTTCTTTGTTGATAGTCCTGAGCTGCTGGTCTTTGGTATGATCTCAGCACTGTTTGCGGCAGCAACTTGGTTACTAATTGCTTCTGCATTAGGTTGGCCAGTATCAACTACTCACTCTATTGTTGGTGCCATTGTTGGTTTTGCTGCGATGGGCGTAAGTGTTGATGCCGTAACTTGGTCAAAAGTTGGCGGTATTGTTGGTAGTTGGATAATTACACCACTTATTTCAGGTGTTATTGCATTTTTGATTTTCAATAGTGCACAAAAACTAATTTTTGATACAGAAAAACCATTACAGCAAGCCAAGCGTTGGGTTCCACTTTATATGTTTATGGCGGGCTTTGTGCTTGCGTTAGTGACAATAAAGAAAGGCTTAAAGCATCTTAACCTACACATTGGAACGGCAGACGGTTATATTTATGCCGTGATAACGGCTGTAGTTGTTGCCATGGTTGGTAAATACTTTATTAGTCGCATTAAGTTTGATGAAACAGCTGAGCTGAAAACTCATTATGCTAATGTTGAAAAAGTCTTTGCGATTCTAATGATAGTGACTGCATGTTGTATGGCCTTTGCACACGGTTCAAATGATGTTGCGAATGCGATTGGTCCACTAGCTGCAGTAGTAAGTATTGTTGATAATGGTGGTCAAATTGCAGCTAAATCAGCAATTGCTTGGTGGATTTTACCGCTTGGTGGTTTTGGTATTGTGGCAGGTTTAGCAATATTTGGTCACAAAGTTATTGCCACTATTGGTAAAGGTATTACACATTTAACACCAAGTCGCGGATTTGCTGCTGAGTTAGCTGCGGCTTGTACCGTTGTTATCGCTTCTGGTGCGGGTCTTCCTATCTCAACTACGCAAACATTAGTGGGTGCCGTTTTGGGTGTGGGTATGGCCAGAGGTATCGCAGCTATTAACTTAGGTGTGGTACGTAACATTGTTGTTTCTTGGGTAATCACGTTACCAGTTGGTGCCGGTTTATCGATTATATTCTTCTGGATGATGAAAGGTATGTTTGCTTAATCAATACCAAATGAAAAAACAATCGAATATTTAATACTTTGAAAAGGTCGCCAAATGGCGGCCTTTTTTTGTTTAGAGGAATCTGCCCTTGAAAATAATGAAATACACCTTATTTAAGAAGAAGATATTATTATTTTTATCTTTGTATACATAGTTACCAAGTACCTTGGTTCATTAAAAAGGAAGTTAATTTGCAACAGTTTTGGTTAAAACTATTACTGGTATTGAGTATCGGTTTATCAGCGAATGCTGCTATAGCCGTTTCCTTGTCTTCTTTACTTAACATTGACCATGCAACACCTTCGCTACTGGTTGATGCACCTTCACAGCTAAACCTTACCAGTAATGATGGCATTTTTAGTAAAAACAGCCACTCCAAACTGGTTAAGAGTTTGTCATTATTAGTTCAGCAAAAAACGGTAGAGATTATTGTTAATGAGGAAAAATTATCAGTATTCCTAACCAACACGTGTTGTCACAAGGTTATTAACTCATGGGATAGTGTGATTTATAACCAAGCACGTCAACAACAAAACAATGTTCATCGCGATATTCAAGCCCAGAAAAACACTCATTATCAAGGGCAAGCTAGTTATCAGGCTGAGCGACAAAAAGCGCTTAACTCCCTTTCTAAATTTAATTGAAAAGAAACTTTATCCTTCACAACATTCAAGCTGAAGGAGTAACTCAATTATTTTAGGAATTCCAATATGGAAAGTGCATTTTATTTAGTGCTAGCACCTTGGTTTGTGTTTATTGTCTTTGCATTTATTGCTAAGTTATTAATTCATTTTGCAAGAAAAAAGCGTGGAGTAGCAATTGCTTTTGGGGTGTTAGTACAAATGTTTAGCCCTGATCCCTTTGTCGAAAAAACTATCGAAGCAGTGACTGTAGAAAAGCGCCAACAGAAAAAACAGCATGATAGCAAAGTGATTATTCAGCCGGATGAATAGTTTTCTGCGTGAGCAGGGAAGTTATGCATTATTCTAGTCATACAGAAAATAAAAATCCGGCAGTTGCCGGATTTTTTTAAAGAGTTTTAAAGCAAATGGTTATTCAACAATATCCATTTCTTCAATTAAGTTTGTTGCACCGTCAACATGCTCCATTACCCAAAGCATGTAACGTATATCAACATGAATTGAACGATTTAACTTAGGATCGTAATCCCAGTCGCCAATAATACTTTCATAGACACCGTCAAATACTAAACCAACAAATTCAGCTTTATCATTTAATGTCGGTGAGCCTGAATTACCGCCGGTTATATCTAGTGTTCCAAGGTAGTTAACTGGTACTGAGCCAAGAGATTTTTTAGCATACTCGCCATAACGTTTATCATTGATGAGTTCAAGTTGCTTTTTAGGAGCGTCAAAAGGAGCTACGCCAGTGTCTTTTGCTACGATACCTTCAAGAGTGGTATAAGGTGTCGCTGTTAACCCATCTTGAGGAGAATAGCCTTTAACATTACCGTAGGTGATACGTAGAGTGCTATTAGCATCCGCATAAACAGGTAAATTATTATCATTAAAATAGGCAATTAATGCTGCCATGTATTTCGGACGATAAGTTTGAATTTCACCGGTTAACTCTTTTGATTTATCTTCAATTGCTTTACGCTCTTTAAAGCTTGTTACGGCTAATTGAATAAAAGGGTCACGACTGTTTTCAAATTCGCTCAGCTCTTTATTCATCCACGCTAGACGTTGCTCTTGAGAATTAAGTTTTGTATTTTTGTACATACGGTTTAGCTGTTTGCGTAGCTTTTTCTCATTGAAGTTGCTTGCGGTGATGTTTTTTAATCCGAAGAAACTATCAATTGAGCTAACACGCTCTTCTTTAGGTAGTGCGACATAATGGCTTAACATAGCAAAGACAATTTCAAGGTCAATTTTTGCATCATAACGGCGATTAACCGCTTTCATACTTTGCTCAAATCGAGCAATATCACGTTCTTGATAACCACGTTCGCGTTCAATGTTTGGTTTTTGCTTTTCTACCGCTAACCTATGCAATTTGTTAGCACTATTGAGCATTTTGCTATAGCGTAAATAGCCTAAAATTAGATCTCGCGCTTGTTGTGCGTTATCCATTTTAAGTAAGTTGTTTAACCCGTTTAATGATTCGCCGTATTCAGACTTAAGCTCTTTACTGCTGTTTATCCACTGGGCTAAATCAGTTTCAAGTTTAGTTTTGCGTGCGGCAAAGCTGCCTTTATTATAACTGTGGATCATTGAGCCATAGTTTTTGGCGTAGTTAGCAAGACCTGCAAGAGTGCTTTCATATTTTATGCGTGATTCACTACCAACTTCTGAATGTTCATGGATAAGAGCAATGATTTCTTCACGATAGGCCTTCGCTTGTGGATAAACCCAAGTGAATTGGTTTTCTACCTCATAAGCGGTTCTATAACGGTTGGTTCTACCTGGGTAACCTAATACCATTATATAGTCGCCATCATCAACACTACTTTTATTTACCTTTAAATGATGCTTTGGCTGGTAAGGCACATTATCTTCGCTGTAGTCAGCAGGTTGACCATCTTTACCTACGTAGGCGCGATAAAAGCCGTAATCGCCGGTATGTCTTGGCCACATCCAGTTGTCAATATCGCCGCCATATTTTCCTATGCTACTTGCAGGAGCATGCACTAATCGTACATCACGTATGGTCAGCTGTTTAAATAAATAGTATTCCAAGCCGCCGTGAAAATTCACTACGCTACAACGATATCTGTCATCGTTTTCACATTCAGCTACTAATTTTTTGGAATTTAAGTCTAGAGCTTTATAACGCTCGCTACCTGACATTGCTTCAGTTAATCCTGCTTTTACAAGCTTAGTAACTTCATTGATTTCTTCAGTAACGTAAATGCGACTGCCGGGAGTCGCCGGTAGTTCGTCTGATAACGTTTTTGCTAAAAAACCGTTCTTAAGCAAGTTGTTTTCTGCGGTTGAATTATATTGTATTGAACCATAAACACAGTGATGATTGGTGGCGACAAGACCTTGATCAGAAACAAAAGAAGCCGTACAACCGCCTAAGCTAACAATTGCTCCCATTGGAAAGCCAGTTAAATCAGTTAAATCATTGGGATTTAACTCAAGTCCTGCTTCAGTAAGCTGTTTAGCGATAGAGGGTAATTGGTTTGGTTGCCACATACCTTCATTGGCAAGTACAGAACTTGAGCTAATGGTTAATAGCGCAGCAACTAATGATGATGCAATTTTTTTCATAAAAATCTCGATTATTATTTTGAATGAACATGTAAAATTAATGTTAATGAAATTACAGTATGAATTAGTGTGCTTGAGTGCCTATGTTCAGTCAAGCTAACTGTGCCAATTACATTTTTTTCGTGTAGAATAATGTCAATATTATTGTACTTCACTATTAAAATTTATTATTGCGAGATGTCATAACAATGACCACACTGAGAAAACAAAATGAATCCAATTTAGTACATGCTTTTAAACGATTGTTGAAAGAGCAATGTTATGGCTCTCAAGGGCAGTTAGCACAAGCCTTGTCTGAGCAAGGGTTTGAAAATATGTCACAGGCGAAAATATCCCGTTTGTTATCTAAATTAGGCGCGGTGAAAACCCGTAATGCCAATAATGAAATGATTTATATTTTGCCTGACGAGCTGGCTGTTCCTAAGTCTAAACATGCTATCGAATCTGTAGTGTTAAGTGTTAAGCATAATGGTATGCAAATTATTTTAAAAACCGGTATTGGTGGCGCGCCACTTATTTCAAGAATGCTTGATAGTATGGGGGAATCTGCAGGAATTTTAGGAACATTAGCAGGGGATGATACTATTTTTATTGCGCCCGCTGATGCAAGTCGCATAGAAGAAATAGCACAATCTGTTAGAGAGTTACTAGGCGTTAAAGCTAACAACTAAATGTGGATTAAATAAGTTATTTGGTGAAACAAAAAAGGAGCTGCTAGCGCAACTCCTTTTTTCATTTTTGAATATGTGCGGATTGCTAATTTTCGAGTTTTTCGAAACTAAATTTCTGACCACCTAGAGCAGCTTCATACATCAAGCCACCTTTGATATAAGTAAAAGTAGCCATACCATTTTGATAAATACCTTCCTGTTTGTTTTTATCTGGGCTAGTCGCTGCTCCAGCGGAAGTTCCCGTTGTACTCGTTTTGGCATTGGCGCCAGCATTAATGGCTACCGCTGATGCCTGTGCACTAAACTCAAAATTTCCACTGGTGAATTTGTCATAAGATCTTTTATCTTCAAAGAAAATTATTTCACTAAAAGCTTGTCCACCCAATTGAAAGCCTATCGTTAATTGGGCCATTGATGTGGTGCCTGACTTTTTCCCTTGCTTATAAACCACACCATCGCCATAGGCGCCGCCTATACCAAAACCCCCTTTACCTATTGTCGGGAATATCGCGTAGCCATAAGCACTTTTAAAAAACGCTTCCACTTGAGGTGATTTTTTGAAATTGGCGATAGCTTTGGAATTATTATCAGCTATTGCCATATTTGAAAATAAAAACATCAGTAATGCTATGTATATTTTTTTCATTGTATAGTCCTAGGTTAATGTAAAAATGTTATGTATTGTGACTAAACTCTGGCGGCGATAAAATATAAGTATCAGCAACATAAAATTGTTCAGCTGAACTACTATGCCACCAATGATGCCAAGATTCATCAGCAATTTCATTATCGAGTAAGGCATTTGATTTAAGTGGTGAAATTAAACTGCCTGTTGACATTTGAGCACCGTAAGGGGAACGACGCTTGATCATTTGCGGTAGTAAGTGCTTTGGATCATCTAAACCCATACTGCCAACCAGCTCATAAAAGCTTTCTAAGGTATTATGGTGAAAATTCTTAACCCGCTCACTCTTATCTTCAATATTAATAGCTTTTGCTCGTTGTGGGTTTTGAGTTGCAATGCCAGTGGGACAATTATTGGTATTGCAGTGCCTTGATTGAATACAGCCTATCGCCATCATCATGGTTCTAGCGGCATTGACTATATCAGCGCCGGCAGCTATTTTCGCTAATAAATCAAAACTTGATGCTGTCTTTCCTGAGCCAATCAGTTTTATTTTATCTCTTAACCCAACCCCGACTAAGGCATTATGAGCAAAGTTAATGCCTTCAAGGGAAACCATACCTAATCGATTACTAAATTCTACTGGAGCTGCACCTGTGCCACCTTCAGCACCATCGATAGTGATAAAATCAGGCTGTATATTAGTCTCTAACATTGCTTTACAAACACTGAGAAACTCAGCGGGGTTACCAATACAAAGCTTTATACCAATAGGCTTTCCGTGACTTAATGCTCTTAATTTTTCAATAAAAGCAAGTAAGGATTTAGGCGTGGTGCATTCAGGGTTAATTGCCGGCGATACACAGTCTTTATCCATTGGAATATTTCGAATGCGGGCAATTTCTTCGGTGATTTTTGCTTGTGGAAGTACGCCGCCATGACCGGGTTTTGCTCCTTGTGATAGTTTTATTTCTATCATCTTAACTTGCGCTTGTGTTGCTATCGCAGTGAAATTTTCAGCAGAAAAGTTACCTTGTTCATCGCGACAACCAAATAAGCCAGTTCCTATTTGCCAGACAATATCTCCTCCATGCTTTAAGTGGTAAGGGCTGGCTGCGCCTTCTCCGGTATTATGGTAGCAAGCTGATTTTTTCGCCCCCAAATTGAGTGCTTCAATTGCATTATTGCTCAAAGAGCCGAAACTCATGGCACTAATATTTAAGTAGGATGCTTGATAAGGCTGTTGGCAATCATCGCCACCTATAGTGACTCGTTTAGCCGTAGCGAGTATTTTTTTAGGAGATAATGAATGCCATAGACTAAGGTAGTTTTCTTCGACCAAATTACGCTGCGTGCCAAAGGCAATAGTATCACGAATATTTTTAGCTCTTTGATAAACTAGGGTACGTTGCTCTCGGTTAAAAGGGCGTTCTTGAATATCATTGGCAATGAAGTATTGTTGAATTTCGACCCGAAAAGATTCGAGAAAATAACGAATATAAGCAACAACAGGGTAAAGGTGGTTTAAGCTATGTTTACTGTATTTTAAGTCGTAATAACCAACTAAGGTATAAAGTAGGGTAAAAATAAACAAAACGCTGCTACCCGAATTAAGCCATAGGGTTAGCGCAAAAATATTTCCCAAGCTAGCAATTAACCAGTACACCTTTTGCATTATCGTCATATTCATCCCTTAATTTTTGTTTTATATTAATTTACCATTAACTTTATGTGAATGCTCTTTAATATATTGTTAATTCTGACGAATAATCTAGTAATGCTCAATATCTGATTTCCTGTGTTATTATGTAGGAAGTGGTTTTCCCTTTTTTACCTTCGATTCTGACATCAATTTATGAAATATCGATTGCTTGATTTTTTACCTTTTATGTTCCTCTTCCTTTCTCTGGTGGCGACAGCTTCATTTTCAGAAGAAGTTAACATTGTTAAATTAAGAGAGCCGCCGGCAGTTGCTAAAGCACAGTATATTAAAGAAGTTTTAACTCAGGCGTATGCGCTGACTGGTAATAAAGTTAGATGGATTAACACACTGGGAGCTCATGAATTAGATCTTGTTAATCAAGATAAATTAACTGCCGCGCTAGCTAGAGCGACTGTTATTGAGAAAGAATACCCCGATTTAATTAGGGTGCCTTTTAAAGTCTTACATTTTGAGTTGTTGAAAGTAAGCGATAGGCAAAGGTGTGGATACTGCTTAGATGAAGATATTAGCTCGATCATTTATGCAAAGGGCAGCCATATATCTGAGCAATATGCAAAAACACTCCGTAAGTCTATGGATAAATTAGCCATTTTAAATCCTCAGAAATTAAACGAGATGATCTTAAAAAGACGAGTAGATTCGGCTTTAATTATGGACTTTCAGTTGTCTGAAAAAGCTGATGAAAACCCCCATCTAATTATTGAAACCGTTGCTTTGGAATATGATTACCATTATCTATCACCCAAACAAGCACATTTAAAAGAGCCGTTATTGAAAGCATTTAATCAGCTTAATGATAATGGCACTTTAGCTAAATTGCAGGCGAAGTATGAAATTACCGAACGTACTATAGTGGCTTGGGATAAGCGTAAAAAGATTAAAGCGATTTCAGGAAATTGGGTAGACTATACCAATATAGATGGCTCAGGTGTTTATTGGGATATTATTGATGAAGTATTTAACATTAACTTTGCAGTCAATAAAGAAAGTAGTATTTGGTCAAGGGCACTAAGAGCATTTGAAAATAAACAAGCAGACGTATTAGTGGGTGCCTACCGCAGTGAAAAATTAACTAATGCTATTTTTTCATCTTACCATATAGATTATGAATATCCCCTTTATGCATTTATGCGTGATCAAGATGTGCTAACTCGTTTTATAGCCAAAGATAAAGAACTTACTGCTTGTTTAAATATTGGTTCCTCTTTACTTAGTCATGTTAGCTTTTTACCGATGGACAATATAATAGAAACAGATTTAGAGCATTGTTATCTATTAATTGATAAAGGCAAAGTTGATGTAGTTGTCGAGTATGACTATAACCTTGATGAAGCCACCCAAATACTACCGAAATTAATACTCGTGGAATACTCGCCAATTTACGTGGTGTTTCATGATACGCCAGAAGGAAATGGTCTTAAAAAATATTTTGATGAGCGCATTAAAAAGTTGGCAGGTGAAGGAAAGCTCAAAGCATTATTTCCCGATAATGTAAGTTATAATCGAGCGCATATTCGTCAGTAATTCACAATTCATCTAGTCATTACTCGCTTATAACTACTAACGGTCTTCATCCTATGCTACCTCATGGTTATTTAGGATAACCAGTTATCGTACGAATTGATTTGTATAGAGGGTTTAACCTTTGGTACATCTTTTGATAAACGCTTCGATATAGCTGCTCGTATATCACTTTATTTTCTTCAATAGGCTCAAATTTGTCTCCATCATGTGTCATATGCATTATCGCAGTTTGGTAGTCTTCATAAAGCCCAATACCAACGGCGGCATTGATCGCTGCACCTAAAGCAGATGTCTCAAAGGTGTGTGGTCGCTCAGCCGTAATGCCAAAAATATCAGCGGTAATTTGCATTGCTTCATTACTTTGTGAACCACCACCGGAGACTTTTAATTTAGTAATTTTTACTCCTGATTTTTTCTCTGATAATTCTTTTCCTTCACGTAGTGCATAAGCTAGGCCCTCAATAATGGCTCGGTAAATATGAGCTCTAGTATGAACATCACCAAAACCAATCATTGCTCCTTTTGCTTCTGGACCAGGGTTACGAATACCAGGGTTCCAATAGGGCTGTAAAATAAGCCCCATAGAGCCAGGAGGCACTTCTTTAAGTAACTCATCGAAAAACACCTCTGCTGCAATGCCTTGTTCATCAGCTAATTGTTGCTCTCTTAATCCAAATTCACGTTTAAACCAGCTGACCATCCAGTAGCCTCGTTGTACGATCATTTCAGTATTATAGCTTGCAGGCATCGCAGCAGGGTATGCAGGAAGGTGTTTTATCGCTTCCACATATTTGGCATTGGTGGTATTAAAAGTAGCTGTTGTACCATAACTTAAGCTGCCGACATTAGGCTGTGTACAACCTGAGCCTAATACCTCACAGGCTTTATCTGCACCGGCAGAAATAATAGATAAACCTTGAGGGATACCTGTTTCAAGTGCGGCTTGTTTGGTGATTTTCCCTAAAACTTCCCCACAAGGAATAAGTTTAGGCAACATTGCTTGGGTAATGGGTAATGCATGCCAGCGCCAATCACGAGGCTTACACCAGTTAAGGCGCTTGAAATCAAAAGGCAGATAACCTACTTGACTTGATACAGAATCTACATATTTCCCTGTTAATTTAAAACTATGAAAACCTGACAGTAATAGATATTTATGAGTGTTTTGCCAAATGTCATCTTGCTGATGCTTTAACCAGTTTGCTTCTGCTTGAGAGCGAAAATACTCAACAGTGCCACTTTCTCCTAGCACTTTAAATATTCCTCGCCAGTACCAAGGCATTTTATCTAAAGTCGACTGTTGACGTTGATCAAGCCAGACAATAGCAGGTCGTAATGGATTACCATTTTTATCTAGATTGATGACTGTCGCGCGTTGAGTTGTTATTGCCATGGATTTTATTTTTGATTTAGGAAAATCAATTTTTTGCCAAAGCTGTTGACACGCTTTACATAACATTTGCCAATAATAATCAGGATTTTGCTCTGCCCACCCTGGTGCAGTTGAAAAATATGGTTCGAGTTCTACTCTACTCTTTGCAATTTCTTGCCCGTGAAGATCAAAGATAATTGCACGAACACTTTGCGTACCATTATCAATAGCAAGTAGATAATGGTCAGTTTTATTATGAGAAATACTGCTTTGGGGCATAAACTTTCTTTTTATTATTAAGATCACAAGGGGGATTTATCACGTTAGCTTATTACGACTACTAAAAAAGCAAAAGTAAAAGTCGTAAAATTATTCTTTGTTTACTTTTAAAGCAATCATTTATATTTAACCCATAAAGATAAATTTAATTCGTTAAGTTATGAGTAGCTTGCAGGTATAAACTGTTTTAACACCGCTAAAAGGCTAATATAATGCTACAATATAAGAAGGTTAATGATAGCCTTTTAGGCAAATTTAAATGGCAAGCTTATGGAATACGAATTTTTACATGATGCGATCACAGGAGAGGCAAAAGCACGATTTTCTTTAGAGCATGAAGTCGTTGGACCATGGATGGAAGTAGAGTTACGGCATGATAGTCATAAATTAACTGAATTATTAACAGCAATTGATTTAGTGGATAAAGGTATACAAAGTGAAATTGTTATATCTGGGCATGAGTACTCTATTGCTATTAGCCAAGATGATGTTGAAATACAAACAAACGCTAGTTTAAATGGTGCCGAACCATTACCAGAAATGCTAACCTCTGAACATATTAATCTTGATCAAAATGAAAGTGCTGCTTGTGGTCTTGATGATTTTAGACTCATGCTATTGTCTTGGGCGAAATTTACTAATATTTCATAGTATTCAATTGCAACTTTTCAGTAACCAGGCACTTTATGACAAGGATTCGGTTAGTTGTGTAATGGTGTTACTTAGTTCACTTTGTTCAATTCCTAAAATCGCAAGTGCAGCTGGTTCAATATACGCCCAATCTGGAGCCGCGCAGTCTAAATATTTTAATGACATGATGTGCTCTGCTAACTTTAAAACCGCGAACATATCCTGCTCCACTGAGCCATTAATATTATCTAAATAATCTCGTTCGTGATGTTGCAATATTATTTGGCAGACATCCTTAGGTAAACGCCAAGAGCTTGCCACATAATAGCCAACGGTTGCATGGTTTGCCTGATAATGCTTTTCTTCTAATTCGATAAGAGACTGCTCAGAAGTCACTAATGCTTGATCAATTATATCTTGATAATCTTGATATTTCATTGCCATTACAGGTATACCACAAGCATGGAATAACCCTAAACTTGATAGTTTGTCGACGGGAATATTCTTTTTGAATTTCTTTCCTATCGCGACTGCAGTACTAGAAAGATCACTAGTCGCAGTCCAAAAAAGCTCAAGATCAATACTACAACTCTTAGGATCAAAACTTTTCTTGAGTAAACTGCCCGTTACTAACATTACCACGCCGTAAATACCGATATAATTAACTGACATTTTTATGTCTGTCACGGTTCTACTCAAACCATATAATGGTGAGTTTACGGCTTTTAAAATAGCAGCACTGACGGCAATATCCTTACTGATACAGTCAGCAATCGAATTTACATCAGGGCTAGGCTCCGCCATTAACTTTAATAAACTTAGCAAAAGCTTAGGTTGGGCAGGAACTGAAAAACCACGTCCTATATCATCTAGCACGCTTTGGTCAATTATGAGCATTTCGATTCCATACATGAGTAAAGTTGAATATTATTATAGTTAAATAATAAGCCATGAGTACTAAAATTGCTTAATAACAGCTTGAATATTTGTTATTATTTTTAACGATTATACTGTATACATTTAAGGAAAGAGATGAAACGTTGTGCAATACTAACTATGGATGATTTGTCTGATTTTGAGTGCTATGACAATTTGATTGATGAACCTATGGCAGCACTTAATTGGCAAACAGAACTCGTCTCATGGCGAAGCAATAATGTCGAATGGCAAAAATTTGATGCGGTTATTATTCGAAGTCCTTGGGATTATCAAGATGATGCTCGTGATTTTATTAAGGTATTAGAGCAGATTGAGCAATCAACAGCGATACTACTAAATTCACTTGCAACAGTGCGGTGGAATATAGATAAAATTTATTTAAAGTCACTTGCTGAAAATAACATTAATATCGTACCTACACTGTGGAGTTCAAACTTTTCAACTAACGATTTATCCAAGTTCTTTGAATATTTTAAATGCTCTCAAATAGTAATTAAGCCACGTATTAGTGCCAATGCTGATAATACTTTTTGGTTAAAAAAAGAAGATTCAATACATTCATTACCAGAGTTACAGGCAGTATTTAGTCACAGTGAATTTATGGTTCAACCTTTTATAAAAAGTGTTATTGAAGAAGGAGAGTTTTCGTTGTTTTATTTTAATGGTGAGTACAGTCACGCCATTTTAAAAACGCCAAAGCAAGATGACTTTAGAGTGCAGGAAGAGCATGGTGGGCAATTACAACTAATTGAACCAGAATCATCACTGCAAATGCAGGCGCAGCAAAGTTTATTAGCCATTTCAGGTGAAGTTGGAGAAATGCCTTTATACGCACGACTCGATTATGTACGTACAGGGGATAAAGAGCAGGGCAAAGAATTTGCCTTGATGGAGGCGGAATTAATAGAGCCCTCATTATATTTCAATATGGACCCTAAGGCGGCGCCACGTTTTGCGGATGCATTTGTAACGCGAATGAGTAGCTAATTATTGGTGGGTCACATAAATCATAGTGACAAAAAACAGTACAATCACGGCATTAAAAGATAAAATATAAATAAAACCTTTTAAACCTTCTTTTATACTATAACCGTGATTGTTAAGGTACCACCACCAGACAGCGCACATAAGAATAGGTAATAGAAAGAACAATCGGATCATAAGCTTACTTGTTTCGTGATAGGTATATTTATCATAGAGTAAAATGTACTTCTTGTCTGAAATTATTATGAAGTTTTTTCTATTAATCGAGTTAATGGTTTTCTAATTGCGTATAAAAACAATAAACTCGGTAATACCATTAAAGCCGTTAAAATAAAGAACAGCGCCCAATTCCCGTCTAACCAGTCCACCATGATCCCTGAATAAGAGCCGAGCATGACACGACCAAAGGTTCCTAACGACGCCATAAGAGCATATTGACTGGCAGTAAAGGTTTTATTACAAAGCACTGACAAAAGAGCAACAAACGCAACAGAGCCCCAAGCTGAAGTAAAACCATCAACAAAAACTGTAAAGGCAAATAAGGCTTTATCAGGTCCTACAACAGCCATCAAGGCAAACAATAAATTACTACTTGCCATTGCAATGCCACCGATAAATAACCCTTTTAAAATTCCATACCGAATAGTGAAAACACTTCCAATCAATGAAAAAACTATCGTGACTGCCCAGTTAATCATTTTAGAGTAATAAGCAATATCAGAGTTTGTGAAGCCAACCTCACGATAAAATACAATGGACATACGTCCTAAGTAGGCTTCACCAAGTTTGAAAAGGAAAATAAATAATAGGATTGAGAGCGCCAATCGAGTGCCATTTCGTTGAAAAAACTCTTGGATAGGCGCGACCATGGTACTTAGTAACCACGCACTTACTCGATAACTAAACTTTATTGATTGGCTTGTTCCATTTGCCAATGCCAATGAATTATTTCTGTTGTTATTCATCGTGCGGTTTAAATCACTTAACTGGCGAATAAAAACTATCAACAAAGTGGCGACCATTAAAGTAACAAAAGTAAATTGATAATCTTGACTAATTATATGCTCAGGCCAGGCAGGGTAGCCAATATTAGCGTACAAAATGGTGCTAATGATTAAAGGTAAAATTAGCAATATAGCTAATGGTTTATTACCTTGCTGCGTCAATGCATGTAAATAGTTTTGTTCTATTAACTCTTGTTCTTGTTCACGCTGACTTACGGGCTCTCTCACAATAACGGCAGTAATCATTAAAATACTCATGATTACTGCTAAGACGATATATACTTGTGACCATTGCCAATTAGGTTGATCGACAAGAATAAAAGGTATACTGCCAAGGCCTGCATAACCTGTCCACCAACCAGCAGTGGCCATCGCTGAGCCTGCTGCCATATAATTATTGTCACTGTCTGATAAGGTATCAATTCTATAAGCATCGATGGCAATATCTTGTGTAGCACCGGTAATTGCAATAATTAAACCGAATAACGCCATTAATGATAATTGGCCGCTAGCATTTAATTGACTCATTTGTAGCGCACAAAGTACTACAATTAACTGCGTGCTTAATATCCAACTTCTTCTTTGACCAATTTTAGAGGTTAGTAACGGAATTTTCAGTCTATCAATTAAAGGAGACCACAAGAAATTAATACTATAAGCAACGAAAATTAATCCGAAAAGTCCAATACTTGAACGGCTCAATCCTTCATCTTTTAGCCAGCCACTCATAGCTGAGCCAATCATCACCCAAGGAAAACCACTGGCGATACCAAAACAGAAAATACTAAGTAGGCGACGATCTTTAAAATAAGTTAACGTTTGCTTGATGGAATGACTAGAGGACATGAAAAATTGATATTGCTATGAAGAATGCACTAGGTTAGCAAAACTACTGTCGAAACCCAACCAAATAGTTTTTAAGGGGATTAATGGTGATTAAGAAATTGGACGCCAGCCGATACAATCGATAGGGTAACTACCAACACCATTGAAAAAGTCGAGACATGTATTCATTTCACTCTTAAAGAATAAGTTTTTATGCAGAGCTTGTGCTCCATGTAAACTTATTTCGTGTATTAAATGCCAAAAGACACGCTCTTGCGCGTTACTTGGAGTTTCATCTGTAACGTTTAAATATGCCCATTCTTCCATGGTATCGACAATGAACTTATCTAATTCAGTATAATGTATTGAATGCTCAATAACGGCACTGACGTATGTTGTCATTTGCAACGTTCTCTCATTGATAAACTGCTCAATTATCATAATGAATTCTCGAAGTATGTTTGAAATATACTAAAATATTCCTTGTGAAACAAACCGGTTAGCGAGGTGGATTTTATTAATTTTTGTTCTGGTTATTACTCAGAAATAGGTTTGCTGACAAAAAGTAAAACTAAAACTACTGGCTACAACGATCTACGTGTATCTATAGTTATCGGCTAGAAAGCGGGTTTTGTCAAAAAAATTCACGTAAATTTTTGTAAAGATATTTTAAATCATAACCGCTCTTTACGAAAAGAGCGATATTAATAAATACAATTAAAACTACTCTGCTGGTAATAATGTCGCTTTTATCAACATTATTGGCTCCAATGGTACGTCTTCCCAGCCTAGTGAATCATTATAATCTGTTTTTACTATTGCCATTGCTTCAAGCACTTCTTCCCCTTCAACAATAGCTCCAAAAACGGTATAACCCCAGCGTCGACCAGGATCGAGATTGGTATTGTCATTAATGTTAAAGAAAAACTGTCGATTTGCAGTATGTGGTCGGCTTTCCTTTGCCATAGCAATAGTGCCCACTTCATTTTTCAAACCATTGCCTGATTCGTTTACTATATCGTCATTAAGCTTTTTAGGAGTGTAATCGGCATCATAACCTCCCCCCTGAACAATAAAGTCACTGACAACCCGATGAAAGATGGTGTTGTCGTATTCACCCGTGATGACATACATTAAAAAGTTATCGACGGTGATTGGCGCTTTAACTCTATCTAGTTCAACAATAATGATACCCATAGAGGTTTCTAATTTTACTTTCGGGTAAATATTGGTTGGGTCTATAGCTACATTTTTAGCTGAAGAGGGCAAAGGGACTGCTACTAAACTAATAAGTAGTAATACACTGAAAAACTTTGTGATTGTTGTCATTGTTTTATTCTCAATTATCAGTTGTTATATAATAAAAGTATTAATTTTTTTATAGGATAAAACCTGTGTGAGTAAATTAGTTAACCTTTGGTTGAAGTTACGCTCTAATATTGCAATATCGGCTTGTAATGGCCCCTTTGAGTTGCCACGATTCTTAAAGGTGCTTGTTTGTGTTTGTGAGCCATTATTTACGACAACCTTTAAGACAATTTCAGTTTGAGACTGATATTCCATGCTTTGCTGACTAACACTAATAATTGCTTTTTCAATAGTAATATTGATGGTATTAGGGGCTTTATCAGCAATTGTTAAGCCTTGTTGGTGCCATTGCTGGACTAAAGAAGCCTGAATGGTTTTTTCAAGTCGCTCCTGTGCTGAAACAAGTGTTGCAGCTTCACCTTCTCGTAATATTTGTACAATATGATTAGCGGTACGCATATCGATAATTTCAAGCTGAGCTTGGGCATCATTATATCGTAAACTTGGTGTGCTCATAATATCTGGTGCAATAATTAAGTGGCTTGGGGTATTGCTACAGGCGCTAACTAGGATAGTTAACAAGAGAATTAGTAAAATTTTTGTATTCATGGAAAGGATCGCTTTTTTTCTAAAATAATTAACGCTTTATCGCTGATTGAGTGACAAATTTATCATTACTGGCAATTAATCTCTCATTGCCAAAAATTCGCTTAAGCTTGATATGGTAAGCCAATTGACGATTGCCAATAATGCGCAATTCCCCGCCTTTTTTCAAGACCCTGTGGCTATCTTTGAACATTTGCCAAGCAATATGATCTGTGGTTGCATTTTGCTGATGAAAAGGTGGGTTACAGAGAATTAAATCAACGCTATTACTGTCAATTCCCGTTAAACAATCATTAAGATGAAATTGACATTGATTGAGCAATTTTGGCAAGTTTGTTTGAACATTTTCTTTGGCAGAAGCAATAGCCATCTGGGATTCATCAAAAAATTGAACTTGGGCGCTTGGCTCGCTGGCAAGTACGCTTAAACCAACAACACCATTACCACAGCCTAAATCTATTACTCTGCAATCAGCTTTGATCTCTGGTAAATTCTCAATAAAATATCGGCCACCAATGTCAAGCTTCTCTCGAGAGTAAACATTAGCATGGTTGCTGATGGTAAAGTCACGGGATAAGGTTTGGTTGTGCATAGACCATACAGTTGGAAAAGGAGAGTCAAACCTTTGCTTTTGATCTAACTGACAAAAAACTAAACGTGCTTTTTTCACTGCTAGCGAGGTTTTTGTTGTGCCTAAATACTTTTCAAATAGCTTTAATGTTGAGCTATGAATATCTTTAGCACGATCAGCAGCAATAAATACAGTATCGTGAGGAAGAGTTTTTTTAATGTGAATTAATTGCTCAACAAGTAAGGATTTACTTTTTGGGATCTTGTATATAACAACATTAATATCCTTGGGTAATGTGTCTAAAAAATCTAAATGTTTAACATTACTATCATCAAGTTGGTTCTGCTCGATATTATGACAAATACCTTGGCGACTTATATAGGAGTCGTTAACGCAGAATATCTTCGCGTTAGCAGGCGAACAAAAATGAGTCGTTAGCGCACCAAAAGTATCATTAAAAATTAACACTTTAGAATCAGCACTCACTAAATGATGTTCGTCGAGATAATTTATTAAATATTCATCAGCGGCATCCCATGCTTGTAAGCTACGGTTTACTTGCGCTAGAGGGAACCGATTAAGAGTGAGTTGTTTATCTGCAGTTAAAAAAGGGCTTAACATAGGGGTAATTATTAAAGTAGTCATTAATCTGCCGCTATTGTGTCATATTTATCAGCATAATTCTTGAATCACTTTGACAAAATTTATTAAAAATAAACTTTAATAACGCCATTAAGTTAACAAGTATTTACATGATTTTGACATTTTCACTTTGGCATATGAAATTAGATTAGCTAGAATTATTAGTATCCCACTTTATCGAGAATAATAATGACTATTGCCGCTGCAATCGAAGAAAAACTGTTGTCTGCCTTTTCACCTCTCCACTTAGATGTAATCAATGAGAGTAATAATCACAATGTACCGCCAGGCAGTGAATCACATTTTAAAGTGACTATTGTTTCTAAAGATTTTGAAGATGAGCGTTTAATAAAACGTCATAGAGCCGTTAACTCTGTTCTGTCAGAAGAGTTGGCAGAAAAAATTCACGCCTTAGCATTGCACACCTACACAGAAAAAGAATGGAATGATTATTATGCTGAGAATACGCCGCTTTCACCTAATTGTTTAGGTGGTAGCAAATAGTTCTAAAAACAATATGTTATTCTTGAAAACGTTGCTCTTGCGAGTGACGTTTTTTTTCAATACACTCCTCATTTTATTGAATCAATTAACTGCTCGTACCTCTTTAATCTATTAGCAAGGTACAATAGCGAAAATTTATACTCTTATGATGCCAAAAATTCACTTGGTATAAACAATCTAAAAAGGTTTTCTTATGGTTATCAAACCAAAAATTCGTGGTTTTATTTGTACTAATGCTCACCCTGCAGGTTGTGAAGCGCATGTTAATGAGCAAATCTCTTATGTTAAAAGTCAAGCGTCTAGTGAGAGTGGCCCTAAAAACGTTTTAGTTATTGGTGCTTCAACTGGCTATGGTCTGGCTTCACGTATCACCGCAACCTTTGGTCATAACGCCAGTACATTAGGTATATTCTTTGAAAAACCACCAACAGAAAAGAAAACCGGCTCTGCAGGTTGGTATAACACAGCTGCTTTTCAAAAGGCTGCTGATGAAGCCGGTGTATATTCTAAAAATATTAACGGCGATGCTTTCTCTCACGAAATTAAAGCAAAAGCTATTGAAACCATTAAAGCTGACATGGGGAAAATTGATTTAGTCATATACTCATTAGCATCACCACGTAGAACCGATCCAGATACTGGAGAAGTTTATTCTTCTACCTTGAAACCAATCGGCGAAAGTGTAACCACTAAAAACTTAAACACTTCAAAGCGCATTATTGATTCAGTATCGGTGGAAGCGGCGAATGAAGCTGAAATTCAAGGTACCATAGATGTTATGGGTGGTGCTGATTGGGAGTTATGGTTAAATGCCCTTAAAGATGCTGATGTACTAGCTGAAGGTGTTAAAACTGTTGCTTATACTTATATTGGTAAAGAGTTAACTTGGCCAATTTACGGTAAAGCAACTATCGGAAAAGCAAAAGAAGATTTAGACAGAGCAGCAACTGCTATCAATGAGACTACAAGCAGCTTAAATGGTCAAGCTCGTGTAACTTCACTTAATGCTGTGGTTACGCAAGCAAGCTCTGCTATTCCAATTATGCCTCTTTATATTTCAGCGATGTTCAAAGTAATGAAAGCTGATGGTACTTATGAAGGTTGTATTGAGCAGATTGCTAACTTATTTAAAGAAAATATTTATAGCGATACCCCTCGTCTTGATGAACAAGGTCGTTTCCGTCAAAACTATAAAGAGTTAGAAGATAGTGTCCAGCAGCGTGTAACAGATATTTGGAACACTGTTGATACTGACACCATTGATGAAATGACTGATTATGTTGGTTATCACAATGAGTTTTTAAAATTATTTGGTTTTGGTGTTGATGGTGTTGATTATGATGCTGACCTAAGCCCTGTAGTTGAGATTAACAACTTAAGTTAATCAAGTATCTAGCGCTAAAATTTTTATAAACCGATGCTTAGTCATCGGTTTTTTTTGCTTTATTTTCTTCAGTTAATCTAAATACCTTTGTAAATACGGATAGAACTTTAGTGGTAGCTCAACCGTAAAAGACTGCAAATTACCTTCAAACAAGCTAGCAAAAAAGATGTTTTGCTTAATTTTCAGGCAAAACATGTGACTATGGTCTAAATTGTAAAGAAAAGTTATCTATGCCCGTAGAATAAAAAGGGCTTTTTGTGGTAATATTCGCGCCAGAAAAATTTAACTTAGAGCCAGTGGAACTTGTTATTTCGTAAGGAATAATAAAATTTTCACTGAAATACAATAAAATCAATTGCTTATGAGTTTCATAGCTTAAGTTTTTCTTAAGTTTTAGAAATCATATTGTTTTCGATTTTTATACTCCCATCAAAAGTAGTGCAAGTGTTTATGATTACAATAAAAAAAGGCTTAGATGTTCCTGTTAAAGGTGCACCACAGCAGGTAATCCATGATGGTCCGTCCATCAAAACCGTTGCAACATTAGGTGAAGAGTTTGTGGGTATGCGTCCAACCATGTTTGTAAAAGTGGGTGATCGTGTCAAAAAAGGTCAAGATATTTTTAGCGATAAAAAGAATCCTGGCGTTAAATTCACAGCTCAAGCTGCCGGTGTTGTTAAAGAAATTAACCGTGGTGAAAAACGTGTTTTGCAATCTGTCGTCATTGAAGTTGACGGTTATGATCAAGAAACATTTACCAGTTACTCAGCTAGCGAATTAGGCTCAGTATCACGTGAAGATGTGGTAAAGAACCTAGTTGAATCTGGGCTGTGGACTGCGTTAAGAACTCGCCCATTTAGCAAAATTCCTGCTGTCGACTCAACTGCTGCGGCAATTTTTGTTAGTGCTATGGATACTAATCCGCTTGCAGCTAACCCTGAAATTGTTATCGCTGAACAAAGTGAAGCATTCAAAAATGGCTTAACTGTGTTGTCGCGTTTAACTGACGGAGAAGTATTCGTTAGTAAAGCACCAGGTGCTAATATTCCTGTAACTGATGAAGTTCAGGTTAACGAATTTGCCGGTAAACATCCTGCAGGTTTAGTTGGTACACATATCCATTTCTTGAAACCTGCTAGCGCTGACAAATTTGTTTGGCATCTTGGTTATCAGGACGTTATCGCTTTTGGTAAACTTTTTACCTCGGGTGAACTTGATAGTACTCGTGTTATTTCACTTGCCGGTCCAGCAGCTAAAAATCCTCGTTTAGTACGTACAGTACTTGGTGCTAGCACAGCTGAATTAACCGCTGGTGAAGCAACCGATGGTGAGTTACGTGTAGTTTCTGGCTCCTTATTAATGGGTTCAACAGCGATTGCTGTTCATGGCTACCTAGGTCGTTACCACGTTCAAGTAGCTTTGATCCTTGAAGGTCGTGAGAAAGAATTTATTGGTTATATGTACCCAGGACCTAATAAATTTTCAGTAACACGTGCATATATGTCTCATTTCTTCCCGAAGAAAATTTTCAATATGACCACTACTACTAATGGTAGTCCTCGTGCCATGGTGCCAATTGGTAACTTTGAGCGTGTTATGCCATTAGATATTTTACCTACCATGTTATTGCGTGATTTAGTGGCCGGTGATACCGATACAGCACAACAACTTGGTGCCTTAGAGCTAGACGAAGAAGATTTAGCGCTTTGTACATTTGTTTGCCCAGGCAAAACAGATTACGGCGTTTACCTTCGTAATTGCCTAACCACAATAGAGAAGGAAGGTTAGTCATGGGCGTGAAAAAGTTTATTGAAGATATAGAACCGCATTTTGAAAAAGGCGGTAAACATGAAAAGTGGTTTGCTTTATATGAAGCAGTCGCTACGGGTTTATTTACTCCAGGGTATGTGAATAAAGGCAAAACTCACCTACGTGATAGCATTGATTTAAAACGTATCATGATCACTGTATGGCTTGCTGTTTTTCCTGCGATGTTTTTTGGTATGTACAACATTGGTTTTCAAGCTGTAGAAGCTTTAGGTCAAGGTTTTGCAACGCCAGATACATGGCAAACAGCTTTATTTGCTTTGCTAGGTGGTACCCTAACTGCAGATTCTAACTGGTTTAGTATGATGCTATACGGTGCAGTATTCTTCCTGCCTATTTATGCTGTCACTTTTATAGTAGGTGGCTTTTGGGAAGTATTATTTGCTGCAGTGCGCGGACATGAAGTCAATGAAGGTTTCTTCGTTTCTTCTATCTTATTTGCACTTATCGTGCCAGCAACTATTCCATTATGGCAAGTTGCTATCGGTATAACCTTTGGTATTGTTATTGCCAAAGAAGTGTTTGGTGGTACAGGTAAAAACTTCTTAAACCCTGCATTAGCGGGTCGTGCATTTTTATTCTTTGCTTATCCAGCAGAAATCTCTGGTGATACTGTTTGGGTTGCTGCAGATGGTTTCTCAGGTGCGACGGCATTAAGTGCTGCTAACCAAGGTTTAGTTGATTATTCAATGAATGCTGATTGGTGGAACGCATTTTGGGGTTTCATTCCCGGCTCAGTAGGTGAAGTATCAACCTTTGCTATTTTACTTGGTGGTGCATACATCCTTTATAAGGGTATTGCTTCATGGCGCATTGTATTAGGTGTATTTGGCGGCATGGTTGCCACTGCATTTATATTTAATGCGATTGGTAGTGATACAAATGCAATGTTTGCTATGCCTTGGTACTGGCACTTAGTTGTTGGTGGTTTTGCTTTTGGTATGATGTTTATGGCTACAGATCCTGTATCAGCGTCATTTACAAACACTGGTAA
Source organism: Colwellia sp. KS18-150 (assembly GCF_057551365.1). Taxonomy (NCBI): domain Bacteria; kingdom Pseudomonadati; phylum Pseudomonadota; class Gammaproteobacteria; order Alteromonadales; family Colwelliaceae; genus Colwellia; species Colwellia sp. KS18-150. Next base: position 358,278 of record NZ_BAAJMC010000003.1, on the reverse strand, counting down.
ATATTGGTTTGGTGCCTTAGTGGGTATCATGGTTGTTCTAGTCCGTGTAGTAAACCCTGCCTTCCCTGAAGGTATGATGTTAGCGATATTATTTGCTAACTTGTTTGCGCCACTGTTTGACTATTTTGTTGTGAAGAGCAACATAAAACGGAGGCTTGCACGCAATGTCTAGTAATAAAGAAACATTCGGTAAAACGGTTGGTTTTGTACTAGCTGTTTGTGTTGTTTGTGCCTTGTTAGTGTCTTTCTCTGCCGTGCAGTTAAAGCCATTACAAAAAGCAAACAAGCTACTTGACCAACAAACTAAAATCCTTGAAGCATCAGGCCTTTTAGAAAAAGCTGGCAAAGATGTTGTAAATACTTACAACAAATTTGTTGATGCACGTCTAATCGATTTAGCTTCAGGTGACTTTGTTGAAGGTGATGTGATTAATTTTGATGAGCGTCGTAACTCTCGAGATACTGCGCTATCAATTAAACCTGAAAACGATATCGCTGGCATTAATCGTCGCTCAAATACTGCGGTTGTCTATTTAGTTAAAAATGAAGCAGGTGCTGTTGATACGGTTGTTTTACCTATCGTTGGCTCTGGTTTATGGGACTTAATGTATGGCTATGTTGGCTTAGAAGCTGACTTAAACACAATAAAAAGTGTTATTTACTCTGATCATAAGGAAACCCCAGGATTAGGTGCTGAAGTACTGAACCCTAAGTGGAAAGCTTTATGGCCTGGTAAGAAAATATATAACGACGCAGGTGACGTAAAAGTTATGTTGGTTAAAGGTGGTGCTAAAGCTGAAGATATTCACGGTGTGGATGGCTTATCAGGTGCAACGTTAACCAGTAATGGTGTTACTAATACATTGCAGTTTTGGTTTGGTAAAGAAGGTTATGAAAATTTCATTACTAAATATCGTGCAGAAGGGGTTCAATAATGTCTTCAGATGCTAAAAAAGTATTAACGGGTCCTATTGTTGACAATAACCCGATTGCATTACAAGTCTTAGGTATTTGTTCTGCGTTAGCTGTAACTAGCTCTATGGCGAATGCCTTAGTTATGACCTTAGCGGTTGTGTTTGTAACAGCATTTTCTAACTTATTTATCTCAATTATTCGTAATCATATACCATCAAGCGTGCGTATTATTGTACAGATGGCGATTATTGCTTCACTGGTAATTGTGGTAGACCAAGTATTAAAAGCTTTCTCTTATCAGCTATCAAAAGAGCTAGCGGTATTCGTTGGTTTGATTATTACTAACTGTATTGTAATGGGACGTGCTGAAGCTTTTGCTATGAAAGAAAAGCCTGGTGTGAGCTTTTTAGATGGTATTGGTAATGGTTTAGGTTATGGCGCAATCTTAATGGCTGTTGCTTTTATTCGTGAATTATTTGGTTTTGGTACTTTATTTAATATCGAAATTTTACCATTAATTCAAAATGGTGGCTGGTACCAAGGTAATGGTTTATTAGTTTTACCATTTAGTTCATTCTTCGTTATTGGTTTAATCATTTGGGCTATTCGCCAATGGAAACCAGAACAAGTAGAGAAGGATTAATCGCATGGAACATTATATTGCATTATTAGTTAAAGCTATTTTTATTGAAAACATCGCTTTAATGTTTTTCTTAGGTATGTGTACTTTCCTTGCTGTATCGAAAAAAGTCGATACAGCCATTGGTCTAGGTGTTGCGGTTATTGTGGTACTTGGTTTAGCTGTTCCAGTTAACCAAATTATCTATCAAGCCATTTTAGCGCCGGGTGCATTAGACTCTGTGATGGGTATCACAGATCCAAATGAATCAATTGATTTAAGCTTCTTGTCTTTTATTACCTTTATCGGTGTAATTGCGGCGTTAGTTCAAATTTTAGAAATGGTTCTAGACAAATACTTCCCTGCACTTTATCAAGCGCTTGGGATTTTCTTACCGTTAATTACCGTAAACTGTGCAATCTTTGGTGCTGTGTCATTCATGGTAGCTAAAAACCTAACCTTAGGTGAAAGTGTTGTATACGGAATTGGCTCTGGTATCGGTTGGGCACTGGCTATCGTTTTACTAGCAGGTCTACGCGAAAAGATGAAATATTCTGATGTACCAGATGGTTTGAAAGGTTTAGGTATCACATTTATCACCTCAGGTTTGATGGCTTTTGGCTTTCTTTCTTTCGGCGGTATTTCACTGTAACGATTTAGATTCTAATTTTATAAGTAATTAAGGAAAGGTCGATGGAAATTATTCTCGGCGTATCGATGTTCACAACGATAGTTGTAGCCTTAGTATTAGTGATTTTATTTGCTAAATCTAAGCTAGTATCAAGCGGTGATGTCACGATAAATATAAATGGCGATCCAGAAAAAGCAGTAACAACTGCTGCAGGCGGAAAGTTATTAGGTGCACTAGCTGACCAAGGAATTTTTATTCCTTCAGCTTGTGGTGGTGGTGGTACATGTGGCCAGTGTCGTGTTGATGTGCATTCAGGTGGTGGTGATATCTTACCTACTGAACAAGGGCATATTAACAAGCGTGAAGCGAAAGCAGGTTGTCGTTTAGCCTGTCAAGTTGCTGTTAAGCAAGACATGGAAATTGAAGTTGAAGATGAAATCTTCGGTGTTCAACAATGGGAATGTGAAGTTATCTCGAACGATAACAAAGCTACTTTCATTAAAGAGCTAAAACTAAAAATTCCAAATGGCGAATCTGTGCCGTTTAAAGCGGGTGGTTATATTCAAATTGAAGCCCCTGCACATCACGTGAAATACAGTGATTTTGATATTGATGAGCAGTATAAAGGTGATTGGAACCACTTTGGTTTCTTTGACGTAGAGTCAAAAGTTGATACTGACACATTACGTGCATACTCAATGGCAAACTATCCAGAAGAAGAAGGCATTATTATGCTGAACGTGCGTATTGCTACGCCACCTCCTGGACGTTTACATTTACCAGCAGGTAAAATGTCATCATTTATCTTTAGCCTTAAAGCCGGCGATAAAGTGACTATTTCAGGTCCATTTGGTGAGTTCTTTGCCAAAGAAACTGATAATGAAATGGTATTTATTGGTGGTGGTGCTGGTATGGCGCCGATGCGCTCACATATCTTTGACCAACTTAAACGTTTACAGTCTAAGCGTAAGATGAGTTTCTGGTATGGTGCACGTTCACTTCGTGAAATGTTCTATGAAGATGATTATAACGGCTTAGCAGCTGATAATGACAACTTTGAATGGCACGTAGCTTTATCTGATCCTCAACCAGAAGATAACTGGGATGGTTTAACAGGTTTTATTCATAATGTTCTTTTTGAAGAATATTTGAAAGACCATGAAGCTCCTGAAGATTGTGAATACTACATGTGTGGTCCTCCAATGATGAATGCAGCGGTTATTAACATGCTGAAAGATCTTGGTGTAGAAGATGAGAACATCATGTTGGATGACTTCGGTGGCTAATATTTATATTTAAGCTTGCCTAGTAGCACTACTTCATCGTTGGATGTACTCACCTATAGTCATAGGCTCCGTGCATCCGCCTTGAATTAGCACTCCTATTCAGTGCTTAATTAATAAATATACTGTTGATAGATAATAAAGACGACTTCGGTCGTCTTTATTATTTATATCAAGATATTCATGAGTATTTTGATATAAATAATAAAATTTGGAATATAACAATGTATAAAATTAAACTCATACTGACAGTATTCTTATCTGTTAGTTTATTGGCGTGCTTCCCTAGCAATGACTCAGCTAAAACAGAAATACTATTGCAGGGCAGAACGATGGGGACGACTTATAATGTCAAAGTGGTTTCCACTGTAGAGCAAGTAGAAAAACTACAGCTAAAAGAAAAAATTGATTCTGCGTTAAAACAAGTCAATCAAGAGATGTCGACTTATATTCCAGACTCAGAAATATCGCGATTTAATCAATCAAATTCAACTATGCCCGTTGAGATATCAACGGGGTTTGCTCGTGTATTAAAAGAGTCTATCCGTTTGGGAGAGCTCGGAGGTGGTAAGTTAGATATTACCGTTGGACCCTTAGTTAATCTTTGGGGGTTTGGCCCTGAGCAGCGTCCAGAAAAAGTGCCTAGTGATGAGCTTTTAGCTAATACTCAGGCAAGAGTAGGTTTAAAGAATCTTCATTTATCTGGGAATACTGTATCTAAAGATATACCTGATCTTTATGTAGATCTATCGACCACAGCTAAAGGCTATGGCGTTGATATTATTGCAGAGCTCATTGAAGCTAATGGTATCACTAACTATCTGGTTGAAATTGGCGGAGAAATGCGTTTAAAGGGCTTTAAACATACTGGTGAGTTGTGGGCTATCGCAATAGAAAAGCCAATTTTAGATCCCTCAGGAGCACAACGTGCGGTTCAACAGGTTATTATTCCTAAAGATAATGCAGTTGCAACATCAGGAGATTATAGAAATTATTTTGAAGCTGATGGTCAGCGTTTTTCGCATATAATTGATCCAGCAACAGGCAAACCAATTAACCATAATTTAGTTTCGGTAACGGTAATCACTGAGAGCTCAATGACTGCAGATGGGTTGTCGACCATGTTAATGGTGATGGGGGAGGAACAAGGAGTTAATTTTGCACAAGAAAATGATTTAGCTGCTTTGTTTATTTCTAAAACAGAACATGGCTTTAAGGAGCAGTTTACGGTAAAATTCAAGCAATATTTAAAGTAGTCCTTGCTGACAAATATTCTTCATACAGTGAGTGTAAAGTACAACATAGTGATAGTTTTATAAAAGTCGCTATGCAAAGAGAGCAAATATTATGATGATTTTTTTGATAACCCTTGGTTTTTTTCTACTCGTTGGTGCTGCTATGGGAGTGGGTTATATTTTCCAACATAAAACCCTTGCTGGCAGCTGTGGTGGCTTAGCAAGTGTTGGGATTGAGAAAGAGTGTAACTGTGACAACCCTTGTGAAAAGCGCCAAGAGCGTGAACGGGTAGCCGCTGCCGAGCAAGAGCGTATTTCAGTGAAAAATATTTAATTTTTCAATTAGCTTTTCAAAGTATATAAGCGCCAACTTAAGTCATTAAGTTGGCGTTTTTTTATCCCGTAAAGGCGTTGATTTTCTCTAACATGCCTTGGGAGTCAATGCCAAGTTCATGATGCACTTCATCTTGAGTACCGTGTTTTACGAAGTGATCTGGAATACCTATATTTAGCACTTTTATTGAAATTGCTTTTGACAAAATATACTCATTGACCCCAGAGCCTGCACCACCGCCGATAGCATTATCTTCGATGGTAACTATCACGCTATGTGAATTAGCTATTTCATCAATCAAGTTAGTATCTAAAGGCTTTACAAAGCGCATATCAACTAAAGTGGCATCTAATTCAGCGGCAACTTTTTGAGCTTCAGCCAACATGGTTCCAAAACTTAAAAGTGCAAGCTTTCTACCTTGAACTGCATTCGATGAAGTAATAGTTACGCCTTTGCCAATTGCAATGGTTTCATCGGTAGTAGGTAATTCCTCACCAGTGCCATTACCACGAGGATAACGAACAACTGCTGGTGTTGTCATTTGATGACCTGTATTTAACATTAATTGACACTCACGCTCATTTGCTGGTGCCATAATGGTCATGTTAGGTATGCAACGTAAAAAACTTAAATCGAATGAGCCCTGATGTGTTGCACCATCAGCCCCAACGATGCCAGCTCTATCAACGGCAAACAAGACTGGTAAATTTTGTATAGCGACATCATGAATAAGTTGATCGTAACCACGTTGTAAAAAGCTTGAATAAATTGCAACAACAGGTTTTTGTCCTCCTATTGCTAGTCCTGCAGCGTAGGTCACCGCATGCTGTTCAGCAATAGCAACATCATAATATTGATTCGGGAATCGTTGACTAAACTCAACCATGCCAGAGCCTTCACGCATCGCTGGTGTAATCGCGACTAAATCCTTATCAATTTCGGCTGTTTTACATAACCAGTCACCAAATATTTGTGAGTAGGTAGGTAAAGTCGGTTTAGATTTTGGTAAGTTTGCATCACTTGGGTTAAATTTAGGTACTGCATGGTACTTAATCGGGTCTTGCTCGGCTGCGTGATAGCCTTTACCTTTTTTAGTGGCAATATGAAGCAACTGTGGCCCTTTTAAACTACGCATGTTGGTAATGGTATCCACTAAGCCATTAACATCATGACCATCAATAGGACCAATATAGTTAAAACCTAACTCTTCAAAAAAAGTACTTGGTACTACCATACCTTTTAAATGTTCTTCAGCTCTGCTAGCGAGTTCTTTTATAGGTGGAATATTATTTAATATTCGCTTGCTACCTTCACGTAAGCCAGTATAAATACTGCCAGAGAGCATTTTTGCCAAGTGATTATTAAGTGCGCCAACGTTTTCTGAAATAGACATTTCGTTATCATTTAAAATGACAAGCATATCTTTTCGTATATCGCCGGCATGATTTAGTGCTTCAAAAGCCATGCCTGCAGTCATTGCACCGTCACCAATTACAGCGACCGTTTTTCGATTTTTTCCTTCTTTTTCAGCAGCAACCGCTAAACCAAGTGCTGCTGAAATAGAGGTACTAGAATGACCAACACTTAAGGTGTCGTATTCACTTTCTTCACGCCACGGAAAAGGATGTAAACCATCCTTTTGTCTAATGGTGTGAAGTTGATCACGTCGGCCAGTTAAAATTTTATGGGGATAGGCTTGATGGCCTACATCCCAAATTAGATGATCAAAAGGCGTGTTGTATACATAATGTAATGCTACGGTTAACTCAATAGTGCCTAAGCCTGAAGCAAAATGGCCACTACTCTTACTCACTGAATTTAATAAATAACTACGTAGCTCATTGCTAATTTTCGTCAACTGATCTTGGGAGATATTCCGCAAATCTTTTGGCGAATTAATTTGAGCTAGTAAGGGGTAATCAGCAAGGTTTGTAGTCATATTTTTTTGTTTATTTAATTATATTTTGTCTAAAGTGAGAACTAATGGCTGCGCTTTACAATAAAAGTAGCAAATTCCGCCAAAGCCTGTGTATTGTAAGGCAAACAGGCTAAAGCTTGAAGTGCTTGTTGCAATAAGTTTTCTGCTTTCTCTTGTGCACCTTGTAAACCTAGTAATGCAGGGTAGGTACTCTTATTGGCAGCTAAGTCAGAGCCTTTCGGTTTACCTAGCTCTTCTTCACTGGAAGTAATATCAATGATATCGTCTTGTACTTGGTATGCTAAGCCAACTAATTCAGCATACTTCTCTAGTATTTTTTTTTCTTCAATACTCACTTTAGGTGAACATTCTGCAGCCATTAAGACGCAAGCTTTAAGTAAAGCACCCGTTTTAAGAGAGTGTAATAATTCTAATTCTGATAAGTTTATTACTTTAGCTGTCGCGGATAAATCTAAAGCTTGTCCGCCGCACATACCTTGATAACCAGAAGCTGACACTAAATGTTGTATTAAAATGACTTGTTTAGTTTGTATTTTATCGCTAAAAGTGTGATTGGCGAGTATATCAAAAGCAAGCGTTTGCAAAGCGTCACCAGCGAGGATCGCTGTTGCTTCGTCAAATGCTTTATGACAAGTAGGGTTGCCTCGCCTTAAATCATCATCATCCATCGCAGGAAGATCATCATGTAATAATGAATAGGCGTGAATACATTCAAGTGCCCCAGCTATAGCATTTATATCACTTTGCTGAGCCCCTAATGCATCCCCTGTGATATACGCAAGATAAGGACGCATGCGCTTACCGCCGATAAGCAAACCGTAACGCATAGCGGCAAGTAGCTTTTCATCATTAGTGGTTAACTTATCTAATTGTTCAGCTAAAAAATGGTTAATACTATCTTGGTGTTGTTGATAATTGACTAGCTCACTCACAAATGATCACCAGATCTGCTCTCACTCGTTGTAAGATCAAAATCAGTTAATTGTGGCTCACCATTTTTTTCCAGTAAGATTTTAACTTTCTGCTCAGCGGCTTGTAACTTACTTTGGCTTACTTGACTTAAATTTAATCCTCGCTCAAATAATGCCATCGACTCTTCTAAGCTCAATTCCCCTTGTTCAAGGCTTTGTACTATAGTATCAAGTTCGGTAAGTGATTCTTCAAAACTAAGGTTTTCTAATTTTTTCTTTGCCATGCTATCTACTTAAAGAGTGCTTACAATTTAGGACTAGGCGCAAACTTACCCTAGCTAAGCGCAATGGTCAATGTGGAGGATACATTTATTAAGCTAATATTAATTTGAAACAAGCTATTAAGTTATTGACTGTACGGGCGATAATATGAATTGTGGCTATATAAGTATTAGCGAATATTTTTTGCATCATGTACTATTATTTTAATAGTGCTATTTGAGTTTTGTAGTTTTAGGAGAATTTTGTGGATTTAGCAACGTTAATTGGTATTCTCGGCGCCATCGGTTTGCTCGTAATGGCAATGATTTTATCTGGTGACATCATGATGTTCGCAGATACGCAATCAGTTTTAATTGTATTTTGTGGCTCAATTTTCATTGTTTTATCAAACTATAATTTAGGCCAGTTTTTCGGCATTGGTAAAATTATCGGCAAGGCCTTTATGTTCAAGCTCGAAAAACCAGAAGAGCTAATTGAGAAAGCGGTTGATATGGCTGATGCAGCGCGTAAAGGTGGTTTTCTTGCCTTAGAAGAAGCAGAGATTACCAATCCTTTTATGCAAAAGGGCGTTGATATGCTCGTCGATGGGCATGATGCGGATGTGGTACGTGCTACTTTGCAAAAAGATATAAACCTTACTACAGAGCGTCATGAAACTGGCTCAGACATGATGATGGCCTTGGCTGATGTTGCCCCTGCGATGGGGATGATCGGAACCTTAATTGGTTTGGTTGCCATGCTTTCAAATATGGATGATCCTAAGTCAATCGGTCCTGCGATGGCGGTTGCTTTATTAACAACACTTTATGGTGCCTTCCTCGCCAACGTTATTGCTATTCCTATTGCGTCAAAGTTAAAACTTAGACTAGCTGAAGAAAAAATGAACCAAGAATTAGTACTCGATGCCGTATTGGGAATTCAAGATGGTCAAAACCCAAGAGTTATCGAAGGTTTATTGAAGAACTACTTAGCCGAAGGTAAGCGAGCTATAGATACGAATACGGAAGAATAGGATGATGCATTTAATGATTATTTTATGCATTAGGGGGATTTATGGCTGAGCAAGAGTGTAAATGTCCACCTCCAGGACTACCGGCGTGGATGGGAACATTCGCCGATCTTATGTCTTTGTTAATGTGCTTTTTTGTACTGTTACTATCTTTTTCAGAAATGGATGTACTTAAATTCAAACAAATAGCAGGTTCAATGAAGTTTGCTTTTGGTGTGCAAAATAAAATAGAAGTTAAAGACATTCCTAAAGGTACCAGTATTATTGCCCAAGAGTTTCGTCCGGGTAAACCAGAGCCTACACCAATTGAAGTTATTCAACAGCAAACCATGGAAATGACTCAGCAAATGTTAGAGTTTCAAGCGGGTGATGAAACTTCTGCCGGTGGTCGTCAAGAACAGCGTGGTACAGAACGTGGTGGTCAGGCGCAAAATACAGAAGATGCTATGTCTGCCCAAGCTTTACAGCAAGCTAAAGAACAAATGGAAAATGCTGCACAAGAGCAGGTGAACGATTTAGTGAAGAAAATTGCTGAGCAACTTGAACAGCAAATTCAAGATGGTGCTATTGAGTTAGAGTCATTGGGGCAACAAGTGATCATTCGTATTCGTGAAAACGGCTCCTTTCCATCAGGCTCCGCATTTTTACAACCAAAATTTATACCTATTATCAAAGAAATTGGTGAGTTACTTAATACGGTGCCCGGTGAAATAATGGTTTCGGGGAATACGGATAATAGAGGACTTGATTCTGAGTTGTTTAGCTCAAATTGGGACTTGTCGAGTAAGCGAGCTGTCGCTATTGCCCATGAGTTAATTAAAGTACCTAACTTTGATCAAACTCGCTTGGTTGTTGCTGGTCATGCAGACACTAGACCTTTAGTGCCAAACACTAATGCTTTGAATCGTAGAAGAAATCGACGTGTTGAAATTGCGATTAATCAAGGTAAGGCAAAAGAAACCGATCCTATTCAAGTCATAGAGTAAGTTTTTTGAATATTCGCAGCCCACGATTAATAGGTATTAGTCGTGGGCTGCTTTGTGTTGAAACTAGTATCTTGTCGTCATTTGGGTATATAATGCGCGCCAATTCTCAACCGTTATTATTTAGGTTACTCGTCGATGAAATTTATCGTAAAGCTGCAAGCTGAAATCACTATTAAATCACGCCCTGTGCGTAAACGTTTCACTAAGATCCTCGAGTCGAACATTAAGAACGTTTTGCGCCGTGTTGACGAGCAAGTTACCACGCGTATGAACTGGGATAATGTTGAAGTTAATACTAAAAATAACAGTGTTGAAAATCGAGATCGTTTAGTTGAGGCGCTAAAATGTATTCCTGGCGTGCCTATGTTTTTAGAGGTACAGCAAACGGAATTTACCGACGTACATGACATTTATGAAAAAACCTTAGCAATTCATGCTAAAACTATTGAAAATAAAACCTTTTGTGTGCGTGTAAAGCGCACTGGTAAACATGAGTTTAATTCATTAAAGGTTGAACAATATGTTGGTGGTGGTTTAAATCAGGCTGTTGAAAGTGCCAAAGTTAAACTGAAAAAGCCTGAAGTAACGATTCGATTAGAAATTAAAAATGAAAAATTATTTATTGTTACAGAGCGTCATCAAGGTTTAGGTGGATTCCCTATTGCGACTCAAGAAGATGTATTATCTTTGATGTCTGGTGGTTTCGACTCTGGTGTGGCTAGCTATCAAATGATTAAAAAGGGCGCTCGTACTCATTATTGTTTCTTTAATCTAGGCGGCTCGGCACATGAAGTGGGTGTGAAACAAGTGAGTTACTATTTGTGGGATAAGTTTGGCGCTTCTCATAAAGTTAAGTTTTTTGCTGTTGATTTTGAACCAGTTGTCGCTGAAATTTTAGAAAAAGTAGAAAATGGCCAAATGGGCGTGGTACTTAAGCGAATGATGATGCGAGCTGCCAGTAAAATAGCTGAAAAAGGCAAAATACAAGCGCTAGTAACAGGAGAAAGTTTAGGGCAGGTTTCAAGCCAAACGCTAACTAATTTAAATGTTATTAACCGTGTTACAGATACGCTTATTTTGCGTCCTCTAGGTGCTTACGATAAACAAGATATTATTGATATCGCGCGTAAAATTGGCACGGAAGATTTTGCTAAAACGATCCCTGAGTATTGTGGTGTTATATCTAAAAAACCTACCGTTAAAGCGGTATTATCAAAAGTTGAAGCGGAAGAAGGTAATTTTGATTTTTCAATCTTAGATAAAGTCGTTGAGGAAACTCGCGTATTTGATATTCGTGATATCGGTAAAGAGACAGAGGCTGAAATTATTGCTGTTGATCTCGTTGAAAATATCAGTGAAAACGCCATCGTAGTTGATATTCGCTCTCCTGAAGAAGAAGAAGAAAACCCGTTAGAGCTTGATCATGTTGAAGTAAAGCATATCCCTTTTTATAAACTTGCCACGCAGTTTGGCGACCTAGATATGAGTAAAGACTATTTACTTTATTGTGATCATGGCGTGATGAGTAAGTTACAAGCACTTTATCTACTGGATAATGGTTTTAGTAACGTTAAAGTGTACCGTCCTTAATAAGGCTAACTTTGAACTTCTAGTTGTTTTATTTTTTGCCACAGTTGAGTATTCTCAGGTGTGGCAATTTGGTATTGCTCTCCTAAACGGTGAATATAACCGTTAATATAATCTACCTCAGTTTTCCTGTTAGCTAAAATGTCACAACGCATGGATGAAGTGTTTTTCGACGTCGCCTGAGCGACTTTGCTAACTTGCTCACATAACGCATCTATTGATAATTCTATGCCCTGAGTGGCTGCAATTACGCTTACTTCTGTAAGTATCGCTTGTATTGGTTTAATAAACTTAACGTTATTTACTAAGCCATTATCGATATTGTTGATGGCGGTAATGGGGTTTATGACACAATTAATGGCAAGTTTTAACCATTGTTTCTTAGCAATGTTGCTTGCTAATGAGGTGATTGGCAGTGCCTGGTTTAACATTGTGGTTAGTTGTTTTGCCTGGAAAGCACCTTGTTTTCCTGAAATTAAGCCTAAGTGTGACTCACCAGCGCCAGTGTGGGTTATGGTTAAAGGAGCGCTTCGCATGCAGCCGTGAGTACTCAAAAGGGTATAGATATTGTGGTGTTCAATAAACTTTTCTGGCAGTTGCTCTACCGTACCCATACCATTGTGAGCAAGAATAACATTACAACCCACTTTTATGTGCTTTGCTATTTCACAGATAGCATCTGTGATTTGATAAGACTTTAAACACAGTAATATATTATCAGCAGTTTGTAACTGTTCTATTTTAGTAAAGTGGATTATGCCTTTGACTACTTGTTTATTTACTGAGGTAAATTGATAACAAGTGTTCGTTAAGTCATGCTGCTTAGAAGCTAATAAGCTTAAGGTATTATTAGTTTGATCATGCTTATTTGAATTCAATTGCATGTAGGTACTTAAATAATGATACCAGAGCAGCCCCATAGCTCCTTGGCCAACAATAACCAAATTCATTATTCATACTCAACTGCAGATATTGTTTTCTTCTGATACGCGTTGTTTTTGTTTGTGAGTGTTTTTTTATAATACAAATAAAGCATTTTCAATAAGATAAAACAAACGATGCCAGCAATGTCGGCAAAAAAATCACTAAATTCGCCGTTTCTAAACCCGAGGTAATACTGACCTAGCTCACTTAACGCGCCATAAAAAGATAGCGTCAATAACGTTAAGCTTAAGGATACCTTTAATAATGAATGCAATAACCAAGCTAATATAAAAAAACCAACAAAATGCCCGATAGTATCAATTTGTGGCGAGCGAAAAACTGCATTTTTCAGCTCAGTCGGTAACAATAGTGCACTCGAAAAGAATAATAGCGAAGCAGCGAGTAACAATAGGATAAAAAATAATAGATGGTGACGAGCTTTCACAAAAATGACTTAAATGACTTCAATGTTTGATGATAATAACATGGTTAATAAATGCATGCTTGTTTGCCTTTTCTTGCGAGGTATAATGTTAACTATATTTCATATCAATAAATTAAGAGAAAAGTTATGCCGTCAATGGATATAGTATCTGAAACTGATTTAGAAGAAGTGCGTAATGCAGTTGATAATGCTAATCGTGAGCTAAGTTCGCGATTTGATTTTCGTGGGGTTGAGGCAAGTTTTGAATGGAAAAAACCTAGTGTTACTTTAAAAGCAGAAGGGGATTTTCAATTAAAACAATTGTCCGATATGTTACGTAGTCAATTAACAAAGCGTAACGTTGATGCTAAAGCCATGTCCGTTGGTAATGCTTCTGCCACAGGTAAAAATTGGAGTCAGCAAGTTACCTTTAAAGAAGGTATTGAGCAAGATGTTGCTAAAAAATTAGTCAAGTTAATTAAAGCTGAAAAGTTTAAAGTGCAAGCTGCCATTCAAGGTGAACAAGTTCGTGTGACGGGTAAAAAGCGTGATGAACTACAAGCTGTGATGGCTATGGTGAGAAAAGCCGATTTGGAGCAGTCGTTCCAGTTCACTAACTTTAAAGATTAGCTTACTAGCGTAAACCTCATATACCGCACGGTTATTTTGTCGGTAAGGCTTCAGCCTTGCAATGAATATGAAGTTTATACTGGTGAAGTTTCAGTAACATAAAGCCTCAGCTAAATAAATGATTATTCTAGTTGAGGCTTTAGTTTAATACATGTGCAGTTTTAAAAAGACTAAACAATATTTTATTTAGTATTAGAGTCACAAGTCGAGCTACCACAACAATCATCTTCATTGTGTTCGTGGTTATGTTCGCTACCACAGCTTTCTCCCTCGGCATGGATATGTCCATGGGCAAGCTCTTCTTCTGTTGCTTCGCGAACCTCTAGTATTTCAACATCAAAGCTAAGATCAATACCAGATAACGGGTGATTACCATCTACCGTAACTTCGTCGTCATTAACGTCAATAACGATAACGGTTTGCTCACCATCGTCTGTAGTTGCACGTAATTGTGTTCCTACTGCTAAATCTTCAACACCTTGTAACAACTCTTTAGGTACAGTTTGTACATATTCGTCATGACGTTCACCGTAAGCTTGATCACAGGCAACGGCTACTTCAAATTTATCCCCTTGTTGATGATCAATAAGTGCATCTTCTAAGCCTGGGATTAAGTAACCTGTACCTTGAATAATAGCCATAGGTTTGTGATCATAAGAGCTATCGATAAGTGTGCCTTCGCTATCTGATACAGCGTAATGCATTACGACGACTGAGTTTTTAGTGATTTTCATATTTTTCCCACGTTTTTGTGAAGTAAGTTATTTAGTTATAGCTATGTGAAGCTAGTGTTATTCTGTTATCAGTGAATAAGGCAAAGTTTCAATGGTTACCTTTATCGATGGCTGAGATTTTATTCTTAACGATGTTGTTTCATCAACATCACTACCTAGTACCGCCTGTAGGTAACATTCGCCTTGTTCACTTTGGTAACTAGCTAGGGTATCACCGGCTTTTCTCCAATTATCACCAAGTTGTTTTTCAATAACATCATCACTTGATATTGCTTGAGTTGTCTTCAATGATAGCGAATATAATGCACGTTTGTTTTTACCTAAATATTGCATCCGAGCGACGGTCTCTTGCCCTAAATAACATCCTTTTGTGAAGCTGATACCATTGATAGCCTGTAAGTTCAGCATTTGCGGAACATATTCACCGCTAGTTAGCTCACTGAGTTGCGGGAAGCCCTCATTAATCTCTAACAAATCCCATATCGGCGCAGTGTAAGTACTTAAGTTAAGTTGCCCCATTTTTTCTGCAAGATTGTCTGGGTTATCGATTAATAGATAACGTGCTTGCTTGCCGGCAATATAAACAAGTGTTGTGCCATCGTTATGTACAACGGGAGTTAAACTGTTCGGTACCTCATTGAAGTTTACCTGCAGCAATTCACTTGCTTGTTCACCTACTAAAGCGTAAATCGCTAAATCATCGGTTTGCTTAATTTCTACTTTTGCGAAAACACCAAACTTTTTCAACTCTGTTATTGATGCCGAGATACTAGCTTTGGGCTGTATTAGCAAGTGAGCACCATCGCGATTGATTAACCTAAAGGTGCTAAATACTTTACCTTTAGCGTTACAGTGAGCACCAACAAGTAAGTTATCAGCCGTTGAATTGTTGACATCACAAGTCACTTGACCTTGTAAATAACTACTTTGCTCTTCGCCACTTAAAGAGATGGCACTGTAATGTGTTAATGCAATTAGATAAGTATTTGGTAACTGCTGAAGAGAAGGCAAACTTTTGTCGAAATTTGTAGGCATAAAGGGGACGCTATACTATGGTTGATAGGATGTAGATAGGGATTAATGACATAAAAATCAAGTTTTTCATCAAAAAAACACACATTTAATTGGCGAGTAAACTGGTGTTTTTGTTACAATGGCACTAACTTTATTTTTAGGTAATGTGAAATGTCAGCAGAAGAAAATACTCAACCAACGGTAAATAAGGCAAGGCTAAAATGGGCATGTCGTCGTGGCATGTTAGAGCTAGATGTACTTTTTATCCCTTTTGTTGATGAAGCATATGATGATTTAGCACTAAAAGATCAACGGGTTTTCGAACGCTTATTAACTGAGCAAGATCCAGATTTATTTGCTTGGTTTATGGGGCATAAAACTTGTGAAGACAGTGAACTTAACACCATGGTGCAATTTATACTCAATCGCGTCAAATTATAATATTGTTGTTAAAGCTTCTTGTTATAAACCTCTGATTGCTTGTAGCTTTATCGTGTTTATTGGTTTACTTCTATTAGTCTTCTTTAGTTATTACTATCATCTTGCACTCGCTGTGACTTTACTGGCTGTTATTCTTTTAGGGGTATCATTTCAACAGTTAAGAAATAAACAGCGACGGATTGAATATCAATTTAACATGACAAGCCAAGGTGTTTGTACATTTGATGATAATCGTAATTATCAGTTACAAGCCAGTAGTCGATTAAGTTTCTTAGGATGTTGGTTAAACTTAACAGCGATAACCACTCAGCAATCAGTCGGTAAACATAATCAAAAACAACTGTTTATTTATCGAGATAGTTTAAGTGAGCAAGAACTCTCTCGTTTATCTAGAGTTATAAATAACCTAGCTAGCTCTTGATAATTGTTTATTTAACCTGAGCTCAATTCATGAATTCAGGTTATTTAGGTTTGAGGATGGTTGGCTCAGATTTCTCTAGCATGTCAGGATAGTCCAAAGTGTAGTGTAAACCTCGACTTTCTTTTCTTCTTAAAGCGCAATGAATAATCAATTCTGCTACTTGTACTAAATTTCTCAATTCGAGTAGGTTATTACTCACTTTAAAGTTCTGATAATAATCTTCAATTTCTCGTTGTAATAATTCAACGCGATGCAAAGCACGCTCAAGACGTTTGGTTGTTCTGACAATACCGACATAATCCCACATAAATAAACGCAGCTCATGCCAGTTATGCTGAATAACGACTTCTTCATCTGAGTCAGTCACTCGACTTTCATCCCAGCGAGGTAGGATAGGGAAGGTGTTGTTTTGCATAAGCGTGTCGCTAATTTCAAGTGCAGCTGCACGTGCATAAACTAAGCATTCTAATAGAGAATTACTGGCTAAACGGTTGGCGCCGTGTAAGCCTGTATAAGACATTTCTCCGATGGCATAAAGTTGGTTTACGTCAGTTTTTCCGTGCTGGTCAATCATTACGCCGCCACAGGTATAATGAGCGGCAGGCACAACAGGCATTGGTTGTTTGGTGATATCTATCCCTAAAGCTTTAGTGCGTTGGTAGATAGTAGGGAAATGTTGTTTGATAAAGTCTGCTGGTTTGTGACTAATATCTAGGTACATACAATCAACGCCAAGGCGTTTCATTTCAAAATCTATAGCGCGTGCTACTATATCTCTTGGGGCTAGCTCTGCTCTTTTATCAAAAGCGGGCATAAAACGGCTGCCATCAGGGCGCCTTAATTTAGCCCCTTCACCTCTTAAAGCTTCAGTGAGAAGAAAGTTCCCTGCTTCCGGATGAAATAAACAAGTAGGGTGAAATTGGTTGAACTCCATATTAGCAACACGACAACCTGCTCGCCAAGCCATGGCAATGCCATCACCGCTAGCGACATCAGGATTTGAAGTATATTGATAAACCTTACTTGCACCACCTGTCGCTAAAATTGTTTTTTGGGCGTAAATGCTTTCGACTTTTTCTGTATTTCTGTTCCATAGGTAGGCGCCAATACATTGTTTCTTTGACTCGCTACTCTCATCTGGCTGACAAATAAGATCAATGGCATTATATCGTTCAAATATTCGAATTCTCGAATGCTTTTTAACTCTCTGAGCTAAGGTCGTTTGAATCACTTTACCCGTTGCATCAGCTGAATGTAATATCCTTCTGTGACTATGACCACCTTCTCGAGTCAGATGATACTTTTCTTCACCTTCTTCTTTATCAAACTCAACGCCTTGGGCAATTAACCAGTTTAAGCATGCTTTTGCATTTTCAGCCGTATATTGAACAGCGGGCTCATCACATAATCCAGCACCCGCTATTAAAGTGTCAGAGACATGTGCTTCAATGCTATCATTTTCATCAAATACTGCAGCAATTCCACCTTGGGCATAAAAAGTAGAGCCTTCATTAAGGGGGCCTTTGCTTAGAATGACTACATCGGCATTCTTAGCTAAATGTAAGGCAAGGGTTAAACCAGCGGCGCCACTACCAATAATTAAAACGTCACAATTGTTTTGTTGATTCATATATAAAGGATAATCAGGTATTATAGTGTGATATTAACTTTTATTAACGTTTGAGAATAGAGTTAACAAGAGGATTAAGGCTAAAATTAAAAATAATTAAATTAATTTAGAACTTTTTCAGAAACGTGCAGTCTTAATTGATGCGTTTGTTATGAGCCAAATGTAGTGAATGATTTTATACCGCTAAAAATAAGTGGTGGTATGTATAGGAGATATGGCTCAAATGAGCGAACAGAACGTCGACCAAATATTGGTTGAAAAGGTACAGAAGGGTGATAAAAACGCCTTTAACCTGTTAGTGACAAAATATCAGCATAAAGTGGCCAATTTAGTGTCACGTTATGTCAGCAACAATAGTGATGTGCCAGATATAGTGCAAGAAGCTTTTATTAAAGCTTACCGAGCTTTACCTAATTTTAGAGGGGAAAGCGCATTCTATACTTGGTTATATCGTATCGCTGTAAACTGCGCTAAAAACCATAGTGTTGCACTTGGTAGAAAACCACCAAGTAATGATGTTGAAGTTGAAGACGCTGAATTTTATGATGGTGGTGAGGCATTAAGAGAAAATGCTTCACCTGAAAAAGTTTTACTCACGCAAGAGATTAAAACAGTTATTTTTAAAACGATTGAGCAATTACCCGATGATTTGCGTATTGCGATTAACTTTCGAGAAATTGAAGGTTTGAGTTACGAAGAAATAGCCACCATTATGGATTGCCCAGTAGGTACAGTACGATCTCGAATTTTTAGAGCTCGTGACGCTATCGATAAAAAGATATCGCCTCTGCTACATAGGTAACAGTAAGTAACCTGGTTTAGTGTATTAATATTACGTTTAATAAATTATTTTTTGTGAGTTTAAAGGTTTAAGTATGAGTGAAAGTAAGTTTGAGACAATCTCGTCATTAGTTGATAATTATCGTGTTACTGAGCTTGACTCAGAACAAGCTATTGATGACATGCTCAAGGATGAACACTTATCAGCGACATGGCAGCAATATCACTTGATTGGTGATGTTATCCGCGATGACATTCCACAAACATTACAGTTAGATTTATCTGCACAAATTGCCGAGGCAATTGCTGACGAGCCTAGTATTTTAGCGCCACACAGTGCGAGTAAAACTAATAGCCTACAAAATGGTATTAAAGCTAAAGTTGTTCAATTAATTAAACCATTTGGACAAGTTGCTATTGCCGCTTCAGCTGCAGGCTTAATGATTCTTGGAGTCCAACAAAATACGGCCGATACCAATGAAGTTATTACCCCGACTCAAGTGGTTCAAACTAAACCATTGGGAGGTTTTGCAAACCCGGTCAGTTTTAATTTTCAGCAAAATACTCAATCTCAAAAACAAGCGGTTATTGAACAAAGAATTGAACAACAACGTCGTTTTCAAGCGTTATTATCTGATCATCAGCAACAAGTAAAGTTAAGTGCTGCTAAATCAGACCAACCAAAAGATGCAAAGCAATCATTGGTAGAAAAAGATCAGTAAATAGTGAATAATTAATTTATTCACTTGCTTTGTAGTCATGACTACACTTTTCGAGAAGACATGAAGATTTTTTCTTTAAGGTTTCCCGGTAACTTATCCTTATTATCCTGCTTTGCGTTTGTTTGTTTTAGCTTTCCCGCTATATCAGCTGATGCAGAGCAAGCAAAGTTATCATTAGAACGACTTTCAAAATCGTTACGCCAATTAAACTTTAACACTTCCTTTGTTGTCGTTAAAAATAACCAAGCAGAGCCATATCATTGGTTACATGGTGTTGTTGAACCATCATCAAGCGATGGTAACAATATTCAAAGCGATACCGATACACAAGAGCAAGGTATTGAACTTGAAATACTTGCTCTGTTAAATGGGCCCCGCCGAGATATATTAAGAGTAGGCAATACAGTAAGTTATATCGAACCTGAATACGCGCCTTATTCTATCACTTCAGCGCAAATTAGTGGTCCTATTCCTGCAGTTTTCGGCCGAGATATTAGTATCTTGGAAGATAGCTATCATTTTGTTTCCGTAGGAAAAAGCCGAGTTCTTGGGCGAGCTGCACAATTAATCAGAGTGGTGCCTCAAGATGTCCATCGATATGGTTACTGGCTTTGGTTAGATCAAGATAGTGGCTTAATGCTTAAACTAGCCGTGATTACACGCAAAGGTAAGTTGCTTGAACAGATTCAATTTACGCATCTCGATATAACCGATACTTTGTCTGATAATTTAAAACAGCTTTACGTAACTGAACTACCGAATATTATTGAGCTTTCTCCGCAGCAAGATGATGCTGAATTGTCATGGCAGGTGAATTGGTTACCTGATGGCTTTCAAGAAGTTAAGTCAGACAGGCATAGAATTAACAGTAGTAAACAAGCCGTTGAGTTTATGCTTTTTAATGATGGCTTAATTGATATTTCTGTGTATGTTAATCCAAGCAAAGAAAAACAAAGAGCCATTGAATATGCAAGTGATGGCGCAACCCTTGTGTTGAATCAAGTGGTCAATAATATTGAAGTAAGTGTTGTTGGAAAGATCCCTTTAGCGACCGCGAAAGAAATTGTTAGCTCGGTTAGCTTCGCGCGTAAATCGCCTAAGTAATATGTCGTTGCAAGGTAAGTGTTAATGGAAGAGTTAGCAGAAGTAGTTGCTATAGAACATGCTCAAATTAGCTTAGTGAGCCAAGTAAAATCGACTTGTAGCAGCTGCAAGCAAGTTGATTCTTGCGCTAGTGGACAAATTGCTAAAGCTATTCCTCATAAAACGTTGTCATTTACTCTACCTTACCCGCAGTCCCTCGCAAATGGTTTAAATCATGACGTGCCTATCGAAATTGGTGATTGTGTCATATTAATGTTGCCTGAAGTGAATGTACTAAAAAGCGCTTGGCAAGTTTATTTATCGCCACTGTTAGGCTTATTTTCTTTTTCTGCCCTTGGTCAATTTTTATTGAACCAAGACGTATTAACTCATGAGTTACAAGCACTATTATTTGGCATTGTTGGTGGCTATTTAGGGTTTAGATTGGCTAAATACTGGCAAAGTAATCCCAATGAGGTTGCTAAACTTCAACCTGAAATAATTCGTGTTTTACCTAAAAATGCTCAAAGTGTCACAGTTGAAAATATAAAACTCAGCTAGCGTTGTAAAATTCTGAACAAAAGATAGCCCCAGCGAGCTAAATTCGTTAAAATTACGCCATTCCCGACTTATTCGCTATCGTTGTAGCTTTTTATTTGAACTCCCATTTATGAAAAACATTCGAAATTTCTCAATAATTGCCCACATTGACCATGGTAAATCTACCTTATCAGATCGCTTAATTCAGCATTGTGGTGGTTTACAAGACCGTGAAATGGAAGCACAAGTGCTTGATTCAATGGATCTTGAACGTGAACGTGGTATCACTATTAAATCGCAAAGTGTTACTTTAGATTATAAAGCTAAAAACGGTGAAACGTATCAATTAAACTTTATCGATACACCAGGGCATGTCGATTTTTCTTATGAAGTTTCGCGCTCGCTAGCGTCGTGTGAAGGGGCGTTACTTGTTGTTGATGCCGGTCAAGGGGTTGAGGCACAAACCGTTGCAAACTGTTATACCGCCATTGAAATGGATCTTGAAGTCTTACCTATTTTAAACAAAATTGATTTACCACAGGCAGATCCAGAACGAGTCAGTGAAGAAATTGAACATATTATTGGTATTGAAGCTACAGATGCAGTGACTTGTTCAGCAAAAACCGGCATTGGTATCGATGATGTATTAGAAACGATTGTTGAAAATATTCCCGCACCAGAAGGTGATCCTAATGCAAACCTACAAGCGCTTATTGTTGATTCTTGGTTTGATAATTACCAAGGGGTCGTTTCGCTAGTTCGAGTTATGAATGGTGAAGTAAAACGTGGCGATAAGATGTTGGTGATGTCTACAGGACAAGTTCATCAAATAGATAAAGTGGGTATCTTTACACCGAAGCAAACTGAGACAGGCGTATTACGCGCGGGTGAAGTTGGCTTTATTATTGCGGGCATTAAAGAAATTCATGGTGCACCAGTAGGTGATACCATCACCATCAGTAAGAAAGAAACTGCTGAGCCGCTTGCTGGCTTTAAAAAAGCTCAACCACAAGTCTATGCAGGTATATTTCCTATTAGCTCGGATGATTATGAAAACTTCCGTGATGCCTTAAATAAATTGAGCTTGAATGATGCATCGCTCTTTTTCGAGCCAGAAAACTCATCTGCTTTAGGTTTCGGTTTTAGAATTGGTTTCCTCGGTATGCTACATATGGAAATTATTCAAGAGCGCTTGGCTCGTGAATATGATCTAGATTTGATTACCACAGCACCGACAGTAAACTATGAAATTGCTTGTACAAGTGGCGAAGTGTTATCTATCGATAACCCTGCTGATTTACCGGCAATAAACAGCATCGATGAAATTCGTGAGCCGATAGTACAAGCCAATATTTTAGTACCACAAGAATATTTAGGTAGCGTTATTACCTTATGTATTGAAAAACGTGGTGTTCAAAAAGATCTTATTTATCATGGTAACCAAGTTGCGGTGACGTATGAGTTACCTATGGCTGAAGTGGTAATGGACTTTTTTGATAAATTAAAGTCAACCAGTCGCGGTTATGCTTCGCTTGATTATCACTTCTTACGTTTTGAAGCGGCGGATATGGTACGTGTTGATGTCATGATTAATGGTGATAGAGTAGATGCTTTAGCGATGATCACCCACAGAAGTAATTCTGTATCACGAGGTCGTTTATTGGTTGATAAACTGAAAGAGCTTATTCATCGTCAAATGTTTGATATCGCTATTCAGGCGGCAATTGGCAATAACGTTATCGCACGAACAACCGTTAAGCAACTGCGTAAAAACGTAACGGCTAAGTGTTATGGCGGCGATATAAGTCGTAAGAAAAAGCTTTTACAAAAGCAAAAAGAAGGTAAGAAACGCATGAAACAAGTGGGTAATGTTGAAGTACCACAAGAAGCGTTTTTAGCTGTATTGAAGCTCGAAAAGTAAAAACAAAAAAATTAAGTCAGTTACCTAGGTCACTGGCGAGTAAATCATAATATTAGGACAAATATGGCAGTTTATTTTTCAATTATTTTAGTAATAATTACCCTTATCACTGGACTTGTTTGGCTTGCAGATAAATTTTATCTAGCGCCTCAACGAAAATTAAATGCCATTGCCGCACAAGAGCAAAGTGCCGTTGAGTTAACGAAAGAAACATTAGCAACCTTGACTGAGCCTTCGCCGATGGTTGACACTTCGGTGCAAATATTTCCTGTTATCGCCTTTGTCTTAATTTTACGATCCTTTATTTATGAGCCGTTTCAAATACCCTCGGGCTCAATGATGCCGACTTTACTCGACGGTGATTTTATTTTGGTTAATAAATTTAATTACGGTTTAAGAGATCCTGTCGCACGTCATAAATTTTTTGAAGTTGGATTACCCGAACGTGGTGATGTAGTGGTATTTAAATACCCACAAGATCCTCGTATAGATTACATAAAACGTGTCATTGGCTTACCTGGTGATAGAGTTATCTACAAAAATAAATCTTTATATATTAAACCAGCATGTAAAGAGTCGGATACAAAGTGTCCAGAGTTTACCCAAGTGGTAAATACCTTTACAAATAAATATCAAGGACCTGATGCTCAAGAAGGTATGAATCAATTTTCAGTTTCAATGCTAGACAGAAACCACAACATTTTAAATGATCAATATACCTTGCCTAGAAGTAACCATTACTTCCAACAAGCTGGTACCGCAAAAGATGAGTTTTTAGTTCCTGCCGGTCATTATTTTGTGATGGGAGATAACCGTGACAATTCATTAGATGGTCGATTTTGGGGGTTTGTACCTGAAGAAAACCTTGTTGGTGAAGCTGTTGCTATCTGGATGAGTTTTGATTTCAATCGCACAGATGATAGCTTTTTACCTAAATGGGTACCGAGTAACGTTCGTTTTGAACGTATTGGCGCTATTAAGTAATGGCATTGCATGTTAAAGCTAATAAAGAGCAAGCAATTGCACGCTTATCGAAAAGTATTGGCTATAACTTTAAAGAGCCAAACCTACTAACTCAAGCAATAACACATCGAAGTGCCAAAGGTCAGCATAACGAAAGACTGGAATTTTTAGGCGACTCAATTTTAGGCTTTGTTATTGCTGAAGCATTATTTGAAAAATTTCCTCAACACGATGAGGGCGATTTAACACGTATGCGCTCTAGCTTAGTCAAAGGTGTAACTTTAGCTGAAATTGGCCGTGATTTTAATTTAGGTGAGTTCCTTATTTTAGGCCCTGGTGAGCTTAAAAGTGGCGGCCACCGTCGTGAATCTATTTTAGAAGATGCGATAGAAGCCATTATTGGTGCTGTTTATTTGGACTCCGATATCTCTGTCTGTAAAACGTTAATTTTAACTTGGTTCGCGACTCGATTAGGTGAAATTAAGCCGGGTAATGAACAAAAAGATCCTAAAACGCGATTACAAGAATATTTACAAGGTAGAAAAATTCCACTGCCAGCCTACGAGGTTATTGATACAACGGGTCAATCTCATAATCAACAATTTACAGTGCGTTGCATTACATCTGTTATCGATAGTGAAGTTATAGCCAAAGGTACAAGTAGACGAAAAGCTGAGCAAGAAGCAGCTCAGCAAGTACTGGCTATAATTGATAAGGCTAACGCTCATAAAAAAGCTAGCAAACAAAACATGCGTGCTAGTAAAGGTAAATAGATAATGAAAAATGAAACAACTCATGCAGGGCTGATTGCAATCGTAGGTAGACCAAATGTTGGTAAATCTACCCTACTAAATGCCTTACTTGGCCAAAAAATTAGTATCACCTCACGTAAACCCCAAACGACAAGACATCGTATATTAGGTATTTTAACTGAAGCTAATAAACAGGCTATTTTGGTGGATACTCCTGGTTTACACACTGAAGAAAAACGTGCCATTAATCGTTTAATGAATCGTGCTGCAGCAAGCTCAATTGCTGAAGTGGAACTGATCGTTTTTTTAGTCGAAGGCACTCATTGGACAGCTGATGATGAGCTGGTATTAAACAAGGTTAAAAAGAGTGGTTCAGCTTGCATATTGGTCGTTAATAAGATTGATAACATAGCTGACAAAGATGATTTATTACCGCATCTACAAAAACTTGGCGCTATGCATGAATTTACTGATATCGTACCTATTTCAGCCAGCAAAGGTAATGGTGTTGATACAATAGCTAAGCTTTGTTTAGATAGTTTACCAGAAAGTGACTTTTGGTTTCCTGAAGATCATATTACTGATCGTTCAAGCAGATTTATGGCTTCAGAAATAATCCGAGAGAAACTTATACGTTTTACCGGCGATGAACTACCTTACTCAACAACCGTAGAAATTGAACAATTTAAAATGGATGCAAAAGGTGTTATTCATATAAATGCGCTTGTTTTGGTTGAACGAGATAGTCAAAAACGTATGGTTATTGGCAATAAAGGCGAACGTTTAAAAACGATAGGCCAAGAAGCTAGACGTGATATGGAAAACTTATTTGATAGTAAAGTGTTTTTAGAAACTTGGGTTAAAGTGAAGTCTGGTTGGGCAGATGATGAAAGAGCACTACGTAGTCTAGGGTATGGCGATGATTACTCTGGTTAAACTTACTTTTGGAAGTTTGTCTGCGCTTACATAAGTGCCTAAACAATGTCAAATAAACTTCTAGAGCAAAATGCCTTTGTACTTCATTCAAGGCCATTTCAAGAAAATCAGCAGCTGGTAGAGTTATTCACAGAGCATGCTGGCAAAGTGAGTGCTCTTGTTTATGTTGGGCAATCTAAACGCTCTATTAAAAAAGGGGTTATTCAACCTTTTTTACCTTTAAAAGTGATTTTTAAAGGGCAAGATGATCGTTTAAAACGGATCACCAATATTGAAACAAATGCGAAATCTTATCACTTAACAAAGCATTATTTATTTAGTGCTTTTTATATTAACGAGTTATTAGTACGTTTATTAAATGATGATATTCTGTGCGAATCGTTATTCTCTCAATACAAAACGACATTATCCTGCTTATCTCAAAGTCAGCCTATTGCACCACAATTAAGACAATTTGAAATAAGTTTATTAGAAGAATTAGGTTTATCATTTGATTTTAGCCCGATATTTAATGAAAATAACGACAATATTGTTGGTTTTTATTATCTGGCGGAGCAAGGCTTTATGCCTGCGTATAAGTATTCAGTAAACACCATTACGACACCCTATTATACTATTGAGCATTTACAAGCTATTGCAGAATTCGTCCATCACGGACAAGTAATAGAAAATCCACAGGTTGAGTTAACATTTAAGTTGTTAATGCGAGACGTGATTAATCATTTACTTGAAGGTAAACCACTAAATAGTCGTAAATTATTTAAAAATACAAGAGACAAAAATGAAAGAAATATTACTAGGCGTTAATGTTGATCATATAGCTACTTTACGTCAGGCTCGCGGCACTGATTATCCTGATCCTGTTTATGCAGCAAGTGTTGCGGAGCATGCGGGAGCTGACGGTATTACAGTGCATTTACGTGAAGATAGAAGACATATACAAGACAGAGACATATATGTACTAAAGCAAACTTTGCACTCCCGCATGAATTTTGAAATGGCTGTGACAGATGAAATGGTGGCAATTGCTTGTGATGTTAAGCCCGAATTTTGCTGCTTGGTTCCTGAAAAACGCGAAGAACTTACAACAGAAGGCGGTTTAGATGTTATTGGTCAATTAGAGAAAATAACTGATGCAGTTAACAAGTTAAATGCTGTTGGTACGCAAGTTAGTTTGTTTATTGATGCAGATAAAGCTCAAATTGATGCAGCATTAGCAAGTGGTGCCCCTTACATCGAAATTCATACTGGTCATTATGCTGATTTAAGCACAGAGCAGGAACAACAAGCTGAGTTACAACGTTTAACTGACGGTATTAAGTACGCTCACAATATAGGCCTTAAAGTTAATGCTGGTCACGGGTTAAATTACTTTAATGTTAAACCAATAGCTGCCATTGAAGAAATTATTGAGCTTAATATTGGTCATGCCATTATCGCTCGAGCTGCAATTGATGGGCTAGATAAAGCTGTACGAGATATGAAAGCGCTAATGAACGAAGCAAGAAGCGGCCGATAAAATGTCTATTGTTGGTATCGGAACCGATATTATAGAAATATGCCGTATCGCAAAGATGGCTGAGAATACTAGACATCGTTTAGCACAAAGGGTGCTAACTCCTGTGGAGTATCAATATTATGAGCAATGTAAGCATCCTGAACGCTATCTAGCTAAACGTTGGGCAGGAAAGGAAGCTACAGCCAAAGCATTAGGAACAGGTATTGCTGAAGGGGTTTCATTTCAGCATATCACTATCAAATCTTTAGCAAGCGGTCAGCCAACATTAATACTCACTGAGCAGGCGTTAGCTGTTGCTAAAGCAATGAATGCCAGTCATTGGCATATTTCTCTTGCAGATGAAAAAGAATATGCTACCGCTTTTGTAACACTTTCATAGCGTTATCTAGGTGTTGAGTTTAAGGTAGCCTCAGCCATGGTTATTTTTTCTTTTGTTGTATTAATTTTGTACTACACTTAAATTAGAGTCGTTGCCTGTCAATGGCTCTAACTTTGTTATGTAACTCAAACAATGGACTGTGAGTAGGAGTAGGCAATAATGCAAGCACAAGAGAAACCTATGTTGGAAAGGCGACAGATTGCGCCTGAGCAATCAATTTGGTGGAATAAATTATCTTTGGCACAGAAATTTTCAGCTAGCAGCTTAGGTAAGTTTGGTTACGAACTGTCATTTGTTCGTAATGAAAATGGGCATAGCATGGCTGTCTTAACCTGTAGTTCAGGTGTTGCCGTTATAACGGAAGACGGTGATATTAACACCTCGCCAAATATAAATATTCGAGATTAGCTCCATAGCAGCAGTAGTAACTGCTGCTATGACATTTCTTCGTCTACTTTGTCCAATATTTTTGGCGCAGCAGCTAATACTTGTTCTATATGTTCAAAAAGCTCTAAAAATTCTGGCTCTAAATTATCCAAGTGCACTTCATTTTTTAACTGCGTTTCAAGCTGCTGGCAAATGTGGTGCAAGTTGGGGGCTCCGGTATAACAACATGAACCATTAAGTTTATGTATTAAACGCTTCAATTGACTTGTATCTTCCTTAACGAGCGCTTTACTAATCTTTTCATGATTAGCAGTTAAGTGTTCAACCAGACCTAATAGCATTTCTTTTGCTAACCCGACTTTTCCACCTGTACGTTCAAGTGCTAATGTCCAATCAATAATGCTCGCTTGCTCTTTCTCCTTATTAGGAGAGATTAAGCTAGGTAAATTACTATCCTCAAAGTAAGAGGAGTTGGTGAAATCACAGTACTCATAAATAATATGATTTAACATTGTTTCATCAATAGGTTTGGTCATGTAGGCATTGAAGCCTTGCTGCTGCATTTTTTCTTTTTCACCATTTAAAGCATGGGCAGTAACAGCTATGATAGGTGTTTTCCTATTGATGGTTTCACTTTTAATTGCTTTAAGTGTACTGATCCCGTCCATAACCGGCATCTGAATGTCCATGAAAATTAAAGCAAAAGTTTCACGTTTACATATCTCTAATGCTTTTAATCCGTCTTCCGCAAGTGTGACGTCTGCAACTTGTTCAAGTAAAAGGGCATTGATCAATTTTAAATTAGCTTCATTATCATCAACGGCTAACACTTTTATTGGTAGGATTTTTTTATTCGTTTTAGGCTGATTATGCTGTTTGGCGAGTAAGGCAAAGTTAAGTTTATTAGCCGTTACTGGTTTACTTAAGCAGCTTAATGCTCCATTTGAAGTTAAAGCGTCTTGTAAACTAGGTGAGTTACTATTAATGGCTAAATGAATTTTTTCGATGTGCGGTTTGAGTTGTGTAATCGTTTTCTTTAATTCACTCAATGCTGTTGCAGCGTTATCATGACCAATGAGTGCAAATTCAAACGATTCGTTAGCAGCATTTTTTTCAGTGATTGCTTGATTTAGCTCGGTCAAGTTATCAACACTCGTCACTTGCATTTGCCAACTTGTCAAAATAGCACTGGTCGATACTCTTGTATGCTCATGCGGCTCAAAGTATAAGATACTCTTATCGGCTAATTGATGAGTATCAAGTTCATTATTTAGTGGTAGTGAATTGACCCCACACTCAAAATTAAACCAAAAAGTTGAGCCGAGGTTAGCATTACTTTTAAAACCGATATCGCCTTTCATTTCAAAAGCAAGTCGTTGGCAAATGACTAAACCTAAGCCCGTACCACCGTATAAACGGGTAATGCTTTGATCAGCTTGAGCAAAGGCTTTAAAGATAGTTTGTTGTTGTTCGGTATTCATGCCAATCCCCGTATCTGTTACGGTGATCTCAATTGCTGCTCTTTTGGCAGATATTATCTTGTAATTTATATCAATAACTACAGAGCCTTTCTCGGTAAACTTAATAGCGTTGCTGACTAAGTTACTCATGATCTGTTTGATACGCATAGCATCCCCAAGTAAAGAGTCAGGAATTGCCTGTTCAATATTAATGGAAAGCTCAATATTCTTTTTATGAGCGCTAGGGGCTAATAATACTAAACTATCATCAATTGCTTCTCTTAAAGAAAATGGAATACTTTCAATTACCATTTTACCCGCTTCAAGCTTAGAGAAGTCGAGTATGTCATTAATAATAGCTAGTAAATTATTTGCTGATCTATCAATAGTTTGCAAATAATCGCGTTGTGGCTCACTTAAAGGGGTTTTCAATACTTGGCGGGTAAAACCGATAACTCCATTTAAAGGTGTTCGTAGTTCATGGCTCATGTTCGCTAAGAATTCAGATTTTATCTTATTCGCTTCTTGTGCTTTTTTCTTCGCAATACTTAATTCAACGTTCTGAATTTCAAATTGCTCCAAGCTTTCCCGTAAATCTATTGTCGCTTGATCTATACTGCCTTGCATCTCATGTTGATAATTTCCTAATGACTGTGCCATGGTATTAATACCATTTTTAAGAAAGTTTAGTTCACCTATTAGTTGGCCGCTGACACGGCTTTCTAGTTTACCTTCCCGGATCCTATCAATAGCTTGCACCATAGAGTTTACAGGTTTAGCGACATTTCCAATGAGTTTCATTGCAAAAATTCCACTCATGAATGACCCTAAGAATGCCATGGTGAAGGCAATTAAATATTGGCTTTGCTGCTTAAATTTCAAGTTGCTTTGATCAACTTGAATGGCTATATAGCCAAGAATAAATGAACCAGCTATATTGTTGTTTTGTTTAGCATTAATAGCTGATTCATCAACAATGGGGCTGCGATAAATGATAAAGTCATTGATCGTTTCTGACTGAGTAAAGCTAGGTAGTTTTTCGCCAGCCTTTAAACGCATAGTATTCGTATCACCATGGTATGCGCTAGTGACGAAAACTTGATTATCTAGTGTAAATACGGCGATGCTTTTAATGATGCTTGATTGGCTTCGATGAGCGAAACTTATGATACGACGAAGTTGCTCTCTATCATTGTTAAGTAGGGGAGCAGTACCCGCAATAGCCAGTGGCTCTATAATGCTTTGAGCCCTAACATTTAGCACCTCACTCATTTCGGCATTTCGACTATACGAAAAATAGCCTGCAAGACCAAAACCAATGAAGGCGGTTGGCACAATTGTCAGTAATATAACCCAGTCTTTAAGACTTATTTTATACATTGCTTGTGAACTATCCCTATTACTTTTTAAGAGAACTGATGGGGGAACTAGTGTAAAATACTACCTATCGTTGTTATACCAATTTACAAAACAAATTGTACAACCCAGTAACATATAATGTCATAAGCATATCAAAATATATAGTTTATAAACTAAGGAACACCTAAGCGTGGCAAATTTTTTTAAAGCCAGTAATAAAAAAACAAATCATAATAAAATAAAATCTAATCTATTGATAAATATTAAAAAGCTCGATATGACCGGTTGTGGTGTTGGTTATTATCAAAACAAGCCGATATTTGTCGATGGTTGTTTACCGACCGAGAAAGTTGAAGTTCGTGTTATAGAGCAAAAAAATAAGTATTTTCGAGGTAAGCTGTTAAAAGTTAATTCAGCAAGTGAGCATAGGGTTGACGTGCCTTGTCAGCATTTTAAATTATGTGGTGGCTGTGACCTGCAGCACCTTAGCTATAATGAACAATTATTATTTAAACAGAAAAAAGTTTCTGAACTACTTTCTCGAAGTGGAGTTGATGCAGAGGTTATCAATGATCTACCTTGGCAAAACCCTATAGTAAGTCAACCATGGCATTATCGAAGAAAAGCGAGAATTGGCGTACAGTTTGATAAAAATGCGCAAGCAACAATTGGTTTTCGTCAAAAAGGCACTAACCAGCTGGTGCCAATAAAATCTTGCCCAACTTTAGTTAAGCCATTACATGATATTTTCCCTATCTTGCAAGAAATCATCGCCAAGTTGAATGGTAAAAAAGCCATTGGCCATGTAGAAGTAATTAGTATATTAAAGTCACAAACAGAGCAGGTGCTTACTCTCGTTGTGAGGCAATTAAAGTTAGTTTCAGAGCAAGACAGAGCGTTATGGCAAAGTTATGCGAAACTGCATCAATGGCAAGTGTTTTTCGATTTTGGTGAAGGTAAAGTAGAGCCATTATCCGATGAAAAATCACTTACCTACACCTTAGCTGACGGATGTGAAATATCATTATCACACGACGACTTTATTCAGGTTAATCAAATTGTCAATGAAGAAATGGTTAAGCAGGCAATGGATTGGCTGTCTATTACAGCAGAAGATCAGGTATTAGATTTATTTTGCGGTTTAGGAAATTTCAGTTTACCTATTGCTAAAAAGGTAAGTAAAGTTGTGGGGGTAGAAGGTGTACAATCTATGGTCGATAAAGCAAAAGCCAATGCCCTGCAAAACCAACTAGATAATTGCCAGTTCTTTCAAGCAGATTTGAATAGCACTTGGCTGGCTGCACCTTGGGTACAAAGCAGTTTTAATAAAGTTTTACTCGATCCTGCAAGAGCAGGAGCAGAGCAAGCGGTAACACAGTTATCTGAACTTGCCGTGGAAAATATTCTTTATGTCAGTTGTGATGCAAGTACACTCGCAAGAGATACTAAGCTGTTAGTGGAAAAAGGGTATAAAATTGTAAAAATTGGCTTAATTGACATGTTTTCGCAAACAAAGCACGTTGAGACTATGGTATTGTTTGCGAAATAGAATTTTTATCATCAATCGTTACTTTCTGCGATAAAGGAACTCCTCATGGTATCGGTGCGTAAATCTCATCAAGTTGTTAGTATTAGTTTCCAGCATTGGCTGGCTGAACTGGCTTTATCACAAAATAAACAGCAAGCTCTTGATGAGTTATGGGAAATTGTCGCTATTTATTTTCAAGACCGACCGTCTAGCTTATTGAAAGCCATGGAAATGGTTGAAATTCTATCCAGCCTTAATCTCGATAAAAATTCATTAGTGGCAGCGTTTTTAACTCCTTTGTTAGAACAAGAGCTTATCACTAGTGAGTTTGTCAGTGAAAATTTTAGCCGTGAAGTCGTATTGTTATGTATCGGCGTTGAGCAAATGGCTGCCATTAAAGGACTAAGCAAAGGGCATCAGTTAGGGGCAAGTAATGCTGCCAATATAGATAATATTCGCCGTATGTTATTGGCTATGGTCGAAGATGTTAGGGCCGTGGTAATAAAACTTGCTGAACGTTTATGTGATTTGCGTAGTCAAAAAAATAATGATGAAGAAAGCCGTGTTCTAGCGGCTAAAGAAAGTGCCACTATTTATGCTCCCCTTGCTAATCGCCTAGGTATCGGGCAGCTAAAGTGGGAGTTAGAAGATATTTCTTTTCGATATCTTCATCCAAAAGTGTATAAAAAAATTGCTAAATTACTTGATGAAACTCGTCTAGAGAGAGAGCAGTATATGAGTGATTTTGTTGGGAATTTGAACCAACAGTTAGCAGAGTTGAAAATTAGTGGCACTGTTTATGGTCGCCCAAAACATATTTACAGTATTTGGAAGAAGATGCAGCAAAAGTCACTCGACTTTGAGCAGCTATTTGATGTTCGAGCGGTACGCGTGGTGGTGGATGAAATTCAAGGTTGTTATTCAGCGCTAGGCATTGTGCACACTCAGTGGCGTCATATTGCTAACGAATTTTCTGATTATGTTGCAACACCAAAGCCTAATGGCTATCAGTCAATCCATACCGTGGTTATTGGCCCTGACGGTAAGTCTATAGAGATACAGATAAGAACGGCACAAATGCATGATGACGCAGAGCTTGGTGTTGCTGCTCATTGGCGTTACAAAGAAGGCTCAGCTTCTGGTAAAGGTGGTGATAAAGCGGGTAGTTTTGATGAAAAAGTAGGTTGGCTTAGAAAAATTCTGCAATGGCAAGATGATGTTGCAGAAAGTGGTGCCTTGCTAGATGAGTTACGCAGCCAAGTTTTTGAGGACAGGATTTATGTGTTTACTCCTGGTGGTGATGTTATTGACTTGCCGATGGGAGCTACACCGTTAGATTTTGCTTATTACATTCACTCAAATGTTGGTCATTGCTGCATAGGGGCGAAAGTCTTTGGTAAAATCGTTCCTTTTACCCATAGACTACAAACTGGCGATCAAGTTGAGATATTAACCAGTAAAAAACCGAACCCAAGTCGTGATTGGTTAAACCCTAGTTTGAATTATATTCATTCATCACGAGCGAGAGCAAAAGTTCAGCACTTTTTCAAATTACAAGATAGAGATAAACATCTCGCCTTAGGTAAAGAAATGTTTGATGCAGAGGTCGCTAAAGTTAGTGAACTTGTTATCAATCAAGCTGTTCTTAAAAAAGCTGCCGAACGTTATAACGTAAAAAGCATAGAAGATTTATATGCCGCAATAGGCTCAGGTAACGCACGTTTACAGCAAGTCATCAATTACTTAATTCAACTTGATGATAAATTTAAACCGCTGCCAGAAGTAGATCCGCAAAGTCTTGTTAGACATACTTCAGTGGATAAAAAAATATCACCTGATAGTAATGATATTACGGTTTCAGGTGTCGGAAACTTAGTTACCCATATGGCAAAATGCTGCTCTCCAGTGCCGGGAGATGATATTTTAGGCTTTATTACTCAAGGACGAGGCATATCAGTTCATAGAGTTGATTGTGAACAACTGGCTAATTCCTTACATCAACAACCTGAAAGGCAAGTTGAAGTGCAATGGGGAATTGATGACAAGCAAAGTTACCAAGCCAGTACACAAATCATTGCCAGTGATAGACAAGGGCTATTTCGTGATATTTCCACGATTATAGCCAATGAAAAAGTAAGCATTGTTGGCATTGAAAGTCATACTGACAGCGTTAAACAAACCATGAGTATGATGGTGAAGATGGAAGTGAATAGCAGTGAATTACTCACCCGAGTATTAGATAAGTTACGCCAGCTTGACGATGTGATTGAAGTAAAAAGGGTATAGCTTTATCTTTGGTGTTGAATAAAAGTATTTGAAATATAGAGTTGAGATAATAATGTTAAATGAAAAAGCTTCCATCGAAAAACTACGTTGGATTATGAGTGAACTTCGCAACCCAGAAACTGGTTGCCCTTGGGACATTAAACAAGATTTTGCCTCAATTACGTCACATACCATTGAAGAAGCTTATGAAGTTGTTGATGCTATTGAACAGCACGATTTTTCTGAGCTTAACAAAGAGTTAGGAGACTTACTCTTCCAAGTTATTTTTTATAGCCAATTAGGTAAAGAGCAACAATTATTTGATTTTGATAGTGTTGTTGATGCTATTTGTGAGAAGCTTATTCGCCGTCATCCTCATGTTTTTAGCGATGCGGATTTAAGTAGTGACTCACAAATAAAGGCAAATTGGGAAAACGAAAAAGCTAAAGAACGTCAAATCAAAAATGAGCAAGAAGACATAAGTATACTTGCTGATATTCCTCGACATTTACCTGCTTTGTCGCAGGCAGCAAAAATTCAAAAGCGTTGTGCACATGTTGGTTTTGATTGGCATAACATTAACGATGTTTTTGCGAAAGTTGAAGAAGAAGTTATTGAAGTTAAAGAAGAGCTCGATGCTGCGCCAATTAACTCAACAGCGCTGAATGAAGAACTAGGAGATCTGATGTTTGCTGTGGTGAATTTATGTCGCCATGCTAAACAAGATCCTGAAACATTATTACGTCAGGCAAACCGAAAATTTACCAAACGTTTTCATGGGGTTGAGTCACAAGTTAACACGTCAGGTAAAAGCTTTACTGAGCATGATTTATCAGAGCTAGAGCACTATTGGCAGCAAGTGAAATTACAAGAGAAAGAAGTAGGGTAATGACTAAACTATTATTATCGACCATGGCCTTAGGAAAAAGCTTACAAGTAGAAAATAGCCATGTAACTGTAGGGTTAACTAATCCTAAAAGTCCCAGTAATGTTGGTGCGGTTATGCGTGCTGCAGGCTGTTACTGTGTTGACCAGGTTGTTTACTCTGGTCAACGTTATGCAAATGCAGCTAAATATAGTGGTGATAAACACAATACCGATACAAAAAATGCGCGAGATAAAATCCCATTGTTGACTGTAGAGCAATTTGAAAATGTCAAAGAACAACTGGAAAATTTGCCACAAACGACTAAAGTTATTTGTGTAGACTTAGTTGAAGGTGCGACGCCATTACCAAGTTTTCAGCACCCTGAACAAGCGCTTTATATTTTTGGCCCAGAAGATGGCACCATTAGTCAAACAGTGATCAATCAAGCTGATGAAGTTGTTTATGTACCAACCGTAGGATGTATGAATTTAGCGGCCTCAGTCAATGTGCTCTTGTACGATAGATTAGCTAAATCAATGATTCAAAGTAATAATACGCAAAGCGACACTGCTTTGATCAGGAAAAGCCGCGATACCAATAACAAGGTAAAAGTGGCAAATAGCGCACCTGATTTAGGGAAAAATAACTAGCGAGGGAATTGTGGCAGATAATCAGCAAGCAATGGAAAAGAACAATGTCTCTATAGATGAATGCCCTATACCTGTTGCGACAAGAAGCAAGTTTAAGGTTTTCTTATGGAAAGCATGTGGTCTGTTTTGTGTCGGTTTAGCGATACTAGGAGCATTACTTCCTATTTTACCTACTACAGTATTTCTAATCATGGCAACCGCTTGTTTTGCTAAATCTTCACCAAGAATGCAGCAAAAGTTGCTTGATAATAAACTGTT
Organism: Colwellia sp. KS18-150; assembly: GCF_057551365.1. Taxonomy (NCBI): domain Bacteria; kingdom Pseudomonadati; phylum Pseudomonadota; class Gammaproteobacteria; order Alteromonadales; family Colwelliaceae; genus Colwellia; species Colwellia sp. KS18-150. The sequence goes on along the minus strand of NZ_BAAJMC010000003.1, from coordinate 321,959 downwards.
TGGGCCACTAATTCGTGACTGGCAGCAGCATCGTAGTATTCCACGCAAGGCTAAAAGAATTGCATTGTTAACTATTGTGCTATCAGTGATATGGTCAAGCTATTTACTGCAAAATATAGCACTGACATTATTAGTTATCGCCTTAGTCTCTTGGCCATTTGTCTTTTTATGGCGTCTACCTGAAAGCAGATAAACGCCCTAGTTAACGAGTCAACTAAGCGAGCGCTTTATTGACTATATCGGCTAAATGATCTGGTAAAGTTACCTGCAAGGCGATGTTATGTGCCTCTTCTGACATCTTTCCCCAAGTTAATTGTACAATACGAATGATCTTAGCTTCATTATCTTGTTCAAGATATTGAGCTGCAAAATCATCAAAATAATGCACCAAAAACACTAAACAGGCGACATCTTCTAACGTCTGACTATCCGGATTCGTTTTTAAGTTCTCTTTACGAATAATACTTGCCGTTTGCTCAGCTTGCTCTTGGGTATAACCATGTTCAAGCATTATTTCAGCAGTTAACTGGGCATGAAATTTACCTAAGGCGATTCGCCATTGATAATAACCTGCTTTACCTGAGGCAAATTCAGTACGTTTTAAATGCCAACGTTTTATGTGTTGAGCTCTAACGGCTATTTGCAACAGCTCATTTGCTTCTGGCCAATGTTGAGTTAAAACTTCGGTCATACGCTGACCGTAAATTAACTCTTTTGGATACTCTGTATCGTTGGCTAAGGTGATATTGGTGTCTTGGCTATTGATGGCATCAATGGCGGATAAAACCTGCTCTAATTGGTTTGTCATAATGTGTTTTCTCTATAGGACTAGAACAATATCATAACCACTAACCGCGAATAAAAAAATAGTTATTTTTGTTATCGACATGCTTGTAGTTATTGTTGTTAGCTTCGCTTTTAAGTATAATGTTTTCCCGTCCTGCTTTAATATCATTTACCCAGTTCTTTATTCGTTTTTTAGTCTCTTTTTGACTAAAATATAGAGTAATTATTGACTATAGGTCATTAATTCTATTTGGTAATTGTAAAAAAGCGCAAAATTTCTGTTTTCCTTACATCGGTGTAGACATGACAACTAGATATATTTTTGTTACTGGCGGCGTGGTTTCGTCTCTTGGTAAAGGTATTGCCGCAGCCTCATTAGCAGCAATCTTAGAAGCACGTGGTTTAAAAGTAACCATGCTGAAACTTGACCCTTATATTAATGTCGATCCTGGTACCATGAGTCCAATTCAACATGGTGAAGTATTTGTGACAGAAGATGGCGCAGAGACTGATTTAGATTTAGGTCATTACGAACGTTTTATTCGTACCAAAATGACTAAGCGTAATAACTTTACCACCGGCCGTATTTATCAAGATATTCTTGCTCGTGAACGTAAAGGCGAGTTTTTAGGCGCAACTATTCAAGTTATTCCTCATATTACTAATGATATTAAACGTCGCGTCATTGAAGGTGCTGAAGGCTACGATGTAGCTATGGTTGAAGTAGGCGGCACAGTTGGTGATATTGAATCACAGCCGTTCTTAGAAGCTATTCGTCAATTAGCAACTGAAGTGGGTCGTGAACGTGCAATGTTCATGCATTTAACGTTAGTGCCTTATATCGCCGCTGCTGGTGAAATTAAAACCAAACCAACACAGCACTCGGTTAAAGATTTACGCTCTATTGGTATTTTCCCTGATATTTTAGTTTGTCGTTCAGATAGACCACTGCCTAATTCTGAGCGAGCAAAAATCGCTTTATTTTGTAATGTTGAAGAAAAAGCGGTTGTGTCAATGCGAGACGTTGACAGTATTTATAAAATTCCAGCGTTGTTAAAGGCTCAAGGAACAGATGAGTTAGTTGCTAAACGTTTTGGTTTAGAGATCCCAGAAGCGGATTTAACTGAGTGGGAACAAGTTCTATATCAAGAAGCCAACCCTAAAGGTGAATTAACAATTGGAATGGTAGGTAAATATACTGAATTACCAGATGCCTACAAATCAGTGAATGAAGCCTTAAAACATGCCGGCCTTAAAAACCAAGTAACCGTTAATATTAAATATGTAGACTCACAAGATATTGAAGTTAAAGGTACAGAGTTATTACATGATCTTGATGCAATACTCGTTCCCGGAGGTTTTGGAGAACGTGGTGTTGAAGGAAAGATTTTAACAGCGCAATATGCACGTGAAAACAAAGTACCTTATTTAGGGATTTGTTTAGGTATGCAAGTGGCATTAATTGAATATGCTCGAAACGTAGCAGGGTTAACAGATGCTCACAGTACTGAGTTTAATGCCGAAACTTCGCACCCAGTGGTTGGTTTAATCAGTGAATGGTTAGATGAAGAAGGGCAAGTTGAGTACCGAAGTGAAGATTCTGACTTAGGTGGAACTATGCGTTTAGGCTCTCAATTGTGCCACCTTTTGAAAGGAACCAAGGTATGTGACGTATATGGTAGTGAAACAATTAATGAAAGACACCGCCACCGTTTTGAGGTAAATAATAACTACCGTGAACAATTAAGCCAAGCTGGTTTGACGTTTTCGGGGTTATCAACAGATAAAAGTTTAGTTGAGGTGATTGAAATAGCAGATCACCCATGGTTTATTGCCGGGCAATTCCATCCAGAGTTTAATTCGACTCCACGCGATGGTCACCCACTATTTGAAGGCTTTGTTGCTGCTTCTTTTGAATATCAAAAGCAGCAATCGAGTTAGCTCATAATAATTAAGCCGTAACCTTTGTGTTGCGGCTTTGTTTTTTAATCAGCATTAAAAAATAATTTTAAAGTTAGGAAAGGAAATAAAATGTCAAAGATCAGTAAAATTTTAGCACGTGAGATCATGGATTCTCGTGGCAACCCAACGGTTGAAGCCGATGTTTATTTAGAGTCTGGTGCATGGGGACGTGCAGCTGCGCCTTCTGGTGCTTCAACTGGCTCTCGTGAAGCATTAGAATTACGTGATGGTGATAAATCACGTTATTTAGGTAAAGGCGTATTAAAAGCTGTTGCAGCTATAAAAGATAGCATCACACCAGCGCTTCTTGGCCAAAGTGCTTTAGAGCAAGCGAATATCGATCAAATTATGATTGATTTAGATGGTACAGAAAACAAAGAAAACTTTGGTGCCAATGCTATTCTAGCTGTTTCATTAGCTGTGGCTAAAGCTGCCGCTGCAGATAAAGGCGTACAATTGTTTGAGCACATCAGTGACTTAAACGGTACTTCAGGTGTTTATAGCTTACCTTTACCTATGATGAACATCATCAATGGTGGTGAACATGCTGATAATAACGTTGATATTCAAGAGTTTATGGTTCAGCCTGTTGGCGCTAAAAGCTTTACAGAAGCCTTACGTATGGGCGCTGAAATCTTTCATGCCTTGAAAAAAGTTTTATCAAGCAAAGGCTTGAATACTGCTGTTGGTGATGAAGGTGGTTTTGCTCCTGATTTAGCTTCTAATGCTGATGCATTAGCGGTAATTAAAGAAGCTGTTGTTGCTGCCGGCTATGAGCTTGGTAAAGATGTAACGTTAGCGATGGACTGTGCTGCTTCTGAATTCTATGATGCAGATAAAGGCATTTACGACTTAAAAGGTGAAGGCAAGCAATTTACTGCCAATGAGTTTTCTGACTTTTTAGCAACACTTTGTGAAGAATACCCAATTGTATCTATTGAAGATGGCTTGGATGAATCAGACTGGGATGGTTTTGCTTATCAAACTAAAATTCTTGGCGATAAAGTTCAAATTGTCGGTGATGACTTGTTTGTAACAAACACTAAGATTTTAGCCCGTGGTATTGAGCAAGGTATTGGTAACTCTATCTTGATCAAATTTAACCAAATTGGCTCATTAACTGAAACTTTAGCTGCGATAAAAATGGCAAAAGATGCTGGCTTTACTGCTGTAATCTCTCACCGAAGTGGTGAAACTGAAGATGCAACTATTGCTGATTTAGCTGTTGGAACGGCTGCTGGTCAAATTAAAACTGGCTCACTATGTCGCTCTGACCGTGTTTCTAAATACAATCAATTATTACGTATTGAAGAGTACTTAGGTGATAAAGCTGTATTTAACGGTTTATCTGAAGTTAAAGGACAATAACCACCAAATTTTTTGTTATTTACCCCAAGCGCTTTGCTCTTGTGGTAATGAAGATTAATTTTATTGGTTATTTTCATATATGAAAATATAAAACCGAGTCTTTTTAGACTCGGTTTTTTTATGACAAGTTTTATCTTTCCCCCACAATCGAGTATGCTTAAAATATATAGTTAGTAAGTTATTGATTTATAATCCTAGTGACTCAATCATCCTTGTGGCAACACAATAAACATAGCAATGATTTTTCAGAAGTGTGCAATGCGCTCTACGAGCGAGAATTGCAGCTGATTGCGAATGCTGATATCAGTACAGCTCAAGGAGTTCAAGGGCGTCTGAAGAGCCTATCTTATTACATTAATAAAACCGCAAATTTAATGACACAAGTAAATGAGCAAGGGTTGTCGCCCTTATCACTTGATGTACAAAATGCTGCTTGGTCAAGTAAGCAGGCAGCTCAATTACCACTTAAGGGCGAGGAAGATGAAAATATTTTCTTATGGTATTTACATCTACTCGCTAAAGAGGATAACCCGCTAATTGGCTTGGTGGTTCCTGTATTAGTAGGTGACCATATCATTCTTGATTGCATCGATAGAGTAAATGTTGAAGAAAAACGGCTGAGAACTAACGCTTCAGGTTGGTTTTTATTAACTTCTTCCACAGATAAGTTGCCCAATACTATAGAAGCTAGACGGTTATTGAAACCCAATAAAAAAGTCATGTTAGCAGCTTGTGCAGGTCATAGGTGGCAAAACTTACACAGTAACACCAAACTTAGGCCGATAATGCCGACCTTACGAGAGTTATTGCTTTCTTGTGGTATTGATTGGCAAAACTTCCAAAAAAAGCTCACTTAGTTCTAATCAATAGCACCTTGAAATCATCATGAAAGGTGTTTATCTATCCTGATTTTAAGTTTATTAAGTTGACGCACTGGCTAATTCAACTAAATTAAACTTAGCTCCGATTTCACCTTGAATAAATACTTGGCATTTCCCCCATGATTTTGGGATTTTCCACTCTTTATTTTTAGATACCTGATGAGAAGAGAAGTGATTTGCGCAACGAATATCAACAGAGTCTACCGTGCCTTCGATATTGGTAAAGGTGAAATTTTTTCTCGCTAAATAATGACGCCAATGTTGACGTTCATTAATTTCTCCTGACACAAAAATGTTATCTTTGCTGTTAATGAATGCTTGGATTTTTTCTACATAAGGAGCTAGTTGCGATATTTTCTCATGATCATCGTCAAATTTTTTCAGTTGCTCGTTGTAATATAAAGCACTAGCAAATTCATTACTCATCATTGCTAACTGAAATGCCCTAACAACGGCATATACATAGGCACCTTTAGGTAGATAATCTTTTCCTTGAGGGATTAGTTTTTTTAAAGCGATAAGCTCTTTTTGTTTATCGCCGATAGCTTGGTAATAGCTTGATTGAATATTGAAATAGAAACGATCTTCATAAAAGTTTTGTTTAGTTCTTTCTGTTAAAGAGTCTAAAGCAATTTTGGCTTCTGTTAATTCGTTATCATTAATTAACGTTTGCAGTTTTCTATACTCTTTAACAAATCCTCGTGATGCTCCTTTTGCCTTTTTATTCATTTTAAAGTCAAGTTGAACGCTATTTCTGCATTGCTGAATAGTTTCACCATTTTGCATTGCGGGTTGATAGCTCCAGTGTTTTACTGCATTCTTAGCAGCTGTTTCAAAAGATTTTATACCTGAAGAATCCTCAACGATTGGTAATTTAACACTGCCATCTTTATCAACGACAAAGCTTAATCGCACCCAACCTTCTTGTCTTTTTCTAGCGGCTGTAACAGGATACTTTGGGGCTTCTCTGTGAAGAGCTTTTGCTCTTTTTATTTCATTATTGAGTGGCTCAATAGTTTTTGAACAAGGAAGCGGCTTCTCTACTTCAGTAAAAGCAAATAGTTGAAAACTACATAAAACTAGGGAAAGGGTAAAAAATATTGAAAAGAAAGTTTGCCTGTACATCTAAGTTCCTTTTAATTACTAATAATATAAGTATCAGTTTTAAATAAGCAAAACATCATAACAATAAAGATAGTTTGTGTAATGGGGTTTTTAACAATAAAGTTGGGGGTTAAATAGTCAGATTCGGGGAGTTTGTCTATATAAACATTTACACTAGCCGCCACCTTTATATAATGGTGATAATTCATAGTATATTTGATCTTTTCTATTTTATGCGGGCATTTACAGCACTACTGCTGACTTTATTAGCATTATTACAATACCGACTTTGGTTTGGTAAGAATAGTGTGCCTGACTATTTTGCATTACAAGAAGAAGTAAGCCGACAGCAAGTTGCGAATGAAAAATTAAAACAACGTAATAAATTACTCTACGCTGATACTGATGATCTTAAATTAGGCAGTGAAGCTATTGAAGAGCGAGCACGTAATGAGTTAGGCATGATCAAAGAAAACGAAACTTTTTTCAGGCTTATTCCGAGTAAAGATAAAAACTCCTTTAAGAATACAACTTCATCATCTTCCAATAAAGGAGCTCGTTAATAGTGGTGTCTGTAAAACAACACTTTGTTGTTATTGTTCCTGCCGCGGGTGTCGGTAAACGTATGCTAGCTGATTGCCCAAAACAATATTTACAAATTGATGGCGAGTCTATTTTATCACTCACGGTGCATCGCCTATTAAGCCATCCACAAGTGAGTAAAGTTATTGTCGCCTTAAGTCGCGATGATAGTTATTTCTCACAATCGAATTTAGCAGATCATCCTGACATAATAAGAGTTGATGGAGGGCAAGAGCGAGTTGATTCAGTATTAAGTGGCTTGCGAGCTGTTGATGAAAACTTATTCCCTTGGGTGATGGTGCATGATGCCGCTCGACCTTGTGTGAGCCACCATGATATTGATTTACTTATTAAGCAATGTGTAGATAACAATATTGGTGGCTTACTTGCAGCGCATGTTGTCGATACGATAAAACAAAGTAACAACATGGTTACAGGTGCACAAGTTACTGATACCGTCGACAGAAGTAAGTTGTGGCATGCTTTAACTCCCCAAATGTATAAAACTAGTGAGCTGGTAAATGCGATTGAGCAAGCGCAGAATAAAGGGGTAGTGATCACCGATGAATCTTCTGCCATTGAGCAGGCAGGCTTGCCTAGTATGCTTGTTTCGGCAAGTCGAGAAAATATAAAAATCACTCGCCCAGAGGATTTGGCTTTAGCTGCTTTTTATCTTAATCAGCAGCAAAATAAACTTAAGGAAAACACATGCGTATAGGACACGGTTTTGATGTGCACAAATTTGGCGGTAAAGGACCACTGGTAATAGCAGGTGTAAGCATTCCTTTTGAAAAAGGCTTTATTGCCCATTCTGATGGCGATGTGGCTATTCATGCACTTTGTGACGCCATTTTAGGAGCACTTTGTTTAGCCGATATTGGTAATCATTTTCCTGATACGGATGGGCAATATGAAAATATATCTAGTCGTATTTTACTGCGCCATGTGGTTGGGCTGATGACAGAAAAAGGTTATCAATTAGGTAATGCAGACGTCACTATAGTTGCCCAAGCACCTAAAATAGCGCCTCATCTTTTAGCTATGCGAACTTGTTTATCTGAAGATTTAAATTGCGATATTGAACAAGTCAACGTGAAAGCCACTACGACTGAAAAATTGGGATATACGGGGCGAAAAGAAGGAATATCAGTTCATAGTGTGGTGCTATTAACGCCATCATCTCATGTCATGCCATTAATTGAGGAAGTACAAAATGCTTAAATGCCTAATTGATAGTCAACACAGGATATTAATGAGAGCCTAATGTTACCAGAACTTAAATTTTTACACGGTAAACCAGAATCAACAGGGCTATTACGAAGCCAGATTAGCGATTTTAAAGTTTTTGAACAATTACCTTTTTCACCCTGTGGTGAGGGAGAGCATTTATTTATTCATATTCGAAAAACGGGCGCTAACACTGTCTTTGTTGCTCGAGAGCTTGCAAAATACTTTAAAGTTAAAGAGCAGTTAGTTTCTTATGCCGGTTTAAAAGATAGATTTGCCGTCACTGAGCAATGGTTTGGTATTCATGTGCCGGGTAAGAAAGAATACGATTTAAGCGATCTTGTAATTGAAGGTGTCGAAATACTAAGTTATCAGCGACATAATAAAAAATTACGCACAGGGGCCTTATCTGGTAATCGATTTGAACTTATCTTACGTGATGTTACGCAACTGAAGTCGCTACAATCTCGCTGGCAAAATATCATTACTCATGGTGTCCCCAATTATTTTGGCGAGCAACGCTTTGGTATTGATGGTGGGAATATTGACCGTGCTTTAGCGCTATTTTCAGGGACTAAAGTAAAAGATAAGAAAAAGCGTGGTATGTATTTATCGGCGGCACGCTCTACTATTTTCAATGACATTCTTAATGAACGGATCAAGGAAAATGTTTTCTCACAGTTGCAAGTAGGTGATGTACTTATGCTGGCGGGCACTCAATCTGTTTTTCAATTGGATGAAATTGATGAAGCTATCAAGCAGCGATTTAATGAAAAAGATGTCGATATAACCGCTTCTATGTGGGGGGCGGGCGAACTAATGACCAGTGATAGCCCAAAAGCACTGGAGCAAACAGTTGCAGATAGTCACAGCGAATTTTCTCAAGGTTTACCTCGCTTTGGCTTAAAGCAAGAACGGCGCCGTATTCGCTTAGGAGTTACAGATGCTGATATTGAAGTTTTAACTAGCGACTCGTTAGCAACAGTAAAAGTAAGCTTCACCCTAGCCGCAGGATCTTATGCAACCACAGTATTACGTGAATTAATCGATTATCAAGATTGCACTCAAAGAGTGGTTGCTAATGCAACTGATAACGCGAAGCAAGGTAATGAATGAACATATTGTTAAGTAATGATGATGGCGTTTATGCCTTAGGGATTAAAGTCCTTCATCAAGAACTAGTAAAGCATTTTGATGTCACTGTGGTTGCCCCTGACAGAAATTGTAGCGGGGCAAGTAACTCATTAACTTTGCTTAACCCACTTAGAGCGCAAACGCTTGATAATGGCTTTATCTCAGTTAATGGTACACCTACTGATTCAGTGCACTTAGGTGTCAGTCAACTGATAACCTCGATGCCTGATTTAGTCGTTGCTGGCATCAATAAAGGCCCTAACTTAGGCAATGATACTTTATACTCAGGTACTGTAGCAGCAGCAACAGAAGGGCGGCATATGGGCATACCTGCTATTGCCGTTTCATTGCTAGGTAAGCATGAGAAGTACTATCAAACCGCAGCGACAGTGACAGCAAATATCATTAAGCGTATTCAGAATCATCCGCTAGCAGCAGATCAGATACTCAATATTAATGTTCCAGATCTGCCGCTATCAGAAATCAAAGGGATAAAAGTGACTCGTCTTGGTCATCGACATAAAGCGGAAATGATGAAAAAGATGAAAGACCCATGGCAACGAGATATTTACTGGTATGGAACTTTAGGCCAAGAGCTTGATGGAGGTGAGGGTACTGACTTTCATGCCGTTGCCAATGGTTATGTTTCAGTAACCCCATTAACCGTTGATATGACAGCACATAGTAGTATAAATAATATGAAAAAATGGATGAATGAAGTAACGTTATGATGACTTACACGAAAAATACCCGAGCCGCCGGAAAATCAAAACGCAGTGGCGAATTATTAGCTCAAAAATTACAAGCTGAAGGGATTACTAATCCTCAGGTATTACAAGCAATTGCCAATTCGCCACGTCATATTTTCATTCCTGAAATCCTAGCCCATAAAGCTTATGACAATACCGCTTTACCTATAGGGCAAGGGCAAACTATTTCTCAGCCTTATATCGTTGCTAAAATGTCAGAGCTATTACTGGTAAATGGCAGACCAAACAGTATCTTAGAAATAGGCACTGGCTCTGGCTATCAAACTTCTATTTTAGCGCAGCTTACCGATAAAGTGTTTTCGGTTGAGCGTATAAAATCACTGCAATTTCAGGCTAAACGTTGCTTGAGAGCCATGGAGTTACATAACATTTCCATGAAGCATGGTGATGGCTGGCAAGGGTGGGCAAGTAAAGCACCTTTCGATGCCATTATAGTTACCGCAGGTGCTGCCAGTGTTCCGCAAGCGTTATTAGAACAACTTAATGATGGTGGCCGTTTAGTTATTCCAGTGGGAGAGCAGACCCAAATACTTAAAATTATTACCCGTAATGGTGATGATTATAGTGAACAACAAGTAGAAGCTGTTCGGTTTGTGCCTCTAGTACCAGGAGATTTGCTGTAATGAAGTTGTTTTCTGCTATTTATGATTGGACATTAAAGTGGGCTGAACATAAATTCGCCCCTAGAATGTTAGCGTTGATAACATTTGCCGAATCAGTATTTTTTCCGATACCGCCAGATGTTTTACTCGCGCCAATGGTGTTAGCTAAACCTGAGAAAGCTTGGCGTTTAGCAAGTTTAACGACTATCGCTTCAATTGTCGGTGGTGTGGTTGGTTATATATTAGGGTATTTAATGTTCGAACCTTGGATACAACCCTTAATCACTGAGTTTGGCTACCAAGAGCGCTTCGATACTGCGATGGCTTGGTTTGGTGAGTGGGGTGTTTGGGTTGTGTTTATTGCTGGATTTTCCCCAATACCTTATAAGCTATTTACAGTCAGTGCTGGTTTTTTACATATGGCTTTCTTGCCATTTTTACTCGCTTCTGCGATTGGTAGAGGCATGCGCTTCTTTTTAGTGGCTGGCCTAATACAATGGGGTGGTAGTGCTATGGAGAAAAAATTACGTCAATGGGTCGATGTTTTAGGGTGGGGATTAGTTGTCTTAATCGTAATCGCCTATTTTATTCTACGCTAATAGGAAACTTATATAGCAGTTATGAGATTTGAGCGGTTATCTCATCATTACCTAAACGTTAATTGCAGTACTTATTATCACTGTATGTATAGTGCTGCACGTCGTTCAGTAAAAATAATTTGCTACTTATTTTTGATTGTTAGCCTTTTTTCGTGTTCTTCACGAGACAAACCTGCTCCCGTTGTTAGTGTTTATGGAAGTGCTCCTCTTAAAAATCGTGTTCAAAATAGCATTCATGGCACTGAATATAAGGTGAAAGCAGGGGAGACTCTATACTCTATTGCATGGCGAGCAAATTCAGATGTTCGCCAAATAGCTAAATTGAATAAACTTTCACCTCCTTATAATATTTATCCAAATCAAAAATTAATTTTAGTGGCTAAAAAACCATCAAAATCGGGCAACACTAGTAATGGTAAGCACTCTAGTAAAAACCAGAATAAAAGCTCTAATCAGACCAGTGGTAAACCAGTTGAAAAGACACTTGCATCTACAAAAAAGCAGGCGTATGGTAAAAATGTAACTAAAAAGAAAACAGTACAAAATGACTTACAGAAAACGAGTTTTTCTCAGAAAATTAGTCATTGGCAATGGCCGGTTAAAGGCCGAATCATTGCTAAGTTTTCTTCTAAGGTACAAGGTAATAAAGGAATTGATATCACAGGGAAGCGCGGCACGAACATTAAAGCCGCAGCGAGTGGCAAAGTTGTTTACGCGGGTAGTGCTTTAAGAGGATACGGTAAGTTAGTTATTATTAAACATAATGATGATTATCTTAGCGCTTATGCTCACAATGACACTATACTAGTCAAAGAGCAGCAGCACGTTAGAGCTGGTGATATAGTCGCTAAAATGGGCGATACCGATGCGCAAAGAGTCATGCTTCATTTTGAAGTTCGCTTTCGCGGAAAGTCAGTAGATCCTTTGAAGTATTTACCCAAACTATAATAAGTGTATTCATGTAAGTCATACTTACGAACATACCAACAAAATAATTAAGAAAACTGGAGATAGTGTGAATATTTAATAATCAATATAACTTTGCTACGTTATAAACGGGAGAACAGCATGGTAAAAGAAAAAAAACAAACCGCAGTACTGAATGAGAAAGAAGAGACATCATCAAGTTTAGATGCCACTCAGATTTATTTAAGCGAAATTGGTTTTTCGCCATTGTTGAGTGCAGAAGAAGAAGTTTATTTCTCAAGATTAGCCCTCAAAGGAGATGAGGCCTCACGAAAACGCATGATTGAAAGTAATCTACGTTTAGTCGTTAAAATCGCCAGGCGTTACAATAATCGTGGTTTACCCTTACTCGACTTAATTGAGGAAGGGAATCTAGGTTTGATTCGTGCAGTAGAAAAGTTTGACCCCGAAAGAGGCTTTCGTTTCTCAACATATGCTACTTGGTGGATCCGCCAAACTATTGAACGAGCGATAATGAATCAAACTCGCACCATTCGCTTACCTATCCATGTTGTTAAAGAATTAAATATTTACCTACGAGCTTCACGTGAGCTTGTCCAGAAGCTTGACCATGAGCCAAGCGCCGAAGAAATTGCTAACTCACTAGACAGACCTGTTGCTGATGTCAATAAAATGCTACGTCTAAATGAACGTATTGCCTCAGTTGATACACCGTTTGCCGGTGATTCAGATAAAGTTTTACTTGATGTCATTGCCGATGAAAAGAGTTGTGGTCCTGAAGGGGACTTACAGTCTGAAGATATGAGTAATAACATTGTTAATTGGTTGAATGAATTAAATTCAAAGCAACGTGAGGTTCTCGCGAGACGCTTTGGTTTGATGGGCTATGAAGCGGCAACATTAGAAGATGTAGGCTGTGAAATAGGATTAACCAGAGAGCGTGTTCGTCAAATTCAAGTGGAAGCCTTAAAACGATTAAGAGATATTTTAAGTCAGCAAAACTTATCAATTGAGGCGATTTTCGAAGCTCAATAATAACGTTTAAGTTATTTTAATAAGCTGCTAGGTAAACCTAGCAGCTTTTTTTACGCGTTTTTTATAGCGTTTCTTTTAGCTCAAACAATAAAGCCAATGCTTGTCTAGGTGAAATATCATCAAGGTCAGTTTCACGCAACCTATCCAATGTTGGGTGATCATCAGCCACTAACGATAACTGCTGAAAGTTATCTGTTTGTGCTGGCAAGATAGAAGGGGGTTGCTGCTCTTCTAATTCAGATAAACGCTGCTTTGCACGAGAAATAACAGTTTTCGGTACACCAGCGAGTTGCGCAACTTGTAGACCAAAACTTTTACTGGCTGCCCCTTCCTGAACTGCATGCATAAAGATAATGTTATCGTCATGCTCCATTGCGTCTAAGTGGACATTGGCTAAGCTATCAATTTGCTCCGCAAGCAAGGTTAGTTCAAAATAATGAGTGGCAAATAAGGTAAAAGCTTGTGTTTTTAAGGCAAGCATCTCGGCACATGCCCATGCTAACGATAAGCCATCATAAGTGCTAGTACCTCGGCCAATTTCATCTAAAAGTACCAAGCTTCTGTCTGTCGCATTATGCAAAATATTTGCTGTTTCGGTCATTTCCACCATAAAAGTTGAGCGTCCACTTGCTAAATCATCAGAAGCGCCGATTCGAGTGAAGATACGATCAACAATACCAATAGTAGCTCCTTGGGCAGGTACATAACATCCAACATGAGCTAACAACACGATAAGTGCAGTTTGTCGCATATAAGTTGATTTACCCCCCATGTTAGGACCGGTAATAATCAACATTTTTCTTTGCTCTGTTAATACTACAGGGTTAGCAATAAAGGCATCATCAGTCATTTGCTCTACGACTACATGTCGGCCAGCTTCAATATCAATTCCAGCTTGCTCGCTAAGGGTTGGTTTTACATAGTTTAAACTAATAGCACGCTCAGCAAAGGTGCTTAATACATCAAGTTCAGCAATGGCTTGGCTTAACGTTTGCAGTTTAGAAATTTCAGGTAAAATTTGTTCAAATAATGCTTGGTAAAGACGTTTCTCTAATGCTAAAAATTGGCTTTGTGCACTGAGTACTTTATGTTCATGCTCTTTTAATTCTTCGGTAATAAAACGCTCATTATTTTTGAGGGTTTGACGGCGAATATAGTTGTCAGGTACATCGTTTGCGGCACTTTTACTAATTTCTATAAAGAAACCATGTACTCTGTTGTAGCCAACTTTTAGGGTATGGATACCTGTCCGCTCTTTTTCTCTTTGTTCAAGCTCGGCTAAGAAATTTTCAGCTCCCTGACTTAAGTCTCGTAATCTATCTAGCTCTTCATCATAACCTGGTGCAATGACACCACCATCACGAATTAGCACTGGCGGGTTTTCAACGATGGCACTTTCAAGTAATGATTGAATATTTGGAATGGGTAAACAGGATTGTCCTAACTGATGAATATAGCCAGAGTTATTTTCAGATAAATAACTCTGCAGTTGTGGCAGCTGTTGTAAAGCAAAACGTAAACGAGCAAAGTCGCGAGGGCGAGCTGAGCCTATAGCTATTCGCGAAACAATCCGTTCAATATCACCTAAGCTTTTAAACAAAGGATGAATATCAAGGTGCAGTTCGCTGGCGATGATTTGCGATATGGTACTTTGTCGATTAGTTAATATTTCAATATCTCGCAACGGAAAGTGCAACCAACGCTTTAATAATCGAGAGCCCATCGGTGTTGCTGATTTATCTAATATCGAGGCTAAAGTACTATCGATGCCTCCCTGCAAGTTTTGTGTTAACTCTAAATTACGACGAGTAGCGGCATCAAGTACCACCCCTTTAATGGCAGATTCACTAATGATCGAACGAATATGCGGTAAAGCGGTTCGCTGTGTATCTTTAACATACTGAAATAAACAACCCGCTGCAGCCAAGCCTAAGTTTTTTCCCTCTACACCAAACCCTGTTAATTCTTTAGTTCCAAACTGTTTATTGAGTAAGGAGGTTGCTGTTTGAATATCAAATTCCCATTCAGGGCGACGACGCAAACCTTTACATCTATCAATAAGTGTCAGGTCACTTAAAGTTTCGGGATAAAGAAGCTCTGCAGGTGAAAGACGCTGTAACTCAGCCTGTAATTGTTCGCTCGTTTCGGGTTCAGTTAATACAAACCTGCCGCTAGTCATATCTAAATAAGCTAAACCAAATAAGGGTTCAGAAGATTTTTTTATTGGGCTTTGATTTTCAACCACAGCAACAATCAAATTATCTTGCTTGTCGGTTAATAGTGCTTCATCACTGACGGTGCCAGGAGTAATAACACGTACAACTTTACGCTCTACTGGACCTTTGCTTGTCGCGGGATCGCCTATTTGTTCACAAATAGCGACACTTTCCCCTAACTGAACGAGCTTCGCCAAATAGTTTTCTACGGCGTGATAGGGTACTCCCGCCATAGGAATAGCATTACCACCAGTTTTGCCACGGGCGGTTAAAGATATATCTAATAAGTCAGCGGCTTTTTTAGCATCATCAAAAAATAGTTCATAAAAATCCCCCATACGATAAAAAATTAATATATGAGGAAATTCGGCCTTGATGGTTAAGTATTGACGCATCATCGGGGTGTGTTTGGATAGATCTTGCATGTCTTATAGTTACTTTTTTATGTTATTTGTTTATTGAGTTTTGGGCATTTAGAGATAGCTGGGAGGTACAATAAACTATAGATTCTTTTAAAGGTATAAAGGCTAATAGTTAATGTTACTTTGGATAAAGCAACAGCGCTAGCGATAATTTGCTTTTAAAAAATCCCCTAAACTGACAGAAGTTGATTACTGAGTATTTTCTGGTTTTTATTATGTTGGTTTTATAGTTAAGTTCTTGATATTTAGTGGTTTGTGTCTTTTTCTTTTGTGGATGAAAATAAAAGCTTACAAATTGAGCAAAAGTACAAATGCGAAAGAAGGTTGGAAACTATACTTATTTGTTAATATTATGTAATGTAATTACTTAGCTATACGGTAGCTCTATCAAGGTTGTATTAATTATAAAGGATATAGATATGAAAAGTAGAGTAGCAATAATAATATCAGCGGTAATGCTGATTCTCACACCTTATGTCAAAGCAGAAGAAATCAAAGAGTGTCAAACTGAATCTTGTATTGATTACTTTAAAAAATTTAAAAAAGGTGCCAGACGAGGTTATGTTCAAGCCAATGCAAGTTTAGGTCAATTTTATTATATTGGTTATGGTACAGAAAAAGATGAAGATAAGGCTCTGAAATACTTGCAAAAGGCAGCCGTTAAAGGTGAGTATGCCTCACAGTATCTTGTTGGTATGATCTCTTTAACAAGTGAAACCAATAAGGACATTGATAAAGGTATTAAATACTTAGAAAAAGTGGCAAAAGGTAATTACAAAGATGCTAACTACTTATTAGGTACATTATTTATTAATGATAAATTAGTGGCTAAGGATTTAGAAAAAGCAGATATGTATTTAGCTAAAGCGTATCAACAAAAAGACAAAAGGTTACCAGAGTTACTCGAGTCAATTAACGAGTCTTTAACAAATAATGCTAGCTCTTTTCCAAAACTATTAGCTGCAATGGAAAAGAAACCATTAATTGAATCTGATGACGGTTTCGAATGGCCTAAATCTAATATAGAAATCATCACCATCAGTTCTGCACCGCTAACAACAATTTTTGATGAGCAAATCCTTACTTTTAGAAAAAGAAAGAAAACTACCGGTTCAAAACTTCAAGGTAAAACTTGCGCTGAAGATATAGGTTGTTATCAAAGTCGATTAAACGGTCAACCTCTAGATACATTTTTTAATCTTAGCTACGGTAGTGCTTACTCAAATTAATCATTTAAATAATGATTCACCCAAGGTTAAGCCAATATTTATTTTTAGCCTTGGTAGTGTCTTGAGTGAGAATGCTTACAATAATAATAACGAAGGATTTAGTATGAAAAGTATAGTCGTCATTTTAATCTCAGTTGTGTTGTTGCTTATGACAACGTATACAAAAGCAGAAGAGATCAAAGAGTGTCAAACAGAGTCGTGTATCGATTATTTTAAAAAATTTAAAAAAGGTGCTAGGCGTGGTTATGTGCAGGCCAATGCAAGTTTAGGTCAATTTTACTATGTAGGGTACGGTACTGAAAAAGATGAAGATAAAGCCTTAAAATATTTACAAAAAGCGGCAGTGAAGGGTGAGTATTCATCACAATACCTTGTTGGGGTAATTTCTTTAGTAAGTGAAAAAAATAAAGATCCTGAAAAAGGAATTAAGTACTTAGAGAAAGTGGCGAAAGGTAACTATAAAGACGCTAACTATCTACTTGGTACGCTTTACCTTAATGATAAATTAGTTCCTAAAGATATAGAAAAAGCAGATTATTATTTGGCAAAAGCATATCAGCAAAAAGATAAAAGACTGCCTGAGCTACTTGAGTCAATTGATGAGTCCCTAGAAAAGTATTCTACTTCTTTCCCAAAACTGATTGCGGCCATGGAAAAGAAACCGTTGATTGAGTCTGATGCTGGTCTCGCTTGGCCTAAATCTAACATAGAAATAATTACTATCAATTCGGCACCATTAACAACTATCTTTGATGAGCAAATTATTACTTTTAGGAAAAGAAAGAAAACTACTGGCTCTAAACTGCAAGGAAAAACTTGTGATGAAGATATAGGTTGTTATCAAACTAGGCTTAATGGTCAGGCGACTGATACATTCTTCAATATTTTTGAAGGCTTTGCTTACTCAAATTAGTAATTTTCTAAACAACCAGTACCAATTTTTAACTGAGTGCTGGTTGTTTTTATCATTTTCAAAAATATATATCTTAAATTCCTTAACTTGAAAGGGTAGGAATTCGAAACGCCTCTCTTT
This sequence comes from Colwellia sp. KS18-150, assembly GCF_057551365.1. Taxonomy (NCBI): domain Bacteria; kingdom Pseudomonadati; phylum Pseudomonadota; class Gammaproteobacteria; order Alteromonadales; family Colwelliaceae; genus Colwellia; species Colwellia sp. KS18-150. The sequence continues at coordinate 304,082 of NZ_BAAJMC010000003.1, read as the reverse complement.
TGATTATATTTTTAACTACTTGTGTCGGCACTTGGTAAAAGTCATTAACATATGTTTGGGCATTTAAATGCTCGCGAAGCTGCTTTTTTAGTTTGCATGGATTATCGCATTTAAGTGAAAAAACAACCGTGTATTCGCCAATGGTTTTTGTTGATAGTGACTGCGCATACAACTGAGGATCTTCTGGAGTACAACCAATCTTAACGACATCAGAGAATAATGAATGAGTCATCACATATACATGACCCAAAGATAGATTATTGTCCTCGTTAATCGAATTTACAGTATCCATTTCAATTGTATCCTTTGATTTACTTGAGGAAATTATACCTCAGTTGTTATATAGCCTTTACATCTTTTATCAAATAGCTGAGTGATAAAGCGCTTGTTTCACACCTCTAATTAATAAATACTTAAGCGCGAGGTAAGTTTTCAATTATGAACTTATCACATCATTTTTCTTATTGGGTTGTTTATGATCAAAGTACTGACAGGTTATCTAAAGTTTTCTTCTTTTAATTTAAAATTGAATTTTGTGTTTAGACTATTAATGGGATTTCCTCTACTTATCCTGTCATCTTGTAGTAATATGCCCGCAGAAGATACCAATCAAGCAACAAGATTAATGTTTACTGATTTCGAACGTAAAATAGCTCAAAAGATAATTTTAGATATCCGTTACTTTTGTGATGAATCCCCTCAAGAAACTAAAGCTTGTACTAAAGGCGTGCTTAAATTACCTAAAGCATTAGCCGATTTAGTACAAGAAACTGATATTGGTGGCGTGGTGTTATTTGCTGAGAACCTAGCATCTAATGAGCAAGTTATTCAGTTAACTCAAGATTTACAAAATGCTGCGCTAAAAAGTCAAAGTGCTAAACCATTAATTATCTCTATCGATCAAGAAGGTGGCAGAGTTGTTCGTCTACCACAGGCAACATCATTCTCCGGCAATATGGCTATTGGTGCTACCTACGCTAAACATAACACTCAATTTTCTACCCGTGTAAATCAAGTTATTGCAACAGAGCTCAAGGCACTAGGTATTAATAATAATTACGCGCCAGTTGTCGATGTAAATACCAATTCTAATAATCCTGTTATCAACACACGTTCTTTTGGTGAAAACCCTCAACAGGTTTCAGAATTAGGTGCTGCTGCCGTGAAAGCTATGCAATCCCATGGGGTAATGGCGACATTGAAGCACTTTCCGGGACATGGAGATACTAGTGTTGATAGCCATTTAGGCTTGCCTCGCGTAGACCATAACTTGGCAAAAATAGAAAAAGTAGATTTAGCTCCTTTTAAGTGGGCTATTGCCCATAGTGAGCCGGCAATGATAATGACTGCTCATATTCAATATCCAGCACTAGATAATTCGACATTTATCAGCAAAGACGGAATTAAGACGGTTAAACCTGCAACCATGTCTCGAAAAATACTGACTGATTTATTGAGGAATGAGATGGCCTTTAAAGGCATTATCGCAACTGATGCATTAGACATGGCAGGTGTGGCGCATTATTTTGATCAAGTTACCGCTACGGTTGAAACGATAGCCGCTGGTGCTGATTTAGCCGTAATGCCATTTAAAGTGAGAACACCTGCAGATATTGATCACTTTAAGCATTTTGTGATTGCGGTGAGTAAAGGGATCACAAATAAAATTTCAACCGGCTCATTAACTTATGATGAAATTGATGAATCAATTGCGAGGTTGAATCATTACAAAGATTTATATATTCAAACGCCGCCTGGTTCAATCTCTCAACAAATTGAAAGTGCGCAGGCGATTGTTGCCAGTGGTGCCCATATTGCTGAGCAACAGCAGCTCTCTAATGAAGCGACAACCTTGTTAAAAAATAATACCCAGACACTGCCTCTTTCTCCTGACAAGGTTGGACATATTCATCTACTGGTCGCTAATGAGCAAGAGCAGCAGGCATTACAAAATGCCATCGTTCACCAGTGGCAAAGAGCAGGGCAAAGGCAGCTGAAAATTACCAGTATTATTGGCGAGCACAAAAAAGCCTTAGCTAAAATTCAAAATATTAAACAATTAAAAGATGCCGATCTGGTTATTACCACTTTGAGCCTTAAAAAAGGCAGTGTCGTTGATTTAGGAGGCGTTGATGATTTGTTGCAACAGGCAATAAACCAATTTAAGTCAAACAAAGGTACGCAAACCTCATTAGCTGTTAAATATGGCCAGCTAGCAAAGCTACAATTGGCACTTGCTAAAGATCAAAGTATTCCATCACTACTGATTGTACAAGGCTCTCCTTTTTTGGTTGAGCCATATCTAAACTCTGCAGATTCGGCAATATTAATTTATGATGATAAAATTATGATGGATGCTCAAGGGCAGCAGTTTAGCGCAGGAATGAACGCGAGTATGGCTATTGCAACAGGAGTTCAGCAAGCAAAAGGTGTTTTACCGGTAAGCTTGTAATCAATGTTGTGAGAAAAATGTAACAGCTTATCTGGATACTTTTATGTTATTATCCGTCGCGAAATTAATCGTTGGCAATAACCTTTATATAAAACAGAAGTATTCTTATGATCATGACTCTCATACGCTGGCCTATTGGCCGTCTTATTTTATTACTAAACTTTATTTTCTCACCTCGTTCGCCAAAAAGAACGCAAAGCGAGCAAGAAAGTGTCGATGCTAAAACTCAGCACTTAAGTTTATATCAATTACCGAGCTGCCCATTTTGTGTGAAAGTACGTCGTACCATGAAACGTGAAGGCTTAAATATTGAGCTTCGTAATATCAATCAAAAGAATAATTTTCGTGATGAATTAATTCGTGAAGGTGGCAAAAGAACCGTACCATGTTTACGTATTGAAAAAGATAATGGTGATGTTCAATGGTTGTATGAATCAAGCGATGTCGTTAATCATTTACAGCAATTGGTTCAACCTGCTTAAGTAATATTAGTATTTTAATAGACTAGCTTGAAATTATTTCTCAAGAATTAGTGTCTAATAGCTAAAGCATCCCTTTTTGTTGTTAGGCACTAGTATGTTAATTAAAACCCCAAAAAATTCCTCTTTGAAAGAATCGGCTATAACCGATGAATCTGTTTATCTTGAGCGTCGAAATACCCTTAAAAAAATGGGATTCTTAGGTGCTGGCGCCTTACTTAGTGCAAGTATTTCTCGTCAATCTTCAGCAAGCTTTTTTGGTGATGATGAAACGAGTTTTGTGACAAAAGAGCTGAAATATACTCAAGACAGCAAAAATATTGAGCTACTAAAAACACCGGAACAAAAAGTTATTTCTCATAATAACTTTTATGAGTTTGGTGCTAAAAAAGATCAACCTGCAGAGTTAGCTCAAAAATTTAAGGTAAATCCTTGGCAACTAACTGTATCTGGTGAATGTGAACAACCTATAACCTTAGATTATGACGATTTACTAAGTATGTTTCCTCTAGAAGAGCGTATTTATCGCCTAAGGTGTGTTGAAGCTTGGTCAATGGTGATCCCATGGATAGGTTTTTCGTTAGCTAGTTTATTGAAAAAAGTAGCACCAACATCCAAAGCTAAATATGTTGCTTTTGAAACCTTATATGATCCAGAGCAAATGCCCGGTCAAGCTAGCAGGCGCTTAGGTGGGGGAATTAAATACCCTTATGTAGAAGGTTTACGAATAGATGAAGCAATGAATCCATTAACATTAATGAGCGTTGGTTTATATGGTAAAACCTTGCCTCCACAAAATGGCGCTCCGATTCGATTGGTTGTGCCATGGAAGTATGGTTTTAAAAGCATTAAATCCATCGTCACTATTAAATTAATGGAGCATGAGCCACCCACAACATGGAATAAGCTAGCTCCTAGAGAATATGGTTTTTATGCCAATGTTAATCCAAATCATGATCATCCAAGATGGAGTCAAGCAAGTGAAAGGCGCATTACCAGTGGTGGTTTATTTACCCGTAACCGTATTCCTACACTACCTTTTAATGGTTATGGGGAAGAGGTTGGAGATTTATACCGAGGTATGGATTTAAGTAAAAATTATTGATTAGCATGATCTTGGTTTGAAAGATCTTTAGCGAAAAAATCAGTTAATACAGCTGCCAGGGCAACATGTGCTAAGGCAAGCTTAGGTTAATTATATGAATAACAATAAAAAAGTGAATATCTTAAAAGTATTTATTCACTTAACTGCCTTAATTCCTTTAATAAATTTATACTACTTAGCGTTTGCAGATAAACTCGGCGCTGACCCCGTTGAAGCGGTAATTCACTTTACCGGCATCGGTAGTTTAAATCTATTACTGATCACCTTGTGTGCTTCACCATTAGCTAAGTTTTCAAAACAAAGCTACGTAATGCAAGTCAGACGGTTATTAGGGCTCTATGCTTTTACTTACGCGGCATTTCACTTAGTTAATTTTCTCGCTTTTGAAGTACAATTTGATGGCGCGTTATTTATTAGTGAAGTGATTAAACGTCCATACATTACCGTGGGAATGGTTGCTTTTATCATCATCACACTATTGGCCGTCACCTCATTTAATCGTCTAAAAAGAAAACTGGGTAAGAGCTGGCAAACCTTGCATAACTATAGCTATATACTGGTATTGTTAGTCACCGTACATTTTTATTGGTCGGTAAAGTCAGAGTTAACGTCACCACTTAGCTATTTTCTCATTTGTTTTATATTACTGCTGCTTCGATATAAAAAACTGAAACGAATATTACTCGCTAAGTTTTCATAAATAGCACGACTAAGAGCGATATCAGTGCAATTTACCGTAGTTTTATGAGCTTTGGTCGCAATTACTCAATATAAGTCTATTTATATTCCTCAACTGCTTGTTGTCTAAGGCAAAGCGTAATAGAATTTTTAGTTATAAGACCAAACGGTTCAATAAATTAATCCGATTGGTCTAAAATAGAATCGATTTAAATCTTTCGTGTATAGGAACCTTCATGCAAAAACTATCAGTTAAGTTAAGCTTAATTGTCGCAGCGACTTCATTAAGTTTAACTGCCTGCTTACCTTCAGAAAAACAAGATGCGAAAGTTAGCATCAATAAAAATCCTTTTCCTAGTACTTACCAGGCATTACCTAAGCAAGACACCTTGTTTACTAACGCGACTGTGTTAACAGGTACAGGACAACGTATTGACAATGCCGACGTATTGGTTGTTGATGGTAAAATCACGCAGGTGGGCGTAGATATTAACGCCGCTGGTGTCACCACTATTGATGCAGAGGGTAAATGGATTACTCCGGGGATTATTGATGTTCACTCTCACTTAGGTGTTTATCCAAGTCCGAGCGTAGAGTCTCACGCCGATGGAAATGAAATGACTGCACCTAATACTGCTGAAGTATGGGCAGAGCATAGTGTTTGGCCACAAGATCCGGGTTTTCAAGCCGCTAGAATTGGTGGCATTACCACATTACAAATCTTACCAGGTTCAGCTAATTTATTTGGTGGCCGTGGCGTAACATTACGCAATGTTCCTAGTGAAACTATGCAGGGGATGAAGTTTACCAATGCACCATACGGTTTAAAAATGGCCTGTGGTGAAAACCCTAAGCGTGTTTACGGTGGCCGAAAACAATTGCCTTCAACTCGTATGGGTAATGTTGCTGGTTACCGAGCAGCTTGGGCAGCAGCAACAGAATATAAACGTGCTTGGGATGATTACAATACAGATTACAGTGCAGGGAAAAACCCTCAAGCACCAACAAGAGATCTTGAGTTAGATACATTGATGGGTGTACTTGACGGTGAAATATTAGTTCACAATCACTGTTATAAAGCTGAAGAAATGGCGGTGATGATAGATTTAGGTAAAGAGTTTAACTACAAGTCAGGCACTTTCCATCATGGTATTGAAGCATATAAAATTGCCGATTTACTCGCTGAAAATGGTAACTGTGCTGCCTTATGGCCAGATTGGTGGGGCTTTAAAATGGAAGCTTACGACATGGTTGAAGAAAATGTTGCTATTGTCGATGCCGTGAAAAACTCTTGTGCCATAGTACACTCAGATTCCGATACTACGATTCAACGCTTGAACCAAGAAGCGGGTAAAGTAATGTATCGTGCTAATGAAAATGGTTTTGACTTAAAAGCAGAAGATGCCATTAAATGGATTACCTACAATGCCGCTAAATCTCTAGGTATTAGTGATGAAACCGGTAGCTTATCGACAGGTAAAAATGCTGATCTAGTATTATGGAATGGCAACCCTTTTAGTGTTTATGCTAAAGCTGAGCAAGTCTTTATAGATGGCGCCAAAGTGTATGACCGTTTTGATGAAAAGTATCAAGCGAAAAGCGATTTTCTGTTAGGGCAAGAGTAGGATGAAAACAATGAAATTAACACGATTTACCAATTTAAAGCAGCTTAAAACGGCTACTTACACTCTATCAAGTGCATTATCATTGGTTCTGTTATCAGCAACAGCATCAGCAAAAACAACAGCGATTACCAACGCAACAGTTTATACCGTGGCTAGCCAAGGGATCTTAACTCAAGCAACAGTGGTTATTGAAGATGGCACTATCTTGGCAATTAACCCTGAGCAAGTGGATGTAGATGAAACCATTGATGCAAATGGCCGTATTCTAACGCCAGGTTTTATTGGCACTATGAATTATCTTGGCTTAATTGAAGTTAACGCTGTGGCTAGAACACGTGATGCAAGCGATAAAAAAGCAGATATTACTTTCGATGCAAGCTTAGCATTTAACCCTAAATCAACCTTAATCCCTTATACCCGCAAGGGCGGTATAACGAGTAATATCGTTACTCCTAGTGGTGGCGAAGGTGTCTTTGTCGGTCAAGCGTTTGCGGTAAATTTATCAGGAACATTTGATAGTGTTATTGATAAACAAAATGCGGTGATTGTTCATTTAGGTTCAGAAAGCAAAGGCTCGAGAGCTCAAAAGTTACAAAGCCTAGATCATAAGTTTGCTGATTTACAAGAAAAGCTAAACAAAAAATCAGAGAAGAGCGACAAGCCTGCAAAAGCGCTTAAACGTGATGAAAAAGTGATTAAGGCGCTGTTATCTGGCGATAAACCGTTATTAGCTTATGCCGATCGCGCTACAGATTTACTGGCATTATTAGCTTTAAAGAAAAAGTATTCTCTTGATTTAGTCTTGGTTAGTGCCAGTGATGCAGTGTTAATTGCTGACGAAATTGCTGCTGCCAATGTGCCGGTTATTATGAGTGCAATAGATAACTTGCCGAGTAGTTTTGATTCATTACATGGCGATCTAACTAATATGGCAAAGCTAACTGCCGCTGGTGTTAAAGTGATTCTTGCTCCTAAAGGGGAAACTCATAACTTAAATCAAATCCGTTTTGATGCGGGTGTTGCCGTTGCCAATGGTTTAGCTAAAACAGATGCTTTGTCGGCATTAACGGCCAATGTAGCCGATGTGTTTAAGCTTAATTCAGGACGAATAGCTGTAGGTAAAAATGCTGATTTAGTATTATGGAGTGCGGACCCATTCGAGTTAAGTTCAAAAGTTGACTTGATGTGGATTAATGGCGAGCAAGTGTCTACTCAATCACGACAAGATGCGCTTCGCAATCGCTATACTAGCCAAGGTGTTCTACCTAAAGCATACAGTAAATAGTTTCATCTTACTGCACAGCATAAATAATTATGGTATTGGTAGCAAAATCTTGTAATATCAATACCATAATAATTAACATTTATAGCATATGCGCTTCTTACTTTTCATCATTTTCTTGTTTGCTAGTCTTTATACTGCAAACCTTTTCTCACAAGAGTTACAAACTCGTCCAAAAGTAGGGCTTGTACTTAGTGGTGGTGGCGCTAAAGGTGCTGCTCATATTGGTGTCTTAAAAGTACTAGAGAAAAATAATATACCGGTAGATTATATTGTTGGTACAAGTATTGGCTCTTATGTCGGTGGTTTATATGCTTTAGGTTATTCAGCCGCTGATATTGAAAAAATCATGCTCTCGCTTCCTTGGGATGAAGGTTATTCGGACTTTATTCCTCGCCAATTTCTTTCTTTTGAAAATAAGAAAATAAGAGACCAATATAACCTTTCATTTAGACTAGGCTATAGCGATGGCGAAATGAAAACACCCAGTGGTTTGTTATTGGGGCAATCTGCTGGACAATTATTAAAAACTTCTACTGATGTTGTCCCTTTGTTCACCAGTTTTGATGACTTAGTGATCCCTTATCGTGCCATAGCCAGTGATATTGTTACCGCCAAAGCTGTTGTTATCGATAAAGGCAGTATCACAACCGCTATGCGCGCGTCGGCAGCAGTGCCAGGGGTAGTTGAACCCGTGAATATCGATGGTAAGTTATTAGTGGATGGCGGCATCGCTAACAATATGCCTGTTGATGTAGTTAAAGCGATGGGAGCCGATATTGTTATTGCTGTGGATATTGGCTCACCGTTAATGGATAAAAAAGATATCAAAAGTACCATTGATGTCATCAGTCAGTTATCTAATATTCTCACCAATACCACAACCTTAATTCAAAAAAATCAGCTAGAAGAACAAGATATTTTATTACGTCCTGCTATCGATGATTTAAGTACAACCGATTTTTCAATTATGCCTCAAGCACTGGTGCTAGGTGAGGAAGTTGCCTTAGCCGCGCAAGAAAAATTGAGTCAACTTTCTGTTAGTCCACAAGAGTTTAAGGCTTACGTACAAGCGAAAGAAGCGCAAAGCCGACAGTGGTTTGATAATTTCGATAAACCTCTTATCGCCATTAAATATCAAAATAATTCCGACGTTAGCCAAATTATTATTGAAGATAAATTTGAGATAAAAGTCGGCGATATAGTAACTAAAGAAGCATTAAAAGCGGCGATTGATAGAGTCTATTCTATTGATGAATTCGAACATGTAGATGCCGAATTTGTTGATTTACCTGAAGGCCGGCATTTAACGTTAACCACACAGCAAAAGTCTTGGGGGCCAGACTATCTTCATTTTGGCTTTAATCTTCAAACGGACTTTTCCTATAAATCGATTATTGCTTTAGATGTCGCTTATATAAAAAATAATATCACCCCTAATGGCGGTCAGTGGCGAAATCAAGCCAAAATAGGCTGGGAATATCAATTAGCCACTGAGCTGTATCAGCCGCTAAATGAAACACACGATTATTTTTCTAGAACAAGAATCGAATACTCTCAAGATAAATGGGAGCCTACCGATGAGCGCTCAGAGCTAACAAATGAATATTTTCAAGGGAACTTAGGGCTAGGGTTTAACTACACAGATAACGGCGCAATTGAAATAGGTCTTATTGGTGAAACAGGTAATTTAGCTTTTAAAGAGCAGTCTTCGCCATCTATAGATTATAACTCGGTCGGGGGGTATTTTACTTTCGGCTACGATAATTTGAACAGCATGAACTTCCCAACCCAAGGAAATAAATTCACGATTAATGTTTTTTTAAGAAATGATAATTATGATGATCATCAAGAAATTGAACCTAATGATAAATCAGTAGAAGTTCAATTTGATTGGCGTGGTGCGTTAAGTGTGCGTAATCATGCTTTTGTGGGGATCGCATCTTTCGCAACGGTAGACAATGATACTAATTTTTCAGTGCATGTTAGTGAGCTAGGTGGCTTCTTAAATCTTTCTGGTTTCCAAAAAGATGCGCTAATTGGCGTACACAAAGCATTTGCAGCGATAGTTTATCAATACGATCTAGGCAGGGAGCTTTTTGGTGACACCAGTTTACCTATGTATCTGGGTACTAGTATCGAAGCCGGTAATGTTTGGACTGTTAATCAATCGGTAAAATTTGACGATTTAATCACTTCAGGAAGTTTATATCTTGGTACTGATACGAGTTTTGGACCCGCGGTAATTGGGGTTGGTTTTGCCTCAGAAGGAAAAAGTACAGTCTTTTTATCATTAGGTAAAAGCTTTTAAGCTTTGCAACGTGCTTCGCTTTGTTTAAGATCATCTCAATTAAACTAGCGTACGAGAAAATTAATGTCAGTGTTAGAGCAGAACGAATTTGGCCAAGTAAAACAGGTAAACATAAATCATGATGTTTCATCTTTGGTGATAGAGCACCAAAATTGCCAAGCAAGTGTGAGCCTTTATGGTGGTCATGTACTTAACTGGCAGCCTAGTGGCGAAAAGGAAGTTTTTTGGCTCTCTGATACCACGCCTTTTAAACAAGGAAAAGCTATTCGTGGCGGAATTCCACTTTGTTGGCCTTGGTTTGGCACACATGCTGACGATGTAAATAATAAGTTTGGAAATCATGGTTTTGCCCGTGAAAATATCTGGCAAGTCAGTCATATTAATATCAATGAAAGTGCGGTTGAAATAAGCTTAACTTTCGAAGGTGAAAACTTACATGAATTATGGCCGAATGCTTTTAAATTAACGCAAGTAATATCTTTTGGTTCAACGTTTAGTCAATCACTTACCATCACTAATTTAGGTGAGCAGGATATTGCTTATACAGGAGCTTTACATAGTTATTTTCGTGTTAGCAATCCAGAGAGTAGCGTTATTGAAGGTTTAAGCTCTGCTTCTTTTGATGATAAATTAACGGGTAAATCGAGTGAGCCGCAACCATTAGCAAATGGTGTTGGACCTATTGATAGAATTTATCATTCAAATCAGTTAATGCAAATCGAGGATAGCCAGTGGCAACGAGTTATTGAAGTCAGTGCTACAAATACTGCGCAATGGGTTTTTTGGAACCCAGGTGTAGAGTTAGCAAACAAAATGGCGGATATTCATGTTAATGGTGAGCAGGAGTTTGTGTGTTTAGAGGCAGCAAATACCAAAGGACAAGTGTTATTAACAGGAGAAAGCCAAACAATATCACAACGTGTCCGCGTTATTCCATATGAATAACAACTTGGTTTCGACCGTTCTCTTTAGCTTGATAAAGCGCTTTATCTGCTTTTGCTAATATCTCTTCTAAGGTTATATCAGCGAGACTATTCTCGCTGATACCAAAACTAACTGTGACATTGATCTTTTTACTGCTAGAAGAGACTGAAAAAGGAATGGTAGCGATACTTTTTCTGATCCTATCAACCGTTTCTTGTGCCTGTTTTGCATCGGTATCAGGTAAAATTAAAATAAATTCTTCACCTCCCCAACGTCCAGTTAAGTCAATACTTCTCAAGCTTTTATCAAGCTTATCGGCAATAACTTTTAATACGTCATCACCAAATAAATGGCCGTAAGTGTCATTAATTACTTTAAAGTTATCAATGTCAGCAAGCACAATACTGACATGCTCATGTTTCTGGCTAAGTTGTGAGTATTTCCAGTGTATATAGCTTCTATTTGGTAATTGAGTGAGATAATCGGTCTCTGAGTCTTTAACCAGTTTTGATTTGAAGTTAAGAATACAAAGGGTGAATATATAATACAGTGCTAAAGATACAAGCAGAAAAATCACCAATTTAGGAATAAACAACAACCAGTAAGCCCCTTGTTGATTAGCTGGTGGAGCAACAATAAACACTCGCCAATCTAGCTCTTTTAATGGAATTTGAGAGACAATTAATAAATCGTCAGTAGCACCAAAAATATTATCGCTGCTCCCGTTAACATTATTATCTAGGTATTTTTCTTGGTAGCTTTGATACCAATCTAATTCATCTACTTTTATTAATTCATCAAGTCGGTGATGACTCGATGTTTTCATCAATTGGCTTGAGCTTAAGGTAATATTGTTTTCACCATCAACAAAATATATCTCATACCCAAATAATTCCTCAAAGCTAGAAAACTTGTCAGCAAAGTGGTCTAAATCAATCCCAAGGCCAATAAAACCGAGAAAGTCTCCTTGTTTATTTCTCATTTTTACATCAAAAAATAAATGGGGGTTTTCGGCATCACCAAAATCTGCAAAATGTGTTTTATCTATATTTTTTAGCCTTTGATACCATTCTGCACCTTGGCTCGATAGATCTGTAGTTTTGTTATATGAATCAATAAGTAGTTGGTGATTGTCAAGCGCAATAAATGACATGCTGCTAAAGCGACTTGAGATGCTGGTTAGGTAATTGTAGATTACGGCTTTATCAATTTCTTCTTGTTGTATGTAGTCCAGAAGAAAAGGATCACTCGCCATATATTGAGACACTGTTAAGGGTCTAATTATCTCGCTGGTAATTAGTGAGAATAACGGCATTACCGCTTCTTGCTGTTTTTGGTGGCTACTTACAAAAAACTCTTTAAAGGTGAAGTAAGAAGTCGCTATTATGACAATAATAGTGATGATGAAAATAGCTGAAATATAATGGTCAAATTTTTTTATAAACTTCATAAAAGTTGCATTGCTAGTAAGCTATATAAGAGATAAGTCACACTGAATAATTAACATGTGTAACTTAACTGTACGACGCAATTTAGTTTAGTGCAACTTGTTCGACGACGTACTTTGTTAGTCTATACGTAAGTGCTTGTTTAATAACATTTGAGTGAATGGAATTTTTAAATAAAATCCTCGTGGTAATGTCATAAATGGCTCACCATCTCGATTAAAAGCTTGAGTTTTAGCTTTGGAATTAGCGGCTTTAGGTCGTAATTGAAGAACTTGTCCATGTTTACCGTGAATATTTTCTACTTCACCTAAAACAATCATATCGGTAAGCTCTTGCCAGTCCATTGCTAACAGCTGCTCTTCATCAATAGTAGGAGACCATATAAATGCACTCGCTATTTGTCGTTGAGCTAATGGGATGTTTTTATCACTAATGATTGGCACCCATAACACGCGTTTTAATTTCTTTTTCACCCAAGAATTTTGCCAGTTAATACCCGTTAACCCTTTTAAAGGAGCAACACTGACAAAAGTTGTTTCGAGCACTTTGCCTTGGCTATTTATGGGTAGGGTTTTTAATTCAATCTCCAGCTCAGGAAAATCTGGCTCTGGTTTAGAGCCAGCACTAGCACCTAGAACATGTTCAAGTAATAAACCAATCCAGCCTTTATTTCGCTTTAAATCTTTTGGTATTTGAATTCCCGCTGTTGAGGATATTTCCCCTAACGTTAATCCCGCAAGAGCGCGCACCCTATCAATTAGTTCAGCTTCAGAAGCGGGGATTTTTATTGGAGTTGGCAAAACGCTTATACTCACCCTTGAATAAGAAATTTATCACTATTATCAAGGGCAAGTTAAATGCAAGCAAGTGAAATTATTATTTGCTCACTAGCCGTTAATATGGTTGAATTGATGTAAATATTTTTTAGTTTTCCAGGAGTTCCTGTGATCGATGCCGAAGGCTACCGAGCCAATGTCGGCATAGTAATAATTAATGACAGGGGACAAGTATTTTGGGCAAGACGGTTCGGACAACATTCATGGCAATATCCACAAGGTGGAGTTGATGAGGGTGAAACAGCAGAGCAAACCATGTTTCGAGAGTTACATGAGGAAGTTGGCTTAAAACCTGAACATGTAAAAATTGTTGCTTCAACTAAACATTGGCTAAAGTATAAATTACCAAAGCGTTATATTCGACACGACAGTAAACCCGTGTGTATTGGACAAAAACAGAAGTGGTTTTTATTAAAATTAACTGCACCTGAATCAGCCGTGGATTTATTACATAGCTCTCATCCTGAGTTTGATGATTGGCGATGGGTAAGCTATTGGTATCCAGTACGACAAGTTGTTTCGTTTAAACGTGATGTTTATCGCCGTGTAATGAAAGAATTTGCTGCTCAAGCTTTATCTTTTGCCTATGAAAAGCGTCCAGATAAACGTTCTCATAGACGTAAACGCCGCGCTTAATTATTACTATGATTTAATTTAAATGACCTACATTATTGTGGGTCATTTTATTTCACTTGTTATAAAAGGATATCATGCTAACCACTCTACGCCGTATTGTGCTTGAATTTAGTCAAGATGCTCAATTGCATAGTGCTTTAGAGCGTATGGTTAGTCAGATCAAAAAAGCCTTGAAAACCGATTGTTGTTCGGTGTACTTAGCCGATTATTCACAGCAACATTTTTTATTGATGGCTTCTGATGGTTTAGCAATTACTTCATTAGGGCAAACCACCATAGGCTTTTCCGAAGGCTTAATTGGTTTGGTAGGGCAACGTGAAGAGCCTATTAATATTGCTGATGCTCATAGTCATCAGCACTTCATCAATGCTCCTGAAGTACAGGAAGATGATTTTAATGCTTTTTTAGGAACACCCATTATTCATCGGCGTAAGGTGTTGGGTATTTTATCTATTCAGCAAAAGCAGGCGCGACATTTTACTGAAAACGATGAAGCTTTCTTAGTGACCTTATCTGCACAACTTGCCAATGCGCTTGCAGATGCCGAAGTAAAAAACCTACTCAATTCAACACAAGAAAAAAGCCGAGCGGTTAAGCAGCTTACTGGTATTGCGGGTGCTCCGGGTATAGCGCTTAGTCAAATCATGGTGTGTCAGCCTAAAGCTGATTTGTCGACCTTAGCTTTGCGAAAATCAGCATTAAATACTCAGCAAGAACAAACCACTCGCTTTGAACAAGCATTAACTAAAACCACTGCTGACTTTGATGAGTTAAGCCAAAAATTAAGCCAAATTGTTAGTGATGACAGCTTGGCTATTTTTGATGTTTACAAACAATTACTGACTCAAGCTGATATTAGCCAAGAAGTGTTTAAGAACATTAATCAAGGTTGGCAAGCAGAAAGCGCACTGAAGTTAGTCATTGAGCACTATGTTGTACAGTTTGAGGCTATTGACGATAGTTATTTGCAAGAGCGTGCTAGTGACATTCGAGATCTAGGTAATCGTTTATTGTTCAACTTACAGCAACAACATATTCAGCCGGTTAATTTACCTAATGAGTTTATTTTACTGGCTAACGAAGTTACTGCTTCTATGTTAGCTGAGTATCAACATAAAGGCTTAAAAGGAATCATTTCATTAACAGGCTCTGCTAACTCTCATGCGGCAATACTCGCTCACGCATTAGAAGTGCCTGCGGTTATGGGGGTAAGTGGCATTCCTATCGCTCAAATAGATGAGCAGCAGGCTATTATTGATGGTTATAGCGGCGAATTGTTTATTAATCCTGATGAAGCGCTAAAGCGTGAATACCAGCATTTAATAGCCCAAGAACATGCGTTAACAGAAAAAATTCTAGCAGAAATACATTTACCGACGATTACTCCCGATGGTCGTATCATTGAGTTGCAATTAAATGCGGGCTTGTCGGCGGAATTTGATTGTCCCGAGCAGTTATCAGCGTTAGGCATTGGCTTATTTCGTACTGAAATTCCATTTATGAATCGTCATTGCTTCCCTTCTGAGCTAGAGCAAACAAAATTATACGAAGAAATATTAGCTGGTTTTCCTAAAAAATCAGTCACCATGCGTACATTAGATGTTGGTGGCGATAAATCGTTGCCGTATTTTCCTATTAATGAAGATAACCCATTTTTAGGATGGCGTGGCATACGAATCACTTTAGATCATCCTGAAATATTTCTTGTGCAAGTTCGAGCCATGATGCGCGCAAACAAAACGCATAAAAATTTAGAGATCATGCTACCAATGATCTCTAATGTTAGCGAAGTTGATGAAGCTATCAGACTGATAAACCAAGCTTACTATGAAGTTAAAAGTGAATTACTCAGTGAAGCAAAAAACGATGCCAACACTGAAAAAAGTGATGGCAAGGAAGTCAGTAAACTAACACGCCCTAAAATAGGGATCATGTTGGAAGTACCTTCCGTTATTTTCCAATTAGAAGAATTAGCACAGCGAGTTGATTTTTTCTCAGTAGGTAGCAATGATTTAACACAATATATTTTGGCCGTTGATCGTAACAATGCTCAAGTGGCTAGTTTACATGATGCCTATCACCCTGCAGTGTTAAGGGCTTTAGACGTTATTGCTAAGCAATCGACTAAATATTTAGTACCCTTAAGTTTGTGTGGTGAGTTAGCAGGAGAGCCTGCTGGTGCATTATTATTATTAGCCATGGGCTTTGATAAACTCAGCATGAATGGGCATAATATAGCGCGTATTAAATGGGTTATTCGCCATGTTGACTACCAAAGAGCAAAAATTATCTTATCTCATACCTTGAAGCTTACTACCGCTAAACAAGTGCACAGTTATTTAAACGAACAACTTGAGTTATTAGACTTAGGTGGTTTTATCCGTGCAGGGTTATAGCTAAATGTTAATAATTTTTTTTAGTTGCCTGTTTCTTGGCGCTATCGTTGGTTTTTTGGCAGGCTTACTAGGTATTGGCGGCGGTTTAATTATCGTTCCCGTGCTAGTGTACCTACTATCGACATTAACAATCGGTACTGAATTCTTAAGTAGTGATGTCATCATACACATGGCATTAGCAACATCATTAGCGGCAATTGTTGTGACATCAGCTAGCGCTGCTTTGGCACATCATAAAAATAACAATATTCCTTGGGATTTAACCAAGCCATTAATGTTTGCTGTTGCCCTTGGCGCTTTATCAGGGGCTTTTATTGCCAATTTATTATCTGCTACGGCATTAACAAATTTCTTTGCTATTGCGGTATTATTGTTAGCTTTTTATATGATCTTTTCGATAAAAACCCAGCATTCGCGTGAATTAACATCGACATTTAAATTACAGATTATTAGCTTTGTTACCGGTATAATTGCAAGCCTAATGGGCATAGCTGGCGGAGCTATTTTAGTCCCTGCTTTAACGTATTTTGGTATGCCATTACGTCATTGCATTGGTGTTGCTACTGTGTGTGGTGTGATGATCGCTTTATTTGGCTCGATAGGATATATAGTCACTGGTTTTAATAACCCATTGTTACCTGCTTGGAGTCTTGGTTATGTGTATTTGCCAGCGTTATTTGGCTTAGTGTTAACATCTTCTTTACTCGCACCAGTAGGTGTTAAATTTGCGGCTAAATTACCGGTAGCAACATTAAAAAAATGTTTTGCAGTATTCTTAATGTTAGTCGCATTGAAGATGATGCTAGCTTAGCTGCTCATATTAATTTCTCTCCTCTTGTTTTGTTACTTGGGGATTTTGTATTTATATTTTGGATAGAAAATGACTGAACAATTTTTACAGTTTCCCGTTATCGACCCGATAATTTTTAGCATTGGCCCAGTAGCATTACGCTGGTACGGCATGATGTATTTAATCGGTTTTGTTGCCGCTATGTTTATCGCCAATAAAGCGGCTGATAACAGTCGAGGTCTTTGGACACGAGAGCAGGTGAGTGATTTATTATTTTATAGCTTTCTAGGTGTGATTGTTGGCGGAAGAGCAGGGTATGTCTTGTTTTACCAGTTCGATTACTTTTTGGCTGATCCTTTGTATTTATTTCAAATATGGCAAGGGGGCATGTCGTTCCATGGTGGCTTAATTGGCGTTATCACGGCTATTTTCATTTTCTCGCGTAAAAGTAACAAGCAATTTTTAGCGGTTGGGGATTTTGTAGCACCACTGGTTCCTATCGGTTTAGGGATGGGACGTTTAGGTAACTTTATTAATGCTGAGTTATGGGGACGTGAAACGGATGTCTCTTGGGCTATGGTTTTCCCGACAGACCCATTACAACTACCTCGTCATCCATCACAGCTTTATGAATTTTTCTTAGAAGGTGTTGTGCTTTTCGCCATTCTTTACTTTATTACTCGCAAGCCAAGAACCTTAGGGTTAGCTTCAGGTGCTTTCTTAATTGGTTATGGCGTATTTAGAACCATAGTTGAATTCTTTAGAGAGCCAGATGCTCACCTAGGTTTGTACTTCTCATTTATCTCTAAAGGACAAATTTTAAGTATTCCGATGATTTTAGGTGGCATATTAGTGATTTATTTAGGTTACCTTAGCCAAGAGAAATCTGCGATAAAATCAGCTGCAACACCGAAAAACAAAGCAAGAGGAAAAGCATAATGCGCGCTTATTTAGATTTATGTCAACGTATTGTTGATGAAGGTACTTGGGTAGAAAACAAGCGCACTGGCAAGCGCTGTTTAACCGTCATTAATGCCGATTTGGAATACAATGTTGCTGACAATGAATTTCCGATGATCACCACACGTAAAAGCTTTTTTAAATCAGCCATTGCTGAGTTTCTTGGTTACATTCGCGGTTATGATAATGCCGCAGACTTTCGAGCACTAGGCACCAAAACGTGGGATGCCAATGCCAATTTAAATGATGCATGGCTCAATAACGAATATCGTAAAGGTGAAGACGATATGGGGCGTGTTTACGGCATCCAAGGACGCGCTTGGGCTAAGCCTGATGGTGGCACTATTGATCAACTGCAAAAAATTGTTGATAATCTAAGTCAAGGTATTGATGATCGCGCTGAAATTATCACTTTCTACAATCCGGGTGAATTTCACATGGGCTGTTTACGCCCTTGTATGCACACCCATAATTTTTCTATTTTAGGTGACACGCTACATTTAACTAGCTTCCAACGCTCGTGTGACGTACCGTTAGGACTTCCTTACATTTGTGATGTTGAAAACGATACGCACGGTTTTATGAGTCTCTCTATCAATTGATTTATTTGATAAATGTGATATAATTTAATTTTGTTATTGAGCGAATCGTTACGCAGGGTTTTTAGGGCATGATTGGCAATTAAATTTAATTAATAAAATGCACATCCAACTTAGTTACAGACGAATTAAATATTTTGATATATGTGTCCACTTATGAAGGAAGTGACAAACAAACACAAATTATAAGTAAATTACGTTAACCTGTATCAATAACTAAATCTTACAAAGGTAACCAAATGAAAACACACCCCGAAAAACAATATTTAGATTTATTGACCCTGCTATTAGAAACTGGAAGCGAAAGAGTAGATCGAACTGGCGTTGGTACAAAAGCTATTTTTGGACACACAATGCGATTCGATTTATCAGAAGGCTTCCCAGTGTTTACGACAAAACGTGTTTACTGGAAAACGGCATTCAAAGAGATGCTATGGATGCTATCAGGAGGTCACAATATAAAAGAGCTAGTTGAGCAAAATGTCCATATTTGGAGCGATTGGCCGTACAAAAAATTTATTGAAGCCCAATTAGAAACTAGTGCTGATAAATCAATAACGATGGAAGAATTTGAGCAAAGAGTCATTAATGATAATGAGTTTGCGCGAAAATGGGGAGATCTTGGGCCTGTTTATGGTAAACAATGGCGCAGGTGGAAAACTGAAGATGGCCAAGAAATTGACCAAGTATCTCAGGTAATTGATTTACTGAAAAATAACCCCTCATCAAGGCGCATTATATTTGATGGCTGGAATGTTGGAGAACTCGATCAGATGGCACTTCCGCCTTGTCATAAACATTATCAGTTTTATGTTGATCCAAATACAAATAAGCTCTCAGGTGCTATGGTACAACGATCTTGTGATTCTTATCTTGGACTTGCATTTAATATCGCAAATTTAGCCTTTATTACCACGCTCCTTGCGGAACAAACAGGCTTTGATGTTGGTGAAATCGTGTGGTTTGGTATGGACGTGCATTTATACATGAATCATATCGAACAAGCTAAAAAGCAACTGTCTCGTGAACCCAAAGCATTCCCTAAATTAGTTATCAAACGCAAACCTGATTCACTGTTTGATTACACGATTGATGACTTCGAGTTAGAAGGGTATGACCCACACTCTGCAATTCCCGCGCCAGTAGCCGTATAGGGTTCATTTAAAAAATGGCAGGGCTAGAGACTTATAACACTCCTGAAAAATTACGAAAATTTGTTCAGGGGTTGCTTAGTCAAAATAAGTTACCGACGCATAAAGGTAAAGTTGCTCGTTCATTGATAGAAAAACAATATGGTTTTCAACACTGTTCTCTATCTAACTATCATGGCTTTGATAAGTATCTATGGTGTAAAAATGTTATTGATGTTTTTGAAAACGAACTAATTGAAAAGGAAGGCGGGGATATCTCTGGGATCAACACTGAACATGGGACACCTGTTCGATTTAGGAAGTTGATTGATAAACTAAGAGAAAATATTTCAAATCTACCCTTGGCTGGTCAAGGGAGTAGATCAGGTAGAATTTCATTTAGCTCATTTGAGAGGCAATTTGGCTTTCCTGCACAGTCTTTAGTTGGTAAAACGGAAACATGGCAGTGGGCACGTGATATGCTTATTGAATTTGATGAAGAGCTTTACGAGCAAGGTATAACGGGGACAGTTTGGGAGCGAAAAGTTCCTGAAATCAGAAAGTATTTAGAGGGACTTGCCGAAAAACAAGAGTTACCCATTAATGAGCTTGGAAAGCTTAATCGAATGTCAGTTATGTCTGAGTTTGGTTTACCTGCCAATCAAAGCATTAGTATTGCTGAAAATCGTGCCCCTAAATTAAAAGAGTTGTTCAAAGAATATAATAAGTTAATAAGTCAGCAAGATTATTCACAATATGCCGGAGATAAATACAAAGAAGCTTTATCAAAAATACTCAAAAACAATGAGCTTGTACTAGATTCTTCATCAAGAGTGATCAGCTTTAAGTGGTTGGCGGAAGAGTTAAATATTGCAAAAAATACTATTAGCACTAGCCCTAAACTGATGGCCTTGGTAGAGAAAAGAACCAAAAAGCTTCATCAAACCCAGCTGAGAGGAGTAACGAATAAGTCCTTTAATGTATACGGTGCTGCGACAATAAATTTAGGTGCAACGCCATACTCTGAAAAGCATGGTCGGGTATACTCTTTCTCTTCGCTTATTGAGTTGTACAACCTTGAACTGGCCGAAAAAGTTGGAACAACGTTTATCGCAATCACCAACAAAGCAGCGGCAGGAACCGTAAAGAATAAGTATTTACGTGTCCTTCACTTTTTCGAATGGTTAGCCAATCCAGACAATATAGATAGTAATGTTGCAACCTTGATACGAGACAACAAAAAAATAAATCAAGCAGATTTTGGTCGGGCTTGTATGGCATATCGCGCAGCTTTATTACTTGAGAATCCAGATGCTAAGTTGAATACACACATTATCACGCAATTTGGTGATGCCAGAGTTATTCCCAAGTACACCTTTTTAACGAAAGGCAGAGTCAATAAGGATAGAGGTCACATACAATCCATTCTTGAAGCGAGTATTAAAAAAGACGAGGTAGAGTGTGTAGAGAAAGTTTTAACCGATGCCGCCAAATATAGGGGGATAGAACTAAGCCAAGGTAAAGATACTAAGGCTTTTTTAGAAACGTTACTATTTGAAAAGGCGAACAAACCTGATTTACCTGAAGATCTTTCTCAAGCTATGCAGGAAATTACTGAGTCAAGGTTGTTAGAAATACAGGTTCAGGCAAGTAAAGTATTTAAACAATGGCAAAAGCTCCATAAAGAAGGTATTGAACTACTTAGCTTAGCCACGGTGGATTGTGATGAATTTCGTTCAATGCTTGAAAAGCGTGAGTCAATCTCCTCTTATATATGGACTCAATATATCAAAGATGTATTTCCTATCGATGATAAGCAACTTACTCTCGCCAATCTACTTGTGGTGATAAAAGAGATTTATAACTCTTGCCCCCCTAATACGGCAACAACCAACATGCAAATGTGGATCAAAAAATATCAACTATTCGGTGGTATTGAACAAGTATCTTCTTATCTGGTTCCAACCCGCAAAGCTATTAGCTCCGCATTAACATTATATCTATGTGAAAGCGGTGCTAATGTCGCTGTTGCCTTAACACTACCTAAAGACTGTGTTCGCAAGTCAGGTGTTGCTCTACATAAAAAGGTGCTAGGTAAAAAAGACAGATCCTTTGGTAAACCTATTTATGATGATCTGGCTGTAAAATCCAGCAATGAAGAATGCGTAAGTGCAGTAAATGCTCTTAACTATATTTGCTCCGTACAACCTAAAGTCAGTGATGATACGCTGCAATATTATCAGAGAGGCGTTTTTCAACCACTAACAGAATTTGCATTTAGGGATGAATTCAAAGCCATTTGTAATCAATCAGACTACTTAAAGCAATTCAGACTTGTCCCTAGCATGCTTAGACCAACGGTGTTACTCAATGTTCAACTTAAAGACCCTGCTAACCTTGGCGTTGCACAGCTTATCGCCCAACATGAATCAGGCTCAACTACAGAAGGCTATACCAACAAGCTGCCACACCGTATTCAAATGGAAAAAGATATGCTGGAGTTTCAGCAAACGATTGAAGTTGTTATGGTATATGACGATGAAGATGTGCATGAAAAGTTGGACATGGATCAAAAAGAATGGACGGCCAAGAAACAAAAAATAGAAAAAACTGGCTGGGGCGTTTTCTGTAAAAGCAGGGAAATTGTTACAGAGGCAGGTGAGAAGGTTAAATGCAGCGAAGTAGAAAACTGCGTTAAGTGCAAACATGATCGAATGCTTGTAAGTGCTGATCCAATATCCATTTCTGATATGATCATTTGGAAGACTTCACTAGAGAAAAATGAAATAGACTTTACAGCTAAGAATATGAACCGATGGGCGGATGTTTGGGTACCTTGGCAAGCATTTTTTACGGTGGTATTAGAAGAAAAAATGACGCGAGGCAAACTTAGTTTAATAAAAAAACAAGCCACTGAAATAGCAAATCAAAAGATGAATGATAGTAACTTTATGATGCCGGAGCCTTGGTGATGAGTAACCTAGCCTTACTAGAGGTTTTTCAAGCTCCTGATGCCGAGAGCATATTTGAAAACCATAAAAAAACCTGGCCTTGGCTCAGTAATATATCGATAGCTGAAAGCTCAATTGAAATAACAGATACCGTAGGTGAAAAACGTAAAAAATCGACCGTTGATCTTAATATTAGACTTCTCGATGGCAGTAGATTAACAGATAAGCGAAACAGAGAATTTTATGAATTGCTACTTGAATATGTTGAGGTTTTCCGTTTACACAATCCGGTAATAGGAGCATCTATTCATGCACAACGCATAAGATCCCTTCTTTCTTTTATTTGCTGGCTAAGTCAGTATAAAATACGGTCGTTGTCAAAAGTAACCACTACACATTTTGAAAAATTCTCAAATGATACAGCCTTCGGGGCAGAGTTTTCTCTAAGGGTTCCTGAGAAAGTTTTTAAGGCAGTTCAAAAACACTTGCTTGAGGGGAATAAATTACCATTTAGGCAAGCGAATACACTCAGAAGAACTGAAATATATAAAATGGTTGGTGTTGATGGTTTGCCAATAAGAAACTTTTCTTATACCACTCGAATTATGGATTGGTACGAACATCAGTTAAAACATAATTTCAAAGGCGTTGAATTAGAAAAACTCACAGTTCATGACATTTTAGAAGAGCTGGATCTTATTCCGAACATTGTTACTATTCAGGATCTGCACAGAAAGCTGTTGCCATTGGAAGAGATTTGGAGTTGGCAGCATTATTTCAGAAGCAAACCTTTTTCTAATAACCCTTTCCCTGAAGGTTCATCAAAAGCAGCAAGCAGGCTTGGCTCTGAAACCAAACGCACTAAAACTATACCGCCTAAGGTTGCGTTTTCTATGATGAGGGAATGCGCCAATTGGGTATTGAACTTTGGTGATGAAATTGTTGATTTATATTCTTCAGGTGCCGATGCTGAAATAGCAATAAAGCGATTATCTGATAAAGGCTTAAGTCTTAACGTTAGGGACGGAAAGCAAAGCCATTATGGAGTAGTAACCCTCGAAGGGGTTGTACGCTATCTTGCTTCCGCGTGTTTTACTGTTATTGCCTCATTGACAGCAAGACGAAAAGAGGAGATTTTTGATCTGGGTTACAAATGTATCGATGAAGATAGAGGCGATGGTGCTTATTGGTTAACGATATATATTGAAAAAACCAGCCAACGATATGATTTATGCCCAGTACCAACCCTAGTTAAAAAAGCCATTGATATACTTGAAAAGCTAAGCGAAAAAGCAAGAGAGCAGTCTGAAGTTGATTCTCTGTGGCAATACGTTTCCAGAGAAGGCGAACTAGTTCAATTAAATGATCAACAGATAAGAAATAGCCTTCAGGATTTTTATACATCCTTTGTAGACGAAGATTCGTCACTCGAGTGGAAGTTCTCATTTCATCAATTTCGCAGAATGTTTGCCTTGCTCTATTACTATCGGTTTGAAGGAGCTTATATTGGAGCGTTATCTTATCATTTACGTCATTTTAATATCGATATGACCAAGCGATATATCACCGATGAAAAGTTCATGAAGGAAATGAAAGAGATCGGTGAAGGTTGGACTGCGAGTTTCTTGCGAAAAGTTGTATCAGGTAAAGTAACAATAGGTGGTAAAAGTGGTGATAAAATCAAGCGTAAACTATCCAATTGGTTAGAACATTTTCGCGGCAAGGTTGATATTGTTGAGCGCGAACGAGTAGTTGAAAAACTAACACGTTATATGAAGCGTGTTGGAACCGAATTTACTCAACAGACATGGGGAACCATTTGCGCGTGTCCAAAGAAAACATCATTAAGAAAACACTCAAACTGTGCTAACGAAAAGGGCGAACCTAATGTTGAAAAAGGCTCTGTCGAAACTTGTGGTGGTTGCGCATATGCAGTTTACACGGATCGTTTTGCCGATGCCATTTCTGATGATATTGCTGCAAGGAAAACGACTAAGTCTTTTTGCGAGAAAGGTTCCATACTAGATGAAATCACAGGTGTACAAATCATTTCGCTACAAAAATTGTTAACCGAAGTGGAAGCTGAGTCGCCATTTGAGGTGCCAAATGACTAATTCTGCAAGTAATGCTGAAAAAGCGAAAAAACTGACTGAGCAGATTGAGCTTCGTTTAAAGGTTCTAAATGAAAAAGTAAAAGGTGAGCATACAGAACTTGAGGTTCCTATCAGTTTGACAAAAATTCGTAATTGGGTTGATGAACAGCTGGGGATTGAGAAAATTGGTAGTCCAAGTTCATTCGTCACATCGCATCAGGAGCATGGCCGAAAAGTTACAAAAATTGCAAATTGCTTAGAGGTTCTTAAAAAACAAAAAAAGCCAAGTAAAAAACCAAAAGAACAAAAGTTAACTGAATTAAAGACGAAGAATAAAGAACTCAATGAATCATTGACTAATACTGCTAATCAGTATGTTAAATACTCTCAAGAAACTAAACGGCTACAAGAAGAGTTATTACTATGTAATAGTAAGTTGGAAGGCTTAGAGGAAGAGTTAGTTGAAACAAAGGGGGAGCTAAAAGTAGCTCGTGATGAAGTCATTTTGTTAAATAAAAAATTAGCAAAACGTGCAGGAAGCAAAGCATCACCGGTGACTAAAGTCCAGTTCGGTAGAGGTGTAAACCGTGAAAACTGATAATCAAAAGCAACACAGCTTTATAAAATAAGTATGAATGCATAATGATCTTTTATAAAACAACGGACGAAGACTGTATTTTGCAAGGAGCTTTTAACAAATCATCTTATAGTGGTATCCCTGTCTTTTTCGATAACAAAGGTGTTATTGAGGCAGTGAGCGATTATCTCATTTTTAAGGCTATGAAAGATACAGGTGAGATGTCATCCGTAATTACCTATGCTGATCAGCTTCAAACATTTCTAAGGTTTATTGATGAAAATGGTCAAGGGTTAACATGGGAAAAAGTTACTGACGGGCATTTGGTTGAGTTTAGAGATATAAAGAAAAAAAGTGGGAAAGAAGACCGTTACGTAGCTGGTGTTTTACGCACTGTCTTTGATTTTTATTTATGGGCAGAGAGAAATAGATATATTCGCCATCATGTCGCCATGTACAATGATGAGAAAGAGTATGCTATATCAGCAGAAAAAACGAAAACAAGTTGGAAGTGGCCGCATTTACCTTCGTCAACCTCAAAGGCAAAACCAACTCCTACCAACCATGACCTTGAAATACTTCATACAACTACTATAGAAGAGTCTACCTTAGTAGGTTTTCGTGATTCATTAATTTTTAATATTTATGAACGATCTGCCCGCAGAATGGAGGCTTTACAAATTAAGGTGTCTGATGTGCCAGATTGGGATGAAATTGAAGCTTATCAAGCTGATAATAAAATTTTTAATGTTGAGGTAACGGGTAAAAGAAGAATAAGACGTGATTTGGAGTTTTTACCTGAGTCAATGGAATTGATTCGAGAGTATATTGAAAATGATCGAGCAAAAACCGTTAATGCAGCTAAAAGGCGTAATAAATTTTACAAAGAGCCTGAAAAGGTTTTTCTAGCTTCAACAACAGGTAAGGCGCTTAATATGCAATATGTTTCCCGTAGGCTCTCAGATTTGATGAAAAAGGCGGGGGTAGCAGGAACTGGTCATCGTGTTAGAGCTAAAGGGCTAACTGATATCGTTGCTGCTTTTGATGGATTTGATGATCGGGGACAGCCGAAATCAGCTCAAGATGTACTGTTAAGAGCTGCTGAAAAAGCAGGGCACTCGAACCCTCAATCGCTTCGCTACTACTTAGCTTTATCTAGAAGTGAGGGACTGGCTGCAAAAATGAATAATATTGAATTGTTACGTGATTTAGAAATTAAAATACACAAACGTAAAAAACAGCTTGCTCAAATTGATAAAGCAAACGTTCTTTTCGAGGCGATAAAAAATGAAACGAATGTTGAAGAGGTAATATTGGCTTATTTGCAAGATTACTTAAAATAAGTAGTTATATCGCCTAAATTAAAGCTTTTAAATAGAAATAGTACTACTGTGGGGTGACTCTTAAGGCCTGAGCAGTTTAATGGAGCTAAAGATCTAATATAAAGGGCTGTTCCTATTTTTTATTCTAATACATCCTGGTATAAAATATTACCCTCTCTCATTTTTGATTTATTTTGCAAAATAAGTTGTAACATAATAAAGCCTTTAACATGCTTTGAATTAGAATTCGTATAATAATAATTTTTGTTATATCAATGACTTGACTATTTATTGAATTAAGCTATTTGTTAACTCATGGCAAATGTTTGAGGTTAAAACTATGGCAAATAGATTTTTATATATTGATGCTATTGAGTCGAATGAAAATACATACGTTAATATCTTTGAAGTATTTCAAAGGTTCTATTTATCTTATTTCAATAAAATTTATACTGCTGGGCTCGATCATTCAGATATTATCGAGCTTGCAGAGAAAGATAGTCATTTCCATTTCTCGAAGCTTGTACCTCAACTCGAACAGTTTTCATGTGATATCCCTTTGATCCACGGCCCTAATGAATGCCTTTTAGAAATCATTGAAGCCTTCATTTCGACGGGAGAAAATTATCAAATAGAACTAGTGCTTATTGATCGTTTTAATGATGAAATCTTGGGCAAGTTAGAACTTAATGAATATGTGACACTGACAAACACATTAACAGGTGAAGCTGAATTGAAAGTAGAAAATGATGAATATCTACTGTGTTCTTCTATTCTACTCCTAAGGCAGTCAGTTCTATGCTTAAGAATAAGCGGCTCAGTAAGAATTAATTCAACCATTAAAGTTAAAGCTCGCTTGAAGGGGGATTTATAATGATTTATCTCGATTTAGAAGGGTTAGATGAACAGCTACATAATGATTGCGAGTCAACGTTTCAAGAGAAAATGAATGAGTCAGATGGTCAGATATGTATACTAAATAACATACAATTCAAAGGGGTAAAGCTAACTAAAGCATCATTTCAAGCTCAACAAATTCTATGCTTTTTCGCTAATTTGTCATGTCCAATATCGATGATGAGGTTTGCCGCTTCGTTGTTTCCATTTAGCTCGAAGAAATGGCCTGTTCGTTCTTATGAACTTTCTCAGATATATATGTTTGGAGCTATTGAGACAACGATAAACTTGCAGTATGACAAAAAAGCAAGAGAAGTTGTTAAATGCTTTGAATCAACGAGGGAGTTTAAGTCTATTATGCTAATTGCGAGTGAAATGATCGATAGGGTGGCTATCCCTTTAAATATATGCCCAGAAGTCGATGCGTATATCCGAGGGCATATCAAATTTAACACGGTTATGGAACATGGGGCTATACAATGAAAACAGTCGCGTCTAAGCTCGAATTAGTGGCAGTTAATTTGGGTCTCAAAGCCAACGATTATCTAGGGGTGATAAAACATTTAGCTGACATTTTTAGGTATTCAAAAAAGAAGGGAGTACAATTAAATGCAATATCATCAAATATTATATGTGATTTGATATTATCTATCACAGGTGTTCGAATAACGCCTGATAATTTAAGTATATATAAAAATAATGGTTACTACTTAGTTCAGGATGTTGCTAAATATTTAAACATCAATGAAGCCCCCTCATCAAGATGTTGCCTATCTCAAGTAAATGGTAGATGGCTTATGGAACCTGAAAAAAAAAGTGCAATTTCTTTTTTTCAAATATCGATTAAAAATGCTGCTAGTTATCAAGTCGTAGCCGAATGTTATCAAGTCTGGTGTGAAAAAGGGATGCCAGTCGGTGATAAGAGATATTGGCCTAAGCCTGAGCTAATAGATTTTTTAATTGGGCACCAATTATTCGTAGCCCTTCCTGTTTCACACTCAAAGCCTACACAGCTAAAAATTATTTTCGATTTCTTGAAGAGCCTCATCGAAAGCCCTGAGGTTGCATGTATACCTAAACAAAAGCTGAACGATTACTTTGATGATGAAATCCGAAAGTTTTCATTAATTAGAAAAAATGATAACCCTCCCAAACCTTGGATAAATGCATCTTCTTTTAATAACGAAATAAACTATACGAGTTCAATTTCAGCAATCGATAGAACCTCGCCATACTTTTATATAAAGCGGACAGAGAGTAGCTCAAAAATAGGATCTGCTGATAACTCTGATCGTTTTACACAAAAAGATGTGGGCATTGTTGTTTGTTTAGAGTCTAGAGCGAATGAAAAATTTGCTTTAGATGTTGAAACCAAGATTCGAGAATACTTACGCTGTTTTGATATACACCCAGCAATAGGGAAAACAGATCATTATGATATTCCATTAAAATCACTGGTTAACCTGTCTATTAATTTTATTATGTCGACCCCTCAATTTTCTCAAAGAATCAGAAGTATCAGTGCTACTTATTCTCACTAAGTAATAGCGATTATTTACGTAAAGTGATCGACTATCTAAATTATGTTAGGTATAAGAATAGTAGGTGCTCATAAAGAATAGAAAAAATAAGCCGAAGTTAATGTTATTTACACGCAGGTATATTATAAAAATTATTAATACTATAATGTTTCATTTTATTGGGTTAGAGGAAGACAATTAGGCCTATTACTTATGACTACAGAGATATTATTTTCCTCTAAAGAATTCAAGCAACTATTAGGTGTTTCTGATTGCGAACTGATGCACATGCGAGTGTCTGGTGAGTTAAAATTTGTGAAAAAAGGAAATGCTTTTTTATATAAACTTCATGATAAGCAATTATTACTAAAGCATCCTCTAGCTAGTCAATTATTCAATTGGTATCAAGATAAGCACTCAATTAATATTGATAACACTCCTAAAGCAAGTGAGTCATTCCTATCAGCGAAAATGATGCTCGAAACTATTTTATTACCCATCAACAATAAATTTGGCGATATTAATATCACCTATGGTTTTGTGTCAGCAAAATTAAATAAATTCATTCAAAAAAACAGTGCATCTGGTACATACCCTTCTATTGACCAACATGCAGCATCAGAGTTCAACAACGCTAATAATCAAATTTGCAAAAGACACGGTTTAGCCTGTGACTTCATCGCTAAAGGTTATGAAAATGAAATGGATAAAGTTATGCTGTTTATAGTGAGCAATTTAGCTTTTGACAAAGTGTACTATTACGGAAAAAACAGACCTTTACACGTAAGCGTAGGAAATGAAAATTCTAAGCATTTGCAGGTAATGAATGAAAGTAAAAATGGTCGTAGGATACCTGGTAAAAGAGCATACGGTAATAAAGCCAAAGAATTAGCAGAAGAACTACAACATGAATGCTGAACAATTTAAAGAGTTAGTTAACTCACTTGATGTAGGTAAGAAGCTTCCTGACTCGATTTACTTCCATAAAGATGCTTTTTCTGATATTCCGCGGGCTTTGTCTAAGTTTATTAACGTTGTCGCAAAAGCATTAAAAATTGAAGATAAAAATTGGAATTTGGTTAAAGTTTTTAGAAATGACTTTCGCTTATCTCTTTTAAATTACCCATTATTTTATGATGATTCTTACCCTGCACTTGAACAAAGCGTAAATGTTGATTTAATTAAACTATCGCATCGCATAACTAGCTACTCAGCACAAGAAAACCCTCCCATCCTTCATAGAAAAGAGACAATGCTTCCTAAAGGACATGAGTTTTATGATCACTTTTGTATGATTACACAGGAGGGTGAAGCTGCTGGACTTTATGAGAATAGTCGTATGATAGGCTTTAAAAGCTCTTGGGAGAGACTAATTGCTAAGCATGGTTATGAGTTAGTTGATGGGCGCTTATTTAGGTGCTCAGCAGTAAATAACAATATTAACGATGACAAAGAAATTGATAGACATAAAACCGCCATCGTAAGGCATGAATTATCAGCCCCTATGAAAACCCTAGCCAAAAATGGATTTTTATCGGGTGAGTATTCAATATTCGATTACGGTTGTGGTAGGGGTGATGACTTAAGAGAGTTAGAAGCTCATGGGCTTGATGCACTTGGCTGGGACCCTAATTTCAGGCCTGATGCTGAAATAATTAACTCAGATGTAGTTAATATTGGTTTTGTAATTAATGTTATTGAAGATCAAGACGAAAGAATTGGTGCTGTATTAGGCGCATGGGAAGCAACTAATAAACTATTAGTTGTTTCTGCTATGTTGGCAAATGAAAGTTATTTAACACAATTTAAGCCTTATAAAGATGGAGTCATTACCTCTAGAAATACATTTCAAAAGTATTTCTCTCAAGCTGAATTAAAAGTTTATATAGAAAGAACCCTTGATGAAGAGCCTATAGCCATATCGCCAGGGATATTTTATATATTTAAAGATAAGGTGCTTGAACAACAGTTTTTGCAAAATAGGCATAAACGAAGCTATCAATGGCAACAATTAACAGCGCCTAAGCCTGTTAGTGAAGATCAGGCCAGAATACTATTTACAAAACATCAAGAACTTCTAGAGTCTTTTTGGCTGAGCTGTTTAGCTTATGGGCGAGTTCCATCTAATGAAGAATTCAGAGAGAGTGACAAAGTAAAGGAAGTAATAGGTTCAAATAAAAAAGCATTAAAGCTAGTAACTGATTGGTTTGGGTTGGAAGAGCTAGAGCTAGCTAAAAGTATGCGTAAAGAAGATTTGTTAATCTACTTTGCTTTAGGCATGTTTGAAGGAAGAAAAGCTTATACTCACCTCCCTGACGATTTAAAACGGGATATTAAAGCCTTTTTCGACACACATAAAATAGCACAGCATCAAGCTAAAGAGCTTCTGTTTGATATTGCTAATATTGAAAAAATTACTGCTGAATGCTTGAAGGCTAAGCAGGCATTACCTGCATCTAAGTTAACGCTAGAAAATGAGTTACCACACTCTCTTACTCTTCACAAAAATTTTATTGATGAATTATCTCCTCTATTAAGAGTATATGTTTATTCAGCCTTGCAATTGTACGGTGAGCTTGATGAGATTCAGCTCATCAAAATACATATTACATCAGGTAAGGTAACTTTGTTAGGTTATGAAGGTTTTGATAATTCACCACTACCACAACTTAAAGAGCGTGTAAAAATAAAGATGGCAGAACAAGATGTCGACTTTTTTGATTATGTTCGAGAAGAAAAACGGACAGTATTACTTGATAAGATAGAGTATATCGATGAAAGTTTTAAACAATATAAAAAGCAAAAATCTTTTAATACGAAATTACGAAAAGCCATCGACTTCTCTGAAATAAATAAACATAAATTAACAATGCTTTCATTATATGAATTAATAAAGCCTTTCTATGTAATAGAAGGCTTTAAACTAACACAATTAAAGTGAATTACTATAACTAACTAACTGTATTAACTAACACAGTCAGCTTCTAGGCTCTAGATTTAAAGCCTCAGAGGCAACTTGCTTCATTACTTTTCCTTATTTGATTATTCTTATTACTTCACTTCTGCTACCTGGAACATAAATTTCTATTTCATCTGGCGCATAAAGTCTTATATATTTGTACATATTAACTTGAATATCCTTTATATCTCTTCGATATGGTGCAGGGTCATCTGCTAACGCATCATGTAACATACGTGATATTTGACCAAACCCTAAATTTCTATCTCCTTGGTGTTTAACCACAGTTGTTTTGAGCCAATGATATGCCTTAGAGTTTTTAAATAATGACTGAGCATTGTCAAAATTAGTATTGTTTGACTCAATAATGGCGAAATCAAGAGAAGGGTTTATCTGGTAAATATCACATGGTTCACCCGGTTTTGCTAATGGAAAATCAGATACAAATATATCTTTAATTTTTGGCATGATATCTTCAGGCCAATTGTCAGGTACCTCTGGTTCTGTAGAGAAATTTAACTCATCGATAAAGGCTTGCATTTTATCCAGCCGTTCTAAGGTTAACTTAACAGAAGTGTTTATTATCTTATCAATGAAAGCTTTTGATTCATCGCTTGGAGCTACTTTTGCACAAGCTTCAAGATTACATTCTTCAATTAATGCAAGTCCTTTACCTGTCATATTCGCACTACCTGTAAATATCAAATCATTATCTATTTGATATATTTTTGCATGCAAATTTGAAAGGGCCTTAACAGAGTATCCAGATAGTAAACTTTCTCTAATGGCCTCAATATTACTGGCACCATCTATAAAGTCTTTGGGCAAAAATCTACCCACTAAAGCTACTTCAGGCAAATTAAATTTAGTTAATTCACTAAGCCAGCGATATGCTGGCTTAGTGATAAAGGCTGATATGATATTAACTTTTGTTGCATAAGGAAGACATGACTCTAACTTAATAGTTAGCTCTTTATTTGAAATTAAACTAGTCATGTCTGCCTAGTAGTTGATTGGCTAAATTAGAAATCATTAACATCGTCGTCTGTCGGCTCTTCTAAGAATTCACTGATTACACGTCCCCACTCTCTACGAATAAAGTTTAAGTGGTTTAACTTTCCTTCATGTGTAGTCTCATTCATTACACGGGCAAAGCCTGCAATAGCGGTTTGTATTACTTCTAACTCTTCTTCACCAAGTTTATTCACAAGCTTATTATAGAAAACATGGTTAGTGTTGAATAATACGAGTGTTAAGCCTTTACTAGTTGAAACATCGAAGAAAGCCTCAGAGTCTCTTGCAACATCTTCAATTAAAAAGCGATTACCTGTGAGGATTAATCGTTCAGCTTTACTTTCAGCTTCATCTTGAGTCATCCCACCAGCACTTTTAAGGTGCTCAACAACATCTTCTTTTTTTAACTCCTCTTTTATGGTTTCGGTTTTATGTCCATGCTTCTCTCTGCTTACCGAACCTTGAGTCGCTTTACCTGCCGCTCCTTCTGCAACAGTTTTTGTTTCTTCAGCACCTTTAACGCCTTTACCTATGACATTAATCGTTTCTAACGATTTTGTTAATGCGGAAACTTGTTTTTTTATAACACTGACTACTTTTAAAACTTGAAGTAAAGAGTCAGAATTCTCTTCTAAATCTCGAAGGTACTCTTGTTCAGAATCAAAGCCTGCCTGTGAACTAATAGAATTCATATCATATGGTATTAACTTAACAGCATCTTGCTTATTATTAGTTACACCAAAAACAGCATCTAAACTTGGTGGAAATGATATTTCAACACCTATAAAACGGCCTTTGCTTTCACGAAGTGCTGACGTCAGAAAGGAATCTCTTAAGACTAACTCTCGGTTAGCTCTTACAATTGAAACACCAACATTTTTGCTACAGTGTTTACCCCATTCTGTTCCGCCTAGTCTTCCTACAGTATTTTTTAATATCTTATCTGCAATGCTTTTCTTAACCATGGATGTGGTTATAGTTACATCATCTCGCTTTGGTTCACCGTTTTCATTTATATACTCAACTGAAACAACTTCTTCATCCATCAATTCAAAAAAAGCTTCATTTTTATAGCTACCAGGCAATACAGGTAATGATGTATTCTTTTTTAAATACATAGGGTCATTAGCTTTAAATACCTCAATCTTCCAAGTATCTAATTTTTCAGAGCCAGATGGTCGATAAGTTCGGCTTTCAATCTTTATATTGTCATTGCAAATAAAGTTACGATACATTCTACCAACTAGATGTTCACAATGACGGTAAATAGATTGCCCTGTTTTCCAACTGAGTCTATCGAGTTTTGACCAAATGATTAACGTACCTGATTCAGGTCTTTTGTTAAAAAAAGCTTCTTCATATTTTACGGGAATAGGAGAAACTTCAGGCACAGGCACTTCTTCTAAGGTACCTTCTTTCATAGCATCTACATCTAAATAGGTGTAATAAGGCTCCCCACCTTTTTGCCAACTCCAGACTTCCACTCTTTTACATTGTGAAATAGATGAATTAGGCAGCCCCATGCCAAACTTTCCCATGCCAGAACTATCATTACGATGAGTGCCACCACCGAATTGCATTGCAACTCGCAATGTTTCTGCATCCATACCATTACCGTTATCCCATAGGGATATTTCAGAAACAGTATAGTTTTTTCTTTTAGCTAATTTCTCTTCAATAAAGCCAACTTCAACTCTTGTTGCTTTAGCTTGTAGACTATTATCAATTAATTCAGCAAGGGCATATGCGGTATTGTTATAACCGTTGTCTCTTAACGATTCTATTACTGTTGATGCACTTAAAAACCTATTGCTCATTTTACTTCCTCAGTTGTAACCCACATATCATTCCAGTATTCAAAAGCGATATTGACACTTTGAAATTCAGGAATATCATCCATAACCGTATAAATATTACATTCTTTGTTTCCACCACTTCTAAACCCTCTCATTGCTCTCCCGGCCATTTGCAGATATTGCACTAAAGAGTTCATAGGTTTAGCAATTACAGTGACGTTAGTTTTAGGGGCATCAAAGCCGGCAGTAAGTACATTAAAGTTAACAAGTACTTGTAGCTTTCCTTCTTTATATTGATTGATCTTTGCTCTGCGACTTTCAATTGAGTCGTTTTTGCTGTCGATCGATGCAGCCTTAATCCCCTTATAAGCTAATGCTGTAGCTAAATTAACTCCATGTTCTACATTACAAGCAAAAACGATAATTTGTGAACCTAGTTCACATTCAAGCATAACAGTATTAAGAACTATTTTATTACGTTCAATGTTATTCGCTAATGCCTTCATTGTTTCTGTCCCGCCTGAATCCTTTAATTCGTACGCTGCAATACCAGAATGATCATAATTTAATGATTTAAAGTTTGCTTTAGCTAGATAACCATTTTCTACTAAGTAATCAATCGGGGATAAATACCCTGAAATTTTCATGGATATTTTGTTGTTATAAAAGAAATCTGCCAATTCTTTGTCTTCTTCAGATAATCCTTCAGCCGAATAACTTCTACCTGGCGTAGCTGTTAAACCAATAAGATCAGCAGTAAAGTCGTCCCCGGAAATGAAGTCGTTAACAACTTCACAGAATTTTGGAGCTATGGCCTTGTGAGCTTCATCAAAAATGACCATAGTGACGGACTTTCTTAATTCCTTATAAAGTAGTTGTAACTTTCTAGTATCGTTCTCTCTCAAGCTTAAAAATTTATGTAATCCCCCCACAACAAATCCTGAATCGATTCCCCCCAAGCTTTCATTTGAGTTGGAATAAAACCCGTATAGAGACGTTGCTCTATTTCCAAGTGATTGCCATGCTTTTTCAAATTCAGAATAGGCTTGCGAACATAATTCCTCTCTATCTGCCAACCATAATACAACATTTGATTTATTGGCCCTTAAGTGCTCAGAAGCAATATTCATAGCTGTACGGGTTTTCCCTGCTCCAGTAGGTAAATGAACTAAAACTCTATTGCGAGGTATTGAAGCTAAAGAAGATAGGACGTTTTGAGAAATCTCTTGCTGATAAGGATATAAAGCATAATTCGGTTCAACCCTAGAAATGCTATCTACTTCTGAATCATTGTTACTTTCGGTTTCATAAATTTTTTGTAAACCAATTTTTTCTGAGAATTTTAATAAATCTTCAGATGCCCAACTAATAGCAGCGCTATAGTGTTTAGGTGAAACTTGATGAGGGGAGAGTTCAAACTCTGGAAATAATTCTATAAATAATTGTGGCTTTAACCGATCGATTAGTAGGGCGCGTAACTTATCATTAAAAATAAATTCAACTTGTTTAGTACATGCAACGATACCCGCAAGCTTGATTTTACTTAACTCTGCATTTTCTGATGAAACATTTACCGCAAAATCTATTGATTGCTTAGGTAAAAAGGTAAGTAACTCGTCTTCAGAGAAATTAGATAATATTTTTTGTAACATGGAGATCCTTTTTAAAAGTCGTACAAAGCACGATATCCTTAGAGTTTTTTATTCAAACAATACTCGCTTTAAAGTAGCAGTTATTATAATATTCTCTTTTACCTCAGTTTATTGATTTATATTAATCAATTCAACTTAAAAACACTTTAAATCATGTGTTTATTAATGGTCCACAACACCCATTTAACCTTCCTCTCTGTGCACTGTTTAAATATACAGATAAAGGTAAACTTTTACTTTAACCTTGAAGAATAAACATATATTATTGCCTCTGGACAATTTCTCCAGAGGTAGCAACAGGAATGAAAGCTAAATTTACCGGTCACGACACTTTTCCCCTTAGATATGGCTGGCTCTTTAAAGCTGTTAACCATTTGAATTCCGGTGGTAAATTACAAACAAGCAAGGAAGAAGAAACTCAACAAGCGATAATTAAACTTGGTGTGGGTAAAAATATGGTCAATGCTATTAGATATTGGGCAGAGTCTGCTGAGTTACTATCTAGTAAAAGATCTCAATCAAATATTGATTATTTCACTTCAGAAAACGGCGATTACTTATTTAATACAGATACAGGAAAAGATCCGTATTTAGAACAAATAGGCTCTGTGTGGCTTGTTCATTTTTGGCTAAATTTTAATTTTCAGCACCTTAGCGCTTATCGCTATTTTTTTAATTATTCTCATGTGCAGCATTTCGAAAAATCAAAACTGCTTTCAGATTGTTCGAGTGATGCTAAAAAGTTGGTTACTAACGATACCGGTAATGAAAGTACTCTTAAAAAAGATATTGACTGCTTTTTAAATACTTATAGTAAAAAGTTTAAAAGTGATGCTGTTAAGAAAAAACTAACAATAGATGAAGAGCATTTTACCTCACCTTTAACTGAACTTAATTTAATTACAGATAATGGTGGAGGTTTTTATGTGAGCGATTTAGCTGAGCGTCCTGAACTTCCTATTGAAGTTTTTATTTATGGCTTAATTAAGTTTGCTCAAGTCGAAACTAAAGACTCAAAGATTAACAGTATCGATTTCGATTCACTATTAACGAAACCTTGTTCGCCTGGAAGAATATTTAGGCTTTCAGAAAGCGGTTTAGGGCAAAAGTTGGATGAGGCACAAGAGTTTTCTAAAGATGGAGTATCTTGGATTGATTCACTGGGCTTGCGTCAGGTAAAAATAAATGATGAATATTTAAGCGAGCCTTTAGCCGTGCTTAACAAATTCTATGGAGCTACTTCATAATGACGGACTCATTGATTAGTATAAATCAGCGCTATAAAAGCTCAACTAGAATTGATAGTCAACTAGTTGATTTTAAGTTGTTTTTAAATGATTTCATATTACATGGTACAGCGGTAAATGTATTAGATACGATTAGCCGTGATTTTGCAGGTAGTGAACAAAGAGCCTATACGTTAACAGGTCCATACGGTTCAGGTAAGTCTACAGTTGCATTGTTTTTAGCTAGTTTGCTTTCTACAAATAAAGCAGAACGTACATATGCAACAAATAAACTTGAGAAAGCTGAAGGCGTTCTTGATGATTTTACTCATCGTTTTAGTGTAAAAAAGGGTTGGCAGGTAATTAAGCATGTTTGCGGTCTTGAAGCACCTGCTAACTCTATTTTAAAAAGTATATATAGAGCTTTTGAAATTGACTTTAGTGTCGAAGACGTTAATGGTTTTGATGATGATGAATGCTTAGTTGAAATTAAACATACGTTAGGAACTACTTCAAGAAAAATTGATGGTACGCTTATTTTTCTTGATGAGATGGGTAAAGCACTAGATTACCAATCAAGGAATAATAAAGATTTACATTTTTTCCAATCACTTGCGGATATTGCGCAACAAGCCAAAAGCTCGGTTGTGCTTGTAGGATTCTTACATCAGTCATTTTCAGATTACGCAAAAAATAAAGATGCTAAAGCTCAAAAAGAATGGGCAAAAGTTCAAGGTCGTTATAGAGATTTAAGCTTTAATCCTTCAATTGATGAGTCACTTGTATTAGTAGGTGATTCAATTGCAAAAACACCTGAAATTATTAAAGCTTTAGAAAAAAAGCATAAGAATCTAGTTAGTCATGTGTTAGCGTACTTTGAACATAAAAACATCAATGAAAAAGCTTTATTAAAAACACTTCCACTTGATCCAATTGTAAGCTTGTTACTTGGTCCTATTTCTCGAAGACGTTTTTCGCAAAATGAACGAAGCTTATTCGGCTTTTTAGCCTCACATGAAAAATTGGGGTTTAGAGAGTTTTTATCGACTAATTTCGATTCAGGGATTGAATCAACAGTTCTATACCGTCCTGAATTACTGTGGGATTACCTACATTACAATTTACATCACCTCATTGTTACTTCGCATGATAGTAAAGCTTGGTTAGAAGGGTGTGATGCAATTTATCGAGCAGAGCAAAAAGGTACGGAGCTACACGTATCAATAACAAAAGTAATTGCGCTGTTGACTATATTTGGTTTTCAACATCATTTACATGCGAAAAAAGAATTTATAATTTCTTACTTTTCTGCTCAGGGTGTAAGTAAAGCAAAAACTTCTCAAGCCATTAAAGATTTAGAGTCTTGGACGATCATTATTTATCGTCAAAATCACAATGCTTTGTTTGTATTTCAGGGCAGCGATATTGATATTCACAACATGGTGTTAGAACGTATTGAGTCAGTTAGCCAAGGGGTTGATTGGACAAAAGTTTGTGATATTTCGCAAAATATTTTAGCAACAGCACATTACCATAGAACTGGCACCATGCGTTGGGCAAACACAAAACTCATCA
This sequence comes from Colwellia sp. KS18-150, assembly GCF_057551365.1. NCBI lineage: Bacteria > Pseudomonadati > Pseudomonadota > Gammaproteobacteria > Alteromonadales > Colwelliaceae > Colwellia > Colwellia sp. KS18-150. The sequence goes on along the minus strand of NZ_BAAJMC010000003.1, from coordinate 264,849 downwards.
ATAAAATTGAACCAGGTTTTATTAATTCGTTAAAGAAAGAGCCTTTGAAAGGTGCTTCATTTCTTAGTTTTCTTCTCCCTGCATCTGCTGAGGTGGCAAAAGAGTTAGCAGACGCAATGCCTAACCTACCATTTGCAGCTATTGGTTACGCTAGCTCTTTAGAAAGGTTGAAAGAAGCAGCAATTGAGTTAATAGCTTTAAATCAAATAGCAAAAGAAGAAGACAAAATCGAGCATGATCTAATTGCAACAAAAGAGCTTGATAGTCGAGTTTTATTGGCATCTCAACAAGTTGAAAAAGAATTGTCGTCTGTTTTTCAACAATCTACTTGGCAGCATCAAGGTGAGGAAATAATAGGACGCTCTCTTTCTCAAGTTGCTTCGGTTATTGCTGGTAATGTATTCAATGCAGCACCTAAAGTTATTAATGAACTCGTTAATAGATCTAAACCATCAGGTAGTGCTAATGCAGCAATTAAAAAGCTACTTATTCGAATGGTTGATTACCCCGATGAAAGAGATTTAGGCTTCGACGCAGAAACTTTCCCTCCTGAGAAAGGGCTCTACCTTTCATGTTTAGTTAAAAAAGAGCTACATAAGTTTGATCCTGAGAGTGAGCAGGCTGACTTTTATATGCCGAACGAAAATAATGCTGATATGGCGTTATTATTTAATTGTGCGTTTAATTACTTACAAGATAATCAGAATAGTGTTGTTTACGTATCTGAGATTTATTCATTATGGGGTAAAGAACCTTTTGGTGTAGCAAAAGGTATACTGCCTATTTGGTGTTTAGCATTTCTAATGGCTAACACAGAGCACTTAGCTTTTTACGATAAAGACGTTAATAATAACGATATATTTATTTCTCAACCTGATGAAGAGTTTGCAATAAAACTAATTAAAGAGCCTCAAAACGTTGGTATTAAGTTTGTTGCAATGGATGGAATAAAATTGAACCACCTTGCTTCTCTAGCAAGTGCAATAAACAGCGGTTCAGTAAAACCCTCAACATTGAAATTAGCTCAAGAATATGTTCAGTTCGTTAGCGAGTTGACTCCTTGGACAAAAAAGACAAATAACCTGTCAAAACTTGCTCGCGGTTTTAGAGATCTAACTTTGTTAGCATCAGACCCTACACAGTATTTAATGGACGATATTCCTAAGCTATTCAATAAACACAAAGTTAATATTGAAACAGATAAAATTTCTGAAGTAATTAATGAATTACGCTCTGCACATCTAGACATGGTTAATGCTTATAGGGCACGCATAACATCATTCTTTAAGCTGGATCCTAAGTTACTTACTCAATGTAAAAATGTTACCCAATATACATCTGACTATAAACTTGAAACATTCGCTTTACGCTTAGCGGAATTTGCAAGTAACGAAAAGTGGGTTTCAAGTATTATATCTCTTTTATCGGGTGTAGCTGAACGAAACTGGGATGATATGGCGCTTGAAAAGGCTAACTCTGAATTGGTTCAGATGATAGACAAGTTTAAAACAGCATCTCACTATGCTGTATTAGGAGACTTATCTCCCAATAAAGTAGATAGAGAATTTAAACAAGAAATGAATTCAGTAAAAGAGACTCTTCAAAAAATAGAATCTGCCAAGCAACGAGCTATTTTATTAAGAATTCTTGAGTCACTAGAAACAGAGGAAGTTTAAGTGAGTTCTACAAAAAAGACATTACATGTGCTCGGCCTTTCTGGCGGTAAAGATAGCGCTGCACTTGCTATGTATATGAGAAAAAATTACCCCGACCTAGATATGCATTACTACTTTACTGATACTGGTAAGGAGTTACCAGAAGTTATAGATTTTGTTAATAGGTTGGAAGGTTATGTTGGAACTATTATTGACCCTTATGAAGAAGTTTATACTTCTAACAGGGAAAAGAAAAATTTTGATTTCCATTTAAAAAAACATAAAAATTACCTTCCGTCCCCCCAAGCAAGATGGTGCACTATTCAGATGAAGTTAGTGCCTTATGAGTTGTGGGTAAATAAGAAAATGAAAGATGAAGGATATGAAGAAGTTGTTTCGTATGTAGGAATAAGAGCTGATGAACCTGAACGAACAGGTTTCATGACTAACTCTATCTCTGAAAACTATATGAAAATTAAAATGCCTTTTAGGGAAGATGGTATTGACCGTAATGGTGTTTTTGACATTCTTAGAAAAGCAGACTTATTTTCCGACCATCCAGATGTAATTTCGTACCGTGAACTTAAAGAACTCAGTGAAAGTGAAATAACTGCGCATTTTAGTGCTTTAGTGAAAAAGAAGCATAGAGACCCTGAATATAAAGGGAATGTTGACGCTAATACTTTACGAAAAATAGTTGAAGCCATGGATGATGGTAAACCTGGTTATTACGGTTGGCGTTCTAGGAGTGGTTGTACATTTTGCTTTTATCAACAAAAGATTGAATGGTTAAGATTAAAAGAAATATATCCAGAAGCTTTTGAAGAGGCGAAAGAATATGAAAAAGCTGCTGAAGATGAACGAGAAGATGGTACGTTTTATTGGTTAGGCAAAGACACACCTCTTTCAACTTTAGAATCTGATGCAAGAAAAGAGCAAATAGAAACGAACCATAAAAAGAAGTTTGAACGTTTTTTAAAGAAGAAAAATAAGAGGCGTAACGCGCTTCAAATTGCCGTTAAGGAAATTGATACTGATTATATGGATGACATATACGATGAAGCTGAAGGCGGTGGAGCTTGTGTAACCTGCTATAAGTAGCTAAGAATTACCTCATTACAAAAACACAAATAGATCTACGATGAGATTAAGAAAAAGCTTTAATCTCTTCGGCTAGTTTGTCTATCGAATCATAATTGATGTCTAGTGGAAAACTTATTCTAAAAGTTTTATCAGCTATTTCTCTTGTTAAACCGATGGCACAGAGCACATGTGATGGTTCTATTTCTTTTGATGAGCAAGCAGAACCTTGTGCTAAACATAATAGGGTTTCGTTTTTTCTAACCAATGTCTCTGTATCTGTTTCAGGTAGCGTTATCGATAAACAATTTGCTAATGTATTGGCACCATTGACATTAAATATTACGTTTTCGGCTTTAAGCTTACTTAGAAAGTACTGTTTAATATTTTTAGATTTAAAGCTGGAATAGTACTTTCCAAAATATTTAATAGCTGCACCAAAACCTAAAATTAGTGGTGCTGCAACAGTACCGCCTCGTAAGCCATCTTCTTGCCCGGCTCCGTGTATCAATGGCATTAAATGTTTTTTACGTAAATCACGAATATAGATTGCGCCTATCCCTTTCGGCCCACCAATTTTGTGAGCAGAAAATGACATGGCATCTACATTAATATCATCTACATCAACATCTACTTTTTCAAAACTTTGAGCTGCATCACTATGAAATAATACCCCAGCATCAAAACAGGCTTTTCCTATTTGTTCGATAGGATTAATAGTTCCTAACTCATTATTTACATGCATTACTGAAACAAACGCTGTATCTGGTCTGATTGCATTTGTGACTGCTTCAGTTTCAATTATCCCATCTTTATTTGGTTTTACATAAGTAACTTCATAACCGATGGATTTAAAATAATCACATATGGCAAATGTACATTTATGTTCAACCTGAGTAGTTACAATATGCTTTTTATCTTCTGATATTTCTTTACCTAAAAGCAGACTTTTAAAAGCAATATTATTCGATTCTGTTGCACCACTGGTAAAAATAATTTCACTTGGGTATGCTCCTATTTGATCTGCTAGTTGTTCTCGGACTTTATTAATTTCATCAGAAACTTGCTCTCCTAATAAATGACTCGATGCAGAGTTAGCATAATAATGTTCAAAAGCCTCATTTAGGGATTGTTTGACTTCAGGCAGGATAGGGTATGACGCGGCAGTATCTAAATAAATCATTCGTTTGTGATTAAGTTAAACTATTTTACACATCAGGATAACATGGTTTAACTTAAGATGATCAAAATAGGGATTGTTTACCCATGTTGTTGTCGAATTAGAACTTAGTGGGTTGTATTATATTACTATGTATTTTTACAGGGTCTCAATTTTGACCAACAACCCGATAATAGCTAATGATGTTTCGAATATTGAACTTAGGCATAAAGACTGTTTACCTTTATTATTACTGATTAGCACTTAAATTAATTTGTATTATGTTGTAATGTATTTTAGATAAAATCTCTGAGGTAGTTATGAGCTGAAGTGCGTGAATAGAATTAGCTAATAAATATTTCAGCTGACAATTATTTTTTTGGTAATGTACGGTAATTAAGAGAAATATTTAATCTTGTGCGAAACGATTTAATTTAAACCCCTAATGTCACAAAAAATTTTAACCAAGTGCAAGTGTTCTTCTTTTTAGCTATTATGGCACAAATTACCGGTCTTAAACCCGGCAAGGCGTACCATAAAATTGTCAATGCCCATATTTATGAAGACCAATTGGCATTAATGAAAGACGTACAATTAAAGCGTGAACCATTACCATCTCCTAAATTAATCATTAACCCTGAGATTAAGTCGTTAAAAGATTTAGAAACTTGGGTCACCATGGATGACTTTACTGTGGAAGGTTATGAATGCCATGACGCAATTAAGTACCCGTTTGCGGTGTAAGGGGTAACTTTATAGATTCATAATGATAAAAGCCGACATCAGTCGGTTTTTACTTTTATCACGCTTAAATCGGCTCTGAGCCTTTTATTCCTTTTATTCAATTCACCATAGCTGTGATTTGATCATAACCGCCTCCATAAAGACCTATACTCAAATCGGTCGATATATCTGGCACTCCAATTTCTGTACCACGTATAGAAAGAGTTAACTCTCCGGTAGAGGTTTTGAAAATAGTTGCAGAAAAGCCTGTAACTGGATCAGAATATTGGCTTACTACTACAGGGTATAAGGCGGAAAATGTTTCAGCTTGAGTTTGAGTCATACTAGCGCCGTTAGTATCTGTTAATGCATTAAGTTGATCTACAGTATTACCTGTACTTAAGATTGAATAAGCCGTTTGTGCCAATGCAGCATTATTAAATATTTGTTCTACGTTCATTTTGAATCTTCCTTAATAAAAAATATTCTGTCTAATAACAGTCTTAAATTTGTGGTATTTTCACATCCAAAACTAGACGGATGAGCTATTACTGTTGGGAAGTCTCCTCCAATTCTCCGGTAATGAGTCATTCTCCCTAAAATTTTACCCTCTGCTTTGCTATAAACAATAGTTTCCCTTTTATAAACCTCAGGATTCGATACGCTAATATGCTCTTTTTTATATTTTGAAAAAAAAATGTATTTTTCAATATTTGAACTTGATTCTGGCGGTGCTATTAAACCTTTTGCTAAACCGGAATGGCTTTCATATTCCAATTTACTAAGAAATATTTTTTCATAAACAATTATTCCTCCATCTTTTTCACAAAGCTTCTTTACTCGAACATCCCAATAAGCCTTATTAAGCTCGGTATAAATAAAAAAAAATATCGCAAACCCTATAATGGCAAGAGGTATAAAAACAATGGTTTTTATAATCCCTCCACCTTGTTGACGCTTATGTAATTGATTCATTCAGTTTCCTTACATTAAAAAACTACCTTCCCTTGCCCCTTCACTCACCCCACGCATTAATGGCGCTAATAAAAACTCCATTAATCGTCGAGAAATAAAAGGGGTCAGAGCCGTTTTAATTTAATAGTCACAGCCTAACTTTTCTTCCAACCAATAGGTCTTCCACGTTTACCTTCGATCACAGACCTGCCGCTTAACTCCTCAACTTTAAACTTAAACTGTTCATCTCCTAGTGCTAACCCTTTATTTGTTGCTTGTCTAATATCGTCAACCAACTTTGGCTCAACATGATGAGTAAACAACGATCTATAATTTTCCTGTCTCACCTTAATATCTGGGTGAATGGCTAAGTACACAGGGTGGGAAGTTTATATGATATTGAAACACTATAATTAATGTGCATAGGATACAATAAAGCCAAAAGCTATAAAACTCATTACGAGTAGCATTATGGATAGATTGGTGGTGCGTATAATGCAAAAACCAACGATGACTGCGGCCATATCAATAGGGTTAAAAACCGCAGAAACAAATACTGGGTGATATAATGCTGACATTAGCAAACCTACTACAGAGGCATTAATGCCCCACACCGCCCCAGCAACATTAGGCTTTGACGCTAGGGATTCCCACGCTTTATGAAAACTAAGAACAAGTAAAAAGCCTGGAAGGAAAATGCCAACAGTTGCAATCAATGCTCCCATAAGTGGATTCGTTGTGAATAAATCAGCCCCTAAAAATGCAGATAACGAAAACATTGGGCCAGGTACAGCTTGAGCAGCCGCATAGCCTAATAAAAAGCGGTCGGTATCAATGGCTTCACCTAACGTCTGTTGTAACATGGGCAACACTACATGACCACCACCAAAAACCAAACTACCTGATTGATAGAAATCAGTAAATATAGTCAACCAAAGTGTTGATTGTGCTAATAAAGGAAGTCCGAGGAATAGCACAATAAAAATAATAAACGGTACATAATTAATAGGCCTTTTGGATTGGAATACAGCAGCCTTTGTGGTTGATTTATGCATCAAGATACCGCTAGCTGCGGCCATAATAAGTGCTAACATTTGCGTAGTAATACTCGGAAAAACTAGTAATGCAACACTCGTTAGTACGCAAATAATAACGGCATTGCGCTCCTTACAAAAATTCTTAAATAAGGATAGTGTTGCATCAGCGACTACAACTACAGCTAATAATTTTAAACCATGAGTGACACTCGCTAGCCAGTTTGCCTCTTGAATATGTGGGGCCGACGCCAAAAAGAATAATATACATACCGAAGGAAAGGTAAAGGCAATAAAGGCTGCACAACCTCCAAAGAGACCTGCTTGGCGTAATCCAATGGCAAAACCAATTTGACTTGAACCTGGGCCAGGTAAAAACTGACTCAACGAAATTAAACGAGCATACTCGTCACTACCTATCCATTTAAGCTTTTGTACAAATACTTTTTCAAAATAACCTATATGGGCCGCTGGGCCACCAAAACTAATTAGCCCTAAAATAAAAAACTGCCAAAACACCTGCCAAATTTTCATTATTCTTTCACTTCACTAAGTATTGCTAAATAATCTGTATGTAAACTTGATGATGTTAAATATTACCACTAAACCAAGTTCACGATATAGGGCAATAATGTGATCTAATAGCCGTTTTAAGTTAATAGTCACAGTCTAGGCTTTCTTCCACCAATAGGTCTTACACGTTTACCTTCGATCACAGACCTGCCGCTTAAGTCCTCCACTTTAAACTTAAACTGTTCATTTCCTAATGCTAATCCTTTATTTGTTGCTTTTCTAATATCGTCATTAGGAATAATTCAAGCTTGACATAAATTCATGACTCACTACAATATAATAAAATTAGTATATAACAATTTTGTTATATTGTTAAAGCATAGAGATGATTGATGTCGCCCACGCAGTTTTATAAATGTCTTGCCGATGATATTCGTTTGAAATCACTGTTACTCATTGAACGAGAAGGTGAGTTATGTGTGTGCGAATTGATGACGGCGTTAAATGAAGAAAGCCAGCCGAAAGTTTCTCGCCACCTAGCACAATTGCGAAAGTGCGGTTTGTTAACGGATCGAAAACAAAAGCAGTGGGTTTATTACGCCATTAATCCTGAATTAGCCGAGTGGGCAAAGCAAGTACTTAGTTTAACGGCTCGTGAGAACAATGCCTTTTTGCAATCAGCCATAGAAAACTTACATAGCATGGGTGATAGACCAGAACGTTTAAGTAACTGTTGTGATTAGCTACAGCTAGTCGTTATTAACTTATCTAGAGAAAATTTTATGAATAAACATCCCTTTGATGCGCTAACCCTTGAAAATGGCGCTAAGCTAATATTTACCCCTTGCCCTGGTACAAAAGAGGCCTCGCTTGTTGATTCTGTGTCGCAGTTAAAATCTGCTGGCGCTTCAATGTTATTAACCTTGATGTTTGATGAAGAAATATCAAGGTTGGAGGCAACTTCGCTGCCTGATATTTGCCATGAGCATAAAATTACTTGGCTACAATTACCTATTGCCGATGATGCAGCTCCGAATGCCGCTTTTGAAACTAAGTGGCAACAACATCAAACGAGTATCATTGCCCATATTCAAGCTGGCGGTAGTATCGCGGTGCATTGTAAAGGTGGCTCAGGACGAACAGGTTTAGTTATTGGCTTGATATTAGCTGCACATGGTTGGGCGGCAAAAGGTGTTATTAGTGCGGTACAAGCAATACGACCTAAAGCATTAAAGCATCCGGTACAGTTAGATTATTTTAATGAAACATATAAATTAGCGTAAGCATTATTAGATAGGAAACAGCATGACAATTAAAATTGGTATTAACGGTTTTGGCCGTATGGGTCGTCTTTCAATGCGTGCAGCGTTTGACTGGGATGATGTAGAAATTGTTCATATTAATGATCCCGAAGGTGATGCAAAAACCTTAGCACATTTATTAACTTTCGATTCAGTACACGGTATTTGGCGTCATCAAGCCTCACACCAAGGTGGGTCAATCATCATTAATGAGCATGTCATTACTTGTAGTCAAAATAAAGCCATTGAAGACACTGATTGGTCTGGCTGTGATGTGGTGATTGAAGCTTCTGGTGTGATGAAACAAACTGCCTTATTAGAGAAATATTTATCACAAGGTGTTAAACGTGTTGTGGTGACTGCGCCAGTAAAAGAAGAGGGGATTTTAAATATCGTCATGGGAGTTAATGATGATTTATATAATAAAGAGTTACACCCTATTGTGACTGCTGCTTCTTGTACAACAAACTGCCTTGCGCCAGTGGTAAAAGTTATTCATGAAAAAATAGGTATCGAGCATGGCTCTATGACGACCATTCATGATATTACCAATACCCAAACGATTTTAGATGCGCCCCATAAAGATTTACGTCGTGCCCGTGCTTGTGGCATGAGTTTAATTCCAACCACTACTGGCTCAGCCACGGCAATTACCCATATTTTTCCTGAGTTAAAAGGGAAATTAAATGGTCATGCTGTGCGCGTGCCGCTAGCAAATGCATCGATTACAGATTGTGTTTTTGAGCTTAAGCGTAAAACCACTGTTGAAGAGGTTAATGGATTTTTATCTGCGGCAGCAGACAATGAATTGAAAGATATTATGGGTTATGAAGAAAGACCATTAGTATCAATTGATTATAAAACTGACCCACGCTCAAGTATCATCGACGCGTTATCGACTATGGTGGTTAATGACACCCAACTTAAATTATATGCTTGGTATGACAACGAGTGGGGTTATGCAAATCGTACCGCCGAAATAGCACGTATGGTAGGCCGCTCAGATCTTAACTAATGGCACTTTTATCTGGCGTGTCTAGTATGTCTAGGCAAGTAAAACAATACCTGATCATTACAGGTAATTATTGGGCTTTTACCTTAACAGATGGTGCGCTGCGCATGTTAATTGTGCTGTACTTTCATCAGTTAGGTTACAGCCCACTTAATATTGCCATGTTATTTTTGTTTTATGAAATCTTTGGTGTGGTTACTAACCTTGTCGGTGGCTGGCTAGGAGCGCGAATAGGCCTTAATAAAACCATGAATATAGGCTTAGGCTTGCAAATTTTGGCGTTAGCCATGTTAGCTGCGCCATCTTCTATGCTTAGCGTAGTGTACGTGATGGCGGCTCAAGCGTTATCGGGTATCGCTAAAGATCTCAATAAAATGAGCGCCAAAAGCTCGATAAAATTATTGGTAAAAAGTGATGCCCAAGACAAACTTTATCAGTGGGTAGCAGTACTTACCGGCTCTAAAAATGCCTTAAAAGGGGTAGGTTTTTTCCTCGGCGGTTTATTATTAACCTTGTTGGAATTTCAAGGGGCTATTTTGTTGATGGCGGCAATGCTGCTAATGGTTTGGGTATATAGCCTTGTTGCGTTGAAAGAAGATTTAGGTAAAGCGAAAAACAAACCTAAATTTAACGAGATATTTTCTAAAAGCCCGGCCATCAACATACTTTCTGCGGCGCGACTCTTCTTATTTGGTGCTCGAGATGTATGGTTTGTGGTGGCACTACCTATTTATTTAGCTGCGTCATTTGGCTGGGATCATTGGTGGGTCGGTACATTTATGGCCTGCTGGGTGATTGGTTATGGGCTAGTGCAATCTTTTGCCCCACATTTTACCGGTAAAAAACAAGGTAAAGTTCCTTCAGGTGGGGCGGCGCTTAAATGGGCCATATATTTAGCCAGTATTTCTGCGGCTATTGCCTTAGCACTCACTTTTGATCTTTATCCTAAATTTTCACTCTTGGGTGGCTTGCTGATTTTTGGCGCTATATTTGCGGTTAACTCGTCTTTACACAGTTATCTTATCGTCAGCTACGCAGGTGAAGACGGAGTTTCTCTTGATGTTGGCTTTTATTATATGGCTAATGCCATGGGGCGTTTGATAGGTACTGTATTATCAGGTTTAGTGTTTCAAGAATATGGTTTGATAGCCTGTTTATGGATTTCAACGGCGTTTATTATTATCGCCGCCTTGTTATCAACTAAGTTACCTAATACGAATTTGGCAAAAACTTAATTAACAATATTATTGCTGCTTATCAGTTAATACCATTCCGCATAAAGAAGTGCTCACTTAGAACTTCATGGGCGACATTAGAACAAACAAAATATGTGAAGGTATAGTTATTCTACATCAAACAAATTTTGTGCAGTTATCATGGTGCCCATGCGTTCCTGAAGGGCGAGTTTTAAAAGCTTATATGCGGCGTTATTGATTTTGACAAGGGAATAACCATTCTCTTCAATCAATGCCTTGCCTCTAAGCCTTTAAATTCTCGCTAAGCGATTACTTTCTTATACGGATTGGTATAGCTTAAACGGGTAAGCAGCAATAGTGTCTCTTATCTTATTAAATTAGTAATTATGATATAAACCAAACTCTTGGTTGATTTTAATATTTTGATTATTAGCCCATTGATAATATTCTTGATCATCTAACTGGCTAGCTGCGGCTTTATCGAGTAACACGATGGCATTTTCATGCATTTGTAATGCAGATGCTGGGCACATCGCCGATAGTGGGCCGGCAACCATATCTTTTACCGCTTTAGCTTTATTTTCACCTGTTGCCATTAATAACACATATCTAGCGTCTAAAATGGTGGCAATACCCATGGTCATGGCAAGGGTAGGTTGAAATTCATCGGCATCAAATAAACGAGAGTTATCGGTAAGTGTTTGCTGTGTTAAGGTTTTAATGCGCGTACGAGAAGCTAAGCTTGATGTTGGCTCATTAAAACCAATATGGCCATTAGCGCCGATACCTAGAATTTGTAAATCAACACCGCCATATTGTTTGATCTTTTCTTCATAAGCTAAACCTTGCTCTCTGGGATTTTGTCCTTGAGCGCAGGTAGGTAAAAAGGTGTTGTTTTTATTTATATCGACATGATCAAATAAATTCTCATTCATAAAGTGACGATAGCTTTGCGCGTTGCTCGCTTCAATACCAAGGTATTCATCAAGGTTGAAGGTGGTGGTGTTTTTAAAACTTAATTGACTGGTTTTATGTTTGCTTACCAATTGTTGGTAAAGACTAATCGGGGTACTACCCGTAGCTAAGCCTAAAACAGGAGAAGGTTTTTTATTGATTAATTCAGCAACCCAGTCAGCAGCATTTTCGGCTACTTGTTGTGCATCATCAAAAATAATAACTTGCATGATATTTCCTTAGAAAAATTAAACTATTATCCCTAGGAAGTAACTTCCTATAGGGAACAGAATCATTGCTTATTAACATGTTTGTCTGTTAGGTAGCCTATGGCTTATTATTTTTTGCAATGACATTTATCTAGGTGCGTTTTTGCAGTTTATCACAAGCGATAGTGTTTATGGAGTATAAATAAGGTATTTTATTGCTTGTTTACATATTTGTAATATGAATATTTCATCTGGTTCTACCAGTGTGTTTGTGAGAGACTAGCAAATACCACTTGTTTGATAATGATTAAAATATGGCTAACGATAAAGTGCTTTTTCACCTTGATGATAATATTGCTTATGTGTCTTTAAATAGGCCCGACAAGCATAATGGTTTAGATGAAGGGCTTATTAAAGCATTAGTGCAAACGGCTCAACGTATTAAAACAGATCGCTCTATTCGCTGTGTGATTTTACAAGGGCAGGGAGCTTCATTTTGTGCCGGTTTAGATTTTAATTATGTCGCTAAACACCCATCCATGATTGCGCGTTTTTTTCTTAAACTACCTTGGCGAAAAGATAATATGTTCCAGCGTGTTGGGCATGTTTGGCGTGACTTATCTATTCCTGTCATTGCTGTTGTACAGGGCAACTGCTTTGGTGCAGGTATGCAAATTATTTTAGGCTGCGATTATAGGGTGGTAACGCCTGATGCCAACATGTCAATCTTAGAAATGAAATGGGGATTAATTCCCGATATGAGCGGCATGGTGACACTGTCGCGGTTAACTCGTATTGATATTGCTCAAGAGCTGACGATGACAGGGCGATTTTTCTCTGGTATAGAGGCTGCGGAGTACGGTTTAGCTTCAAAAGTGAGTGAAACACCATTAGAGGTTGCTGAAACGTTAGCGCAAACAATTGCTAAGCAAAGCCCTGATGCTATTGCAGCAACAAAATATCTGTATAAAAAAACCTGGAAAAAAGATACTCGGGGCGCTTTGCTTTGGGAGCGAATCACTCAGTTACGTTTGCTAGGGAGAAAGAATCAACGTATAGCCATGCAAAATGGTTTAGCTAAAAAAGGTAAAGAAAAGCAGGCGTTTTTTGATCGTAGTAGTTTTTAACAGGGGGAAATAAATAACTTTCGACAAAACAACTAATTGAGTGCATAGTTAATAGTATCTATTTCAAAATAAACTCAAATTAATGCTCATAAGGTGTTTGATGGTTTTGAGGGGATTTATCTGAAGTGAACATTATTAATGATTAAACAATCGCCCAAAACGACTGAGCAGTGGATAGAGTTGATTGCTAATACTGAGCTACCGGCAATAACTTCAACTGCGAAAATGCTTGATAAATTTTCGAATGATGATAAATCGTCGTTACCCAAATTAAGTAAAGCGATATTACATGATCAAGCCCTCTCTTCTTGTTTACTAAAAGTTGCCAATAATGCCCAACATATAGGTATTAATAAGGTGACGACAGTATCTAGAGCAACCGTTGTTTTAGGTATTCAAACGGTTAAAAATGTTTGTTTAACTGCTAAATTAGTCGATAGCTTATTAGCGAGTAAAAGTTTAGATTTTCGCGTTTATGAAAAGCTGATGCAGTTAATGGCCAACTCTTTTTATGCTGCCATGTTAGCTAAAATGATGGTGCCCAATTATAGCGATGAAACTCAAGAAGAAGTTTATCTAGCAGCGTTACTTTACAGTATTGGGGAAACTGCTTTTTGGAGTAGTGGCGGCGAATTTGCTGATAAACTAGCAAACTCTGTTGATATGGATAATCCTGATTTTTCTCAATATTGCGAGCAAGAAATAGGGACAAGTTTTAATGCGTTAAGCAAAGGTTTAGCCACCACTTGGAACTTAAGTGATTTATTATTAAAAGCATTAGATCAGCCAGAAAGCCGTACCGATGAAATAAAGATCATTTATTTTGCTGATAAGTTGAGTGCTAACATAGCTCAGCCTGGTGATAATGAAGAAGACTTTACTGATTTACTTGAAGGTATCGCTGATATTATGGATATCAGTGTCAAACAATTAAAGGTGAGAATTGCTCATACTCGAGAGAAGGCGGTAGAGTTATTAAGCTCCTATGGCGCAGAAGTACTATCTGATCTAATAAAGGTACTGCCTAAAGGTAGCGATTTTGGTGTTAATAAGCACTTTGCTTCCATCCAACAAATTAGTAAAGAGAAAGCGGTACTCTCTTCTTTCATGTCGTTAACTAAGTTAATGAAAACTAGTCGTGATTTTAATGAATATATTCAAACCGTATTAATTGATGCCGCGAAAGCTTTTGAATTCGAACGTTGCAGTTTTTTAATGCTATCTGATGATAAAAGTATGGTGAAATCCCGCTTTGTTTTCAATGAGCATGGAGAGAAAGATCTCAGTAAATATGTTCTCAATATTCAAAAAAGTGAAAGTGCCATAACACGTGTTATAGCCTCGAGCATACCTGTACTGATTAATGATTATACGCATCGACAGTTTAGAGATTTAATCACTAAAGAGTTTGCAACATTTATGAATGAAGGGGCTATCGCTATCATGCCAGTAAGCATTGGTAATAAAACTATCGGTGTTGTCTGTGGACAGTTTCTAACAAATAATAAAAAGATCACAACAGATGATTTTACGCAGTTATCCTCTTTAGTTGATCACTTAAATATGTGCTTAACTATGATCATGCGGAGCTAATGACATTACCGTTTAACATCTGTTAGACTCTGTTTTTTATTATTTCCAATAATTGCTATAGAGCCTCATGACTTCTTCTCCATCTTTTACCAGTAAATTTACCCTAGATAAGCAGCATTTTATAGAATGTTATACCCAAACCAATACGGTTGATCGTTCGAACAAGGCATATTTCAAATCAGGTATTTTAACGGTGTTTGGTTTATATCTTTTACTCTTCACTCAGGTAAATGCTTATGCGGCTTGGTTTGTGATCGCATTAGGGATATTGGAAGCCGTAAGTATATTTTACCACCAACCTTGGTGGGTCATCAGACAGATGCTCTCAAGGGCTTCTAATAGTGAAGTGACGTTAACTATCGATGAACAAGGCGTTTTAAGTGAATCCTTTTATAATTCAGGCCGAATTTTATGGCAAGATACCACTGAAATAAAAGAGTCAGAGCTAGGCTTTACTATTTTTTATACTATGGATAAAACAAGCGGTAAAAGTTATTTATCGAAAAATTGTTTATCTATTGAAGCTCAGGCTTATATCGTAGAAAAATCTAACACGTTAAAGAGTTAAGAGCTGTAAATCTCATGTCTAGTGCTAATCCAATTCGCTTGTCTAACCCTAAGTTTATTGTTGTTTTTGCTCTTTTATGGCTATTTATGCTGTACAGCGCTAGCCAGCCCTTACAAGAATTATTTGATTATTGGCTATTCAGCTTTTTAGGTGTCATTGGTGCTATATTTGCCAATTCGACAGGCGCTGGTGGTGGCGTAATTTTTATTCCTATGTTTACTCAGTTGAATTTTACTGAGCAGCAAGCAATTGCCACAAGTTTTGCAATTCAATGTTTTGGCATGACAGCGGGTGCCGTTACTTGGTGCCATCATTATCATAGTCAAAAAAGAGATTTACGTTTATGGCAAGGCTTTAAACGTATTATTTCAGTTACCTCTGTAGCATCGATGATTGCAATTACCGGTATTTTTAGTTGGCAAGTATCATCACCAGCATCGCTTCATTTCAGTTTTAGTTGGTTCTCTCTTTTATTAGGTGTGTTTATTATATTAACGGTTTATATGCTTAAACCACACCGAGAAAGAAGTGAAATTTATCTTTTCGATTACATTGCTTTAATCGTTTTGGGTCTGTTCGGTGGTGCTGTGACAGCATGGTTGAGTGTAGGCGTTGGTGAGCTGTTAGTGATATACCTTATCTTAAGACGCTTTGATATTAATATGGCAGTGGCAGCAGCTGTTGTGGTGTCTGCTATAACTGTTTGGGTTGCAATAGGACAAGTTAAAGAGGATGTTTACTGGCAAGTTATTTTATTTGCAGGTCCTGGTGCCGTTCTTGGAGGAATTTTTGCCAAAACACTCGTTACTCATATGTCTGCAACAAGGCTTAAATTATTCTTTGCAATCTGGCTACTAATTACAGGTAGTGTCGGTATCATCTAATCACTGAGTCGATAAACTCTTATCCTTGCTTAATGGCGAAGGTAATATGCATCGAACAAAGCCCCTTCGCAGATTTATCAAAATAACCGGATAGAATAATTATTTCTTTATTGGTTAATTCCTGACTTAATTTCAGTTTTTTTATTTAAATAACAAATTTAAACCGGATATTAACAAGAGTTTACAACTAAGTTTGTAACTCTGTTTTACACTTTCCTTATCAAGAAAACTTATTCACTTGAAGGTAAGGAGAGTTGTGATGACAAATGATTTAATAACTGAGAACAGTGAGCATTCACATAACAAGTTAGCAGCAAGTAATACTCTTGGGAATAACCAAAGTAAACGGATTGTATTAATCGAAAATGATCAACTGCTATCAAATACCTTGCAACAGCACATGCAAGCTCGTGGCTATGAAGTTGAACAAAAACTTCGCGACAGTAAATTTGAACAAGGTTTGCCAAGCATGACCGCTGACATGGTTATTTTGGATATTGGATTTAGTGATTTAACTCACTTATCTGTCATTGAAAAGATCCGTAATCACTTTAAGGGGCCATTAGTCTTATTAACTTCGCGAGATAGTGAACAAGAACAAGTGACAGCCTTTAACTTAGGTGTTGATGAATACTTAGTGAAACCTATTTCGGCGAATATTTTCACCGTCAGAATAGAGGCATTATTTCGACGCTATGTAAAAAACCAAGTCATTGATGAAAGTAGTCAAATTAGTGCTGGCGATTTAACTTTGTACCCTTTTTCATATAAATGTAAATTAGGGGACCATTCAATTGCTTTAACGCAATTTGAGTTTAAATTGTTATGTTTATTGGCTGAAAATACAGGAAAGATAATGAGTAGAGATTATATCTACCGTACCCTGTTAGGTCGTGAATATAATGGTAGTGAAAGAACGGTGGATGTTCGCGTTTCTCAGTTACGAGAAAAGCTTACGGTATCACCTGAGCAACAGACTCGTATTGAAACAATATGGGGACAAGGTTATATGCTTAATGTTGCAGAATAAATATCCATCGTACTGAATTATGAGTTGGTATCACTAGAAGGAATAGGTGGTGCCAACTAATGCCATATGATTATTAGTATACGACGTTGTGTTATGGCTATCATACTCAACGGGTGAAAGAATAATCCCTCCAGAAAAATTCCATGTAGAATTTACGGAATAACTACCCACTAAACCGTAACTATAAATTAATTCTGAATCATTAATAATATTAAAACTATCTGAAATACGGGGTTGGTAAGAGTTAACTTGAACATCAGTTAATTGCTCAATACTTGCTGTTAAAGACAAGTTAAAAGCATTCTGTTGATGAAGGGTAACGGCTCCTGAAAAGTAATATTTTCTCCAGCTCGATGTTTGCTCTGATTGTATTAACCCTGTCTCAAATGACACTATACCTGCCGCGTAATTCCCTTGAATTTGTGACTGTTGCTCAATAGCATCTACTGTGTAATTGTTTGCTTTTGTTAAGTCGTGATAAGTCAGTAACTGAGAAAGTTGAGAGTGGTTGATAGTGAAGGTGCTTGCTATTGGAGAGCTTGCATTAATCAGTTTCTTTTGTTCTTCGGCATAACTAAGTTTCGCTAATGAAAGAAACCAAATAAGCACTGTGATAAAAGCCAAATTTTTCATGTCATTCCCTGTCGTTAAACCACTATTTTGATCTTATCTTTGAAGAATTTAAATGATTAACGATATTTTTATTGTCGAGTATGTGAATCAGAAAACTCAATATGTCGCTTAATTAACTATAGTCAAAAACTGTGGAAAGTAAGGTAAATTTTTTATAAAAAAGACAATATTTTCTGATGAAAAACTAAGTGATTGATTTTGTTGTACAGAAGAAAAAGTGGAGCAGTAAAACTACCAATAGTATATACTCGCCACTTGAAAATTTTATAGGATTTTATCTTGTTAACTCTTTTACGATTCGCATTAATGTTAGTCGCATTTGTCATTGTCGCTTTATTGTCTTGTTTATACTCATTGTTAAGGCCATTTCATCGTAATAACGTTCATTATACTGCGAAGTATTTAGGAAAAATAACGAAAATAATTGGCTTAGATGTAGAGGTGAGAATACCTGAGTCGATTAAAGAGATAGGCGCAGTAGTGTATGTAGCTAATCATCAAAATAACTATGATCTACTAACAATGGCAAACGCGGTACAGCCGGGTACGGTGACAGTTGGCAAGAAAAGCTTAAAGTGGATACCACTGTTTGGACAAATGTATTGGCTAACGGGTAATATTCTTATTGATAGAAAAAATACCAGTAAAGCTATGGACACCATGAGCTTAACCGCTAAAAAAATAACAGAAAGTAAGCTTTCTGTGTGGATGTTTCCAGAAGGAACACGTAGCCGTGGGCGAGGGTTATTGCCTTTTAAAACGGGGGCTTTTCGTACAGCCGCACATGCAGGCGTTCCAATAGTACCAATTTGTAGTAGCAATCAGCATCAAACGATTGACTTTTCTCGTTGGGATAACGGAAAAATAATTATAGAGTTCTTAGAGCCTATATATATTGATAGCAGTAGCCGTGAGAATATTAGAAAATCTGCTGATCAGACACATAGTTTAATGAAGACAAAAATTAACGAATTAGATGATGAAATTGCTAATAATTTAGCGAGTAAAGAAGGATAATTGTCATGAATAATGATGAGTTACAACATTGGTTTGAACATACCGAAACACTAGTTACAGAATTACTTGAAGATGGTACTAATGATGAGGTTTATCATACTATCGAGCATCACTTTGCTAGTGAAGACTTTGAACTACTTGAAAAAGCTGCCATCACCGCGTTCAAATTAGGCCTTGAAATTGAGGAGCCTGAAGAAGCAGAGCTAGAAAGTGGTGAAAAAGTTTTTGCTTTTGATATTGTAACTGAGCAAATGTTGAATATAAAAACCTTAAAAGCTGAAACACAAACTATGTTTGAGTTAGCAAAGCAGTGTAAAGTAGACTATGATGGATGGGGAACATACTTTGAAGAATAATTAAGCACTCTTTAAAGTAAGAACAGAAGTAAATTTTCAAAAAGGATTAATATACCATGGAATGGCTAAGTAATTTTTTCACACAAGAACCTCTTTCAATAGCAATACCTGTGATTGTTATTATCAGTATTTTTATCTATGCCGCTCGACGTGCTCACTTTAAGCACATCGAGCGAATCAAAAAGATTGACGAGACCTACAACCCCAAAGCATCTTTTCAGCGTAGGTAACTCATAAGGAAATACTCTAAAAACTATTATCCTTGCACTTGGGCTTCATGCTCATTTAACTCAAAAGCACGTTTTTGACTAAACCATGAAAACGCTGCGGGTACAAAGAAAAAGGATAATAACGTGGTTAACACCGTGCCGCCTGCTATTGCAATTGCAAATGGCGGCCAAAAACCTCCCCCCGCTAAAATTAAGGGTAAAAAGCCACCTACAGTCGTTATTGTGGTTGACGTTATATGCCTAGTACAACTTTGAACGCCTTGAATTATTGCATTAGTGTCACCTGTGATAGCAAGAGGGTCACTTTTTAATTCTGCAATAATTACAATAGCAGCATTAATCGCTAACCCCATGAGACCTAATAAAGCAATGATAACGGTGAAGCCAAACGGGTAATCAAATAAATAGACACTTAGCAAACCTAAACCAACCGATTGCATGGCCGAGAAAAAGATAATACCGCCAAGCCTGAACGAGTTAAAAGAAAGCACTACGACAGTGATTAGCAGTGCGAAAATAATACCAACACTTGCCAGTAGTTGCCCTACGGCAGAATCACGTTGGGATGACTCCCCTCCGATTTCAAGACGATAACCAGCAGGAAGTTGATAATTTTGTGAAGCGAGATTTTCTTTTACCCGTGTTAACACCACACTAGGTAATACACCGGCACGAATGTAGCCTTCAACAACGTTAATTCTAGAGCCATTTCGATGGGGGATAGCGCCACGGCTTGGCTTAAGTGAAAAATCAGCAAGGGCAGTCAATGGAATGATCTGTTCATTACTGTTTGGGCTAAGCAAATTGATGTTGGCCAAATCAGTAACGTTTGCTCTATGTTCATTGGCAATTCTTACTCTAACGGGTATCGACTCAGTAGCTTCAATGATTGAGCCACTGACTTGACCACTTAATGTTCCTTGTAACTGCTCAGCGATATCAACTAGCGAAAGCCCTACTAAGGCCGCAGCTTCTTCGTCCGCTTTTACCCATACTTTAGGTGTTCCCGGTTGTAAAGTTACTCGTGTATGAGTGATATCGGTAGTTTGAGACATCACTTTACGAAGATCATCGCCAATCAGTTTTAAGGTATCTAAATTAGGTCCAAAAATACGTAATTCAACCGGAGCATTAAACGGAGGGCCTTGCTCTAATTTACGGACTAATATTTGCGCTTGTGGCACAAGTACATCTAAATCGGATTGTAATGAGGAAATAAGTTTATTGGCGGCTTTAAAGTCTGTTGCTGTGATCATGGCCTGCCCATAATTTTGCCAACCATCTTTAGTCGGCACTAAATTATAATAAAAAGAAGGGGCATTTTTACCTAAAAACCATCTTACTTTCTCTATACCTTGCTGTTGATAAAGGAAAGAGCTGATTTCTTGGCTAACCTTTTGTACATTCAAAATACTACTTTGCGCTGGGAGAAATAATTCTATTTGAAACATATCTCTATCTGAAGGTGGAAAGAACTGTTCGCTTAATTGCTTTGATAAAACAAAGCCCATTAGCGGAATACAAAAAACCAATAAGACAGTGGACTTTTTATAGTGTAAAGCCCATTTCAAGCATCGTACAAACAGGGCATTAAGTTTTGGTAGGTGAATTCCCACTTGTAGCCAACTCTTTTTAACCTGCTCTTGACTAGTATTTACAGAGCCCTTAGGAATAAAGCGGCCAGCTAAGCCAGCAACGATGGTGTGAGAAATGATATATGAACCAATTAATGAGAAAATAACACTATAGGCAATGCCACTAACAAACTCTCCAGATGCTCCAGGCATCAAAATAAGCGGCATAAAGGCGAGAATAGTAGTGATGGTTGAGCCAAGTAACGGCAGCCATAAATGCTTGACGGCATAGCCAACAGAGTCCAGCCTTCTCATACCTTGCTGTCGCTTAGTCTGAATTGTATCTGTCATAACGATGGCGTTATCCACCATAATCCCTAAAGCTACCACTAAACCAGTGACCGACATCTGGTGAATGGGAATACCGTAAAAGTTCATTACTGAGAGAGTGAATAGTACTGTCAGTGGTAATGAAGCTGCAACGATTGCAGCCGAACGCCAACCTAAGGTTATAAAAAGCACAACGGAAATTAGCACAAAGCCAAGAGCAATATTATTGATTAAATCTTTTAAGCGTTTTTCAGTATATTTATTCTGATCAAAAAGTACTTCAAGCTTAATATTTTTAGGTAGTTGTTGGCGGTATTTTTCCAATACTTGAGTAATGTTATTACTCCAAATATCAATACGTAAATTAGGTAACATACGAGCAGCAACCACCACAGCCGGTTTATCATTAACTATAGCCATCTCTTGTGCCGGCCAAGCAAGGCTTTTGCTAACCTTGGCAATATCCCCTAAGCGTAGAATAGCGCCTGATTGGTTTTCACGTACGGGAATATTCTCAATTCGTGTGACCGTATCAAAAGCACCAACAAGCTCAACTTGCATTTGGTTGTTATTATTGACTAATTGACCAGCTGAAACTTTAGCGTCAGAGCGTTGAATTTTTTGGGCAATTATCTGGCTAGATAATTTTAATTTAGCGTTTAATCCTTGATCGATTTCAACTAATACTTCCTCATTACCTTGGCCAAAAATGTTGACTATATCTGTACCGGTAACCGTGCGTAATTCGTTTTGTAAATCATTAGCATAGCGCCCTAAACTGGTAATGTCGCTTTCTCCACTTCCTTGCCAATTTAACGCAATTAGCTGTGTAAACGCATAACTTCTATCATCTTCTAAGGTGGGCGCTAAAGTATTCGCTGGCAGTTGTGAGCTAACATCATCAATTAAATCTCTGACTCTAGACCAAATAGGTGTTGAATTAGTTACTTCATCCAATAGCTCTAGCTTGACCGCCGATATACCCGGTTTGGAGACTGAGGTGATATTCTTTATTTCTGGAATTTTCCGTAACTTTTGTTCAATCTTTTCAGTAATAAGTACTTCTATTCTTTCTGCGCTTGCACCTGGTAGGCGAGTTAATACACTAGCATGTCGGTTTTCCATGCGTGGGTCTTCCATTCTTGGCATGGTAGAAATAGCACCTAAACCAGAAACGAATAACAACACTATTGCTAGCGACATTAACCGACCATTTTTAACGAATGAACGGATCATTATTGAATACCTGTAGTCGTTAGTTGAGCAGCTTGATGAGTGGATTGAATCTCTTGACCACCGACGTAACGATGAACTCCTTGAGATATTATTTTATGAGGCTCAATAGCAAGTCCGGTTACATAAACAGAATGTTCATTGGCATGTTCAACCTTTACCATTGCCGTTTGTAAAATATAATTGTTCTGATTTTGAGCTACTGGAGAAGCGATAAATACTTGCCATTGCCCTCTAACGCCATCAGTAATTGATTCTAGTGGCAGCCAAAAACCAGATTTTTGTATCACATCTTCAATGGCCACTCGCACTAACTGGCCATTAAAACGTTCGCTTTTATTTAATGTTGTTGCTAACTTCAGTCGTAACTGCACGGTACGATTAATCGCATCGATTTGTTGACCAATAGAGATCAACTGTGCAGTTTGCGGCGAATTTAATTGATTGGCGATGGAAACAGTAAACGTTTGATCTAATGCTAATGTACTGGCTAATTTAGCTGGTACACCGACACTAATTTCATTATTACCTTGTTCGATTAAACGAAAAATAGGAACGGAAGAAGCGATCACCTCCCCAGTAGAAATAAGACGTTTAGTGATAACACCATCAAAAGGCGCTATTAAATTTGCTTTGGCTTTTTGATAATCCAAAGAGTTGATTTGTGCTTTTATGCCATTAATTTGTGCGTTGAGTATTTGGTTCTCAGCATTTAGTTCATCTAAGCTTTGTTTTGAGCTGTAACCATCAGAAATTAATGTTGAGATTCTTGTTAAGTTAGCTCTATTTAAATTGATTTGCGCAGTGAGCTGTTTGATTTGAGCTTGTAATTCAGATGTTTTATAGCTTAATAACTGAGTGTCTTGAATTGCGAGTACTTGACCTTTTTGAACAATGTCTCCATCGTCAACGATCAACTCTTTTACTTTACCTGAGTATTCAAAACTCAAACTAGTATGCTGCTTTGCTTTTATTTGCCCGAGATAATTACGAGTAATTACATAACCTTGTTCAGGGGTAATGGTAGTAAGCGTTGCACTTTGGTGAAATGGCTTTTGCGTTTCAGCTTGTTTTTTAGAGCACCCTGAAGTTGTTATTAATACTAAGCTAGCAAAGGCTAATAAGTGAAGTTTGGTAATCGAAGTAAGAGAAAACGTTATATTAGAAAATAAATTCATTTTACTATGCCTAAAGTATAAGCCTAATAAGGCGATTGACAAAAAGAAACAAAGTTGAACAAAAACAGACTAGACTGTACAGTCTATTTAATTGTAGTGTAAATAGATTAAACTGGACTGTCTAGTGTAGTTTGGTAAAATAATGCTAGATATAAATGCAAAACTTGAAGTAATGAGAGCTAAATGGTTAATAAAAGAAGTAAAAATATAACAAAACGACAACAAATTTTAGACTCTGCAATCAATTTGTTTACCGAGCAAGGCTATGCAGCCACCAGCATGGACTTAATCGCTAAAAATGCGGATGTGTCAAAGCAAACCGTTTATAGCCATTTTGGGAATAAAGATGAGTTATTCTCTGCATCCATAGCTCAAGAATGTGAATCTTTGCATATTATTGATTTGTCTATTGATGATCTTGATGACCCTAAACGAATCTTACTTGAGTTGGCCCAACGTTTTACTGAAATCATCACTTCTAAACACGCTTGCGCGGTACATAAAATATGTGCTTTTGAGTCAAGTGCATACCCGCAAGTATCGGATATTTTTTATCAATCCGGACCATTAAAAGTGACAAATGAAGTGACACAGTTAATGGAAAACTTACACAAGAAAGGCATCTTGAACATTGAAAATCCGAGACACGCAGCCGTACAGTTTTTAACTATGATGAAAGGTGAGTTATGGATGCAACTTGAATTTAACGCAAAGGACAGAATTTCAGCTGAAGATGTACAAGCCTATTTAAAAGCGAGTGTTGAATTCTTCGTTCGTGGTTATACAGATCAATAGTAACCCATAAAAGAGTTGTTAAATTTTACCTGTAGAATCGCGAGAGACTAATTGTGGTACATATTGACTGGTTTCAATATTATTGTCTTGCTTGCGTATTTGGCTTATTAACAAGCTAGCGGCATTTTTTGCAATTTCTTTGTTAGGCTGGTTAGCTGTGGTGAGCTTTGGCCAAGTTTGGCGAGAGAAAGGACTGTTCTCAAAGCCGGCAATAGATAACTGCTCAGGAATATTGAAGTTCATTAACCGAGCGGCAAATAAAGCACCGGCAGCAATTTCATCGTTACATGAAAAAATGGCGGTAGGTCGATCATCTTCGTCATTGTCTAAAGACATCAATTGCTTAGCGCCTTCAACCCCTGACTCGAATGAGTACTCTCCTTCAATTAATAAGTTTTTATTGAATTCAATATCATTATTTTTCAATGCTCTACGGTAGCCTTTATAACGCTCAATGGTTGACATATGCTCTGCATCACCGGCAATAAAAGCTATTTTATTATGCCCTAAGTCAATGAGGTGCTGAGTGATTGTTTGTGCTGCGTCTCTATCATTAACCATAACGCATGGACTTAATTCATCGGGAGCGGTATCACCAGACATAATACGAACAACTTTAATATCTAGCGCGGTAATACGTTTTACAAACTCAGGGTTTTCAGAAAAAGGCGGGGTTAATACTAAGCCTGCAACACGTGCTTGCTTAATGGTGTTAATAATATCTTCGGTAATATTTTCTTGTTGAGAGTTACATGGGTTGATTAATAACTCAAAACCTTGTTGTCGACAAGCAGATAAAATACCTTCTTGCATATCGATTACATAATAAGCATTGGGGTTGTCGTAAACATAAGCAATTGTATATGATTTTGTTCCTGCTAAATTTCGAGCTGCTAAGTTGGGTTGGTAGTTTAGCTCTTTAACTGCTGCTTGCACCTTTTCACGAGTAAGTTGACGCACAGACGGCTCATTATTCATCACACGTGATACTGTTTTTATCGAAACACCAGAAAGTTTGGCGACATCATTAATTGTTGCTTTCATCTATCCCTTTAGCCTTTTAGCTATTTTTTCATATTGTACTGAGTCTACGTGCAATAGAGTAGTGCTTCTTTCCCTGTGCGGCAATAACTATTGTTATTTTTATCTACTTAGCACCTTAATGAGCGTGGAAACTATAACCGAGATAAATATTGAATTGACAGCGCTGTCATAGTTTATTAGGGTAGCACAAGTTTTAGCGTTTTCATAATAAGGTCATTTAGTTTCATTATTATCATAAAGCGATAAATAGATTAATTACTTTGCCTAAAAATAGGAATCAATATGTCAGTGTCAACGCGTCAAAACTTAGCGAGTTGGAAAAAGCTTGAGCAACTCGCTCAAGATAAAAAGTCTCAGCACATGAATACTTTGTTCGCTCAAGATAGTGAACGTTTTCAAAAATTCTCTATTGAACTTCCCAATATGTTGCTTGATTATTCGAAGAATTTAATTGATAGCGAAACACTTGAGAGTCTTTTGGCGTTAGCTGAGGAAACAGAAGTTTGTCAGTGGCGTGAAAAGATGTTTTCCGGTGAGAAAATAAATAAAACTGAAGACAGAGCTGTACTACATACAGCATTACGTAGACAAAGTAATGAGCCATTAATTGTCGATAATGAAAATGTTACTGAGCATGTGCAAAATCAATTAGCTAAAATGGAAATTTTTGTCGATAAAGTACGACAAGGTCATTGGCTTGGATATTCAGGAAAGCGTATTACGGATATCGTAAATATTGGCGTAGGGGGCTCTAATTTGGGGCCTCAAATGGTGACAGAAGCACTAAAGCATTATAGCGATGGTAGTGTAAATGTTCATTATGTATCCAATGTAGATGGCGCTCAAATTGCTGAAGTATTACGTCCGCTTGAGCCAGAAAAAGTACTGTTTATTGTTTCCAGTAAAACTTTTACCACCACAGAAACTATGACCAATGCCCGCACTGCAATGCAATGGTTAACAAGCGCTTCATTTGATGAAAAATCGGTGTCGAAACACTTTGTGGCGGTCACTGCCAATAAAGATAATGCAATGAGCCTTGGTATCGAAGCGGATAATATCTTTGATATGTGGGATTGGGTTGGCGGTCGTTTCTCTCTGTGGTCTGCAATAGGTTTGGCAATTGCGCTCGACTTAGGCTTTGATAAATTCAAAGAACTATTAAGTGGTGCTAATGAAATGGATCAACATTTCGTTAATGCGCCATTACAAGAAAATATGCCGGTTATTATGGCATTAATCAGTGTTTGGAATACCACCTTCTTAGGCTCTCAGTCACAAGCTATTTTGCCTTATGATCAAACACTGCACATGTTAACAGCATACTTACAGCAAGCTGAGATGGAAAGTAATGGTAAGTCGGTTACTTGGGATGGTTATGAGGTTGATTATGCTACGGTACCATCAATTTGGGGAGAATTAGGTATAAATGGTCAGCATGCCTTTTATCAATATTTACATCAAAGCAATAATGTTGTACCAGCTGACTTCATTGGCTCAGTAGAAAGTGTGACACCAGTTAAAGGGCATCATGAGACTTTAATGGCGAATTTCTTTGCCCAAACACAAGCGTTAATGGCAGGAGTGAATGAAAAACAGGTTAGGGCTGATTTAAAAGCGAAGGGGAGAACGGATGATTATATAAATAAGGTTGCTCCGCATAAAGTTCACAAAGGTAATAGACCAACAAATACCATCTTATTAAAACGTATCGATCCAAAAGCGTTAGGTAGTTTGATTGCTGCTTATGAACACAAAATATTTGTACAAGGGATTATTCTGCAGATCTGTTCTTTTGATCAGTGGGGCGTTGAACTTGGCAAAGGATTAGCTGCAGAAATACAAGCAGAATTAGAGGGAGATAAAGTCTCTTCACATCATGATTGTTCAACGGCAAGCTTGATGGCCTTTTATCAAAAATCTAAATAAAGAATCGTTCACGAGTAAATAGCCAGTTCGTTCGGGCACTTTTTTATTGAAGTGCTCGAATAAAAGCCAAAACTCTCACACTCCAAACCCTCAGTTTTGTGACACCAATTTCAATTCCAATACGTTTATCCACGTTCAGCAAGAGTTAAAAGTTTTAGAAGTAGGCATTGTTTGTAGATAGCAATTCTTTACTGTTTTCTTCAGCTAGAAATCTTTGCTCGAATCTATTTTAACATTGTTCATATTTGTAAAAACACCATGATAAATTCGCGATTACTTGTAATTTTGCGCAGAATATCATTGAAATCAACTGAATTTTTCAATATTTTGTATGTTTTTAATTTATTGATAATAAAGGCTTTTTGTTTTAATTAAGATCGAATGTGCAATTTTTTGTCAATTTAAGCTAGCCAAATGTACAAATAAGCGTTATGGTTGACTTACTGATATGACAGCGTTGTCATTAAATTATGACAGCGCTGTCCTTGAGGAAGAATAAAATATTATTAGTGTATAAAAATACATTTTCAAAAAAAACAAACGTGTGTAAGGGAAAGTCGATGTCATCAAAAACATTTAAGAAAGGTGCTTTAGCGAGTTCAATCGCTTTAATCCTAGCCGGTGGTACTGCACCAATGGTTATGGCTGCCGAAGAATCAACCGCAGAAAAAGACATGGAAGTTATTCAAGTAACTGGTATTCGTGGCTCTTTAAAAGAAAACATTAATGCCAAACGATTTGCAGATACCGTCGTTGATGTTATCACTGCTGAAGATATGGGCAAGTTCCCAGATAAGAACGTTGCCGACTCTTTATCTCGCATTACGGGTGTTTCGGTTAGCCGTGAATTTGGTGAAGGTGAAAAAATCAGTATTCGTGGCGCAGGTCCGAAATACAACCGTACTCTTTTAAATGGACAAACCGTTGGTACTGCTGATTGGTTTATTTTGGATGAAGCATCACGTAGTTTTAACTACACTTTATTGCCATCTGTTATTGTTAAATCGTTAGAAGTACACAAATCACCAACAGCTAGTATTGATGAAGGCTCTATTGGTGGTACGGTAATACTCAAAACACGCCGTCCATTAGATATGGATGCCAATACCGTGAGCTTAGGTTTGGAAGCTGCTTATTCTGATGCATCAGAAGAAACAGACCCTTCAGCTAATGCCATGTACTCATGGAAAAATGAAAATGAATCATTCGGTATTATGGTTTCAGCAGTTAAGCAAGATCGTACGGTAGAACGTAAAGGTTTTGAAGTACTTAGCTGGAATGAAGTTGATGATAATTTAGTACCAGGTAATATTGGTGTGCCACTATTTAAACAAGATCGTGAAAGAACAACTTTCTTCACTACCTTACAAGCAGCTCCTAGCGATAACTTATTAATTACCTTTAACGCCATGACATCTGAAATGGACGCTAATAATGAAAATGCTAACTTATTGCATTTCTCTGATTCAGCCACTGACATTGCTAATGTAACTAAAGTTGGCTCTGACGGTGCTGTTCTTGCCACATCAAACCCGGCAGGAAAAATCGGTTATAACTACATTAACCGTATCTCAAGCACAGAAACTTCACAGTTTCATTTAGATATTGATTATGATGCTGAGCTTTTCACTTTAAACTTTGAAATTGGTACTACCTCAGCTGAAGGTGGTACTTATCGCGAAACTTCATGGGAATATATCGATACCGATGCTGGTTATTCTTACGACTTAACCGGTAAACCAACAGTCGAGTTTGGTGTTGACCCAAGTGACGGCGCTAATTTTGCGGCCGGTTGGATATGGGGTGGTGAAAAACCAACTACGGATGATGAAGACTTTGCTCAATTAGATTTTGATATCCCAGTTGAAATGGGTATGTTTACAGCGATTAAAACAGGTGTTAAATACCGTGACGCAAAACGTACTCAAGATCACAATGTTTACAGCTGGCATGCACCATTTACCGATGGTGGAGGCGCAGATTGGGACGTATATTTACAACACATTTTTGACACGTGTCCAACCTTAGCAACTTGTGGTTTAGATGATAAAGGTGCAGTAAGTGTTGATGTTGCCGCCAATGGTAATATTACCGACCAAGTTGCGCAAAACCGCGCAGTAATGGAAGATATTGCTTTTAATGGCTTAGGCGGAATCGATGCTAGTTATGCAATCAGCCAAAATCTAGCTAATATTTGGGATGTAGAAGAGAAAAACCTTTCAGCCTATATTCAAGGTGATTTTGAAGGTGAAAACTTCACAGGTAATGTAGGTATTCGCTACGTATCAACCGATCAAACCTCTTCTGGTTATGAATTCTCTACAGACAGCTGGGGCTTCAATACTATTAATGGCGAATGGCTACACCCAGAAACATTAGCATGGGTGAGTGTTGATAATGATTACACTGAAATTTTACCAAGTTTTAACTTAACTTATAATGTTTCAGATGATCAACTGGTTCGTTTTGCTGCAGCTCGAGTAATGGCTCGTCAAAACTGGGCAGATATTTCTTCTTCTGAGTCGTTCGGTAGTTTAAATGTTGAAGATCCTAAAGGTACACGTGGTAATCCTTATTTAGAACCAACAATTGCTAATCAATTCGATATTGCTTATGAATGGTACTATGCGGATTCGTCTCTATTAGCCGCGACGTTATTCTACAAAGATATTGATTCACTTAGAGCATCTACTGTAGTGACAGAGCCTCGTTTCAATGAGTCAACAGGTGAAATGGTTGATGTTGATTTTACGCAGCCAACTAATGGCCCTGGTGGCACAATCTCTGGTTTAGAATTAGGTTTGCAACATGACTTCGGTGGTTTTGGTGTTTCTGCTAACTATACATTCACTGATTCTAGTGCCGATTCTGAACGTGACCTAACTCAACCAGGCTCAGGCTTGATTGATGGTACTTCTGAGCATATGGCTAACTTGATGGCTTATTATGAAAACGATGTTTTCGGTGCGCGTATCATGTATAACTACCGTAGTGAGTGGTACACAGGATTACACTTTAATGGTGATGAATTATGGACTGATTCATATGGTCAAATTGATGCAAGTGCGTCATATAACTTAACTGAAAG
This sequence comes from Colwellia sp. KS18-150, assembly GCF_057551365.1. NCBI lineage: Bacteria > Pseudomonadati > Pseudomonadota > Gammaproteobacteria > Alteromonadales > Colwelliaceae > Colwellia > Colwellia sp. KS18-150. The sequence continues at coordinate 234,450 of NZ_BAAJMC010000003.1, read as the reverse complement.
TGTTTCATTGACGTTAGAAGCGATTAACTTAACTGACGAAGAAGTCGTGCAATACAATACAGAAAAAGATCGTGTAATGTCTATTTACGCTAATGGTCTTCGCCTTGTTGCCGGTATTCGTGTTAATTTCTAATTAACGCTTGCAAGAGATATAAAAAGTCGAGCCTAGGTTCGACTTTTTTATTTTAGGCTTCATCGCTTTTCTTATTGAGGTGTACATTAATGAATAGCCAAATTAACAACATTGTCATTCTGGGTGGTGGAACCGCTGGTTGGTTAACAGCATGTATTTTAGCTAAACAGCTAAATTGCGCTAACAGTAATCAAGTCAGTATCACTTTGGTTGAGTCTGCAGATATCCCAACGATTGGCGTTGGTGAGGGAACAGTGCCAACCATGAGGAATACATTACAGTTAATTGGTGTTAGTGAAAGTGACTTTATTCGTGAATGTGATGCAACATTTAAACAATCAATTAAGTTTGTTGATTGGTTACACGCGCCGACTGAAAAATCTTCACATAGCTATCATCACTTGTTTAATTACCCCCATACTCCAGGTTTTGATCTAACACCTTATTGGTTGTTAGGTGATCGAGTGGATAATTTTGCTGATAGCATTAGCGTACAAGGTCGGGCTTGTTTGAATAAGCTAGCCCCTAAGAAGATCACGCATAAAGAATACCAAGCACCACTTGAATATGCATACCATTTAGATGCAACAAAGTTTGCAAGTTTTCTTCGTAAACATGGCACAGAAAAGCTAGGCATCAATCATATCTTTGCAACGATTAAAGAGGTAGAGCGTTGTAATGAAGGAAACATAGATACCTTGGTTACTACTGATGATAGGCGCATATCATCAGATTTTTTTGTTGATTGCTCAGGCTTTGCTTCTAAATTATTAGGAGAAACCCTCGAAGTCGATTTTATTGATAAAGGGCAGCAATTATTAGTGGATACCGCTATTGCAATACAAGTACCTTATGCTGATATGGAACAAGAAATTTCTCCATATACTATTGCTACGGCCCAAGAAGCTGGCTGGATTTGGGATATAGGATTAAGCGCACGTCGTGGGCTTGGTTATGTTTACTCATCCAAACATACTAGCCATGAGCAAGCCGAACAAGTATTAAGAGATTATGCTGGCAGTGAAAGTAAAAATATAGCTACAAGACGTATACCTATGAGAATAGGTTTTAGAGAAAAATTTTGGCATAAAAACTGTGTTGCGATTGGTTTGTCTGCAGGTTTTGTCGAGCCTTTAGAGGCGACTGCTTTGTTACTTGTGGAAGCCACAGCAAAGTTACTTGCCGAAAAATTACCTGCTAATAAGGCTGGAATTGATTATGCTCAACGATCGTTTAACAAGATTACTCATTACGCTTGGGAGAGGGTTATTGATTTTATTAAATTGCACTACTGCTTGAGTAAAAGAACAGATAGTCAGTTTTGGTTAGATAACACCGACCGAAAAACAATACCTGATAGTTTGTTAGATAAACTAGACTTTTGGCAACATACACCGCCATCAGCCTCAGATTTTTTTAGTAAGTATGAAGTCTTTCAATTGGAGAATTATCAGTATGTTCTCTACGGCATGGAATTTAACACACAGCTAGCTAGCTGTGCTGGTAGATTTCCACATCAAGACAAGGCTGAAACAGAAATAGCTAAAGTAAAACTACATGCAGAGCAAGTGAGTACACAATTTGGCTCACATAGAGAGTTAATTGAAAAAATTAAAACGTATGGCATATACCATTCCATCTAAGAAAGTGATCGCTTAGCGAGAATTTAAAGGTTTAGAGGCAAGGCATTGATTGCAAACAATAGTTATTCTATTGTTAAAATCAATAACGCAGCATATAAGCCTTTAAAGCTCGCCCTTCGGGAACGTATGGGCATCATGATAAAGGCACAAAATTTGTTTGATGTAGAATAACTATATCTAAACATATTTTGTTTGTTCTCATATCGCCCATGTCGTTCTAAGTGGTCACTTCTTTAGATGGATTGGTATTAAGTAAAATATAAACGGTTAAATATCATCTATGATGACAATAGAGTAAGAGGAATAATTCATGTCTCAAAATATAGTGCCATTAGATGCTAATAAGCATAAAAATATATGTATAAAACCCGAGCAAAATTATGCTCATGCTAGTAATCAACATATAGTACCTTTAGTGGCGGCAGAGTATTTATCAGCAGCCGGAAATTTTCCTATCGTTTTTGTTAAGCAACAAGATACCGGGCAATTTAAAAGTGTTGCTTTAATGGGCTTTGAGCAAGGCGAAAATGTATTTTTTTCTCAAGGCAAAGTTAATACTTCTTATGTACCGGTTCACTTTAGGCGCCAACCTTTTTCGGTTGCGGGTGAAAATAGTGACGATGAAAATATGGTGCTGTGTATTGATCTTAATAGTGATTTAATTGCTAATGAGGGCATCGCTTTATTTGATGAAGATGGAAAGCCGAGTGAAACCACAAATAACGTTTCTACATTATTAGTTGACTTAATCGCTCGTGAGAAGGCAACCGATTTACTGATAGCGACTTTGGTAAAATATGAATTATTACAAGATGCTGATCTTAAAGTAAATTTAGGAGAGCAGGGAGAACGAAAAATAGCGGGTTTGTATAAAGTGAATGAAGAAGCATTACATCAACTTGATGATGAGGTGGTATTAGATTTATACAAACGTAAATATTTTTCCGCTATTTACTCACACTTAACATCGTTAAGTCAGTTTAAACGATTACTACAGTTAAAATCTTCACTAGATAGTGATAAATAACGGTTATTTAATGATGAACATACCCTTAAAACAAGTGTCAGTGTGGAATAATGTTACTCGTGAAGTACTAGAACGAGATATTATTCCCCGTTATGAGCCGGCTATATTGAAAGGGTATGTGGATGATTGGCCATCTGTAAAAGCGGCTGATTTAAGTGAAAAATCTGCCTGCAAATATTTAACTAATCAGTATGTTGGTGGTAATGTTCGATTTGCTCGTCTAGCGGCTAAATATGATGGCCTGTTCACTTATAATGAAGATATGACGGGCTTTAACTTTAAGCGAGAGGTTGCGCCATTAGAGAGGTTTTTGCAGGAGGTATTTAATAATTCTCAACAAGAGGGTAGAGAAACACTTGCTTTACAAAGTGCACTGATTAGTGATTATTTTCCTGAGTTTACTAAAGAGAATACCTTTGATCTTTTTGATGAAGCCACACCGCCACGCATTTGGATTGGTAATAACGCTGTCGTTGCCGCGCATTTTGATGATGCTGAGAATATTGCTTGTGTAGTTAGCGGTAAAAGACGTTTTACTTTATTCCCACCTAACCAAATAGATAACCTTTATCCTGGTCCAATTGATTTTACTCCTGCTGGAGCTCAAGTGAGTTTAGTGGATTTTGCCAAGCCAGACTTTAAACAATTCCCCAAATTTAAAACCGCGTTATCACAAGCTTTGGTGGCGGATTTAGCGCCGGGGGATGCTATATATATTCCTTCATTATGGTGGCACCATGTTCATTCTTATGGTGGCTTTAATATTTTAGTTAATTATTGGTCGGGGGGCTCTATTGCTGGTAAAGCTAAACCTGTGCCACTTGATGCTATGTTAATGGCAATGTTGGCTATTCGTGATTTGCCGCAAGAACAAAAACACGCTTGGCAGGCGTTTTTTAACTATTATATTTTTTCAGAGCAAAGTTCAAAAAATAATCATATCCCAGAGCATGCTTTGGGCATTCTGGCTAACTTAAATAGTAAGCAACAAAAAGATTTACGGAACTGGCTTATGGGTCAACTGAAACCATAAGTTTTAGTTAAATATTTAACACGTAAACGAATATAGACTTATTCTTTGAAGCAAATACAAAATCAGTTTTTGTATCATTTTTAAGTCTGTATAAATCTAATTAACACACGAGGAATTTAATAACTTAATATTATTAATTTATATTTTGACAGCGCTGTCAAAATTATGGATAGTAGTAAAATATATATTTGAATAGTTAAATTCATTATCTTTGTCTTAACACTGTAGAGCAGGTTAATAGTATGAACAAACGTAAACACAGGGTGTCACCTTTATATTTCCCCTTATTAACATTATTACTGATCTTGTCTGGTTGTAGCCAGGATCAAGGAGAGGGGCATAGTACAGAGCAAGAGTTAGCGTCAACAAAAAAAGTTTCTCAGCTAACTAGTCCAACACAACCCGATATCGATAATATTGCTACTAATCTGGAGGTGAAATATCGCCTAGTTACCAATATTCCCTCAGATAAATGTAATGCTAAAATCGCTGATGGTGCATGCTTTGAAGTGGAATTAAGTTTCAAAGCTAAACAAGCAATTACCAGTAAAGATTGGTCTATATATTTTAGCCAAATCACCCCGGTTCAATCTTCAGAAGGTGAAGAGTTTAATGTAGAGCATTTAAATGGTGACTTACATCGCATTAATTTAGGCAAAGAGTTTACTGGCTTTATGGCAGGTGAGACCAAAAAATTCGTATTTAGAGCAAATTTTTGGATGCTTTCAGAAACCGATGCTTTACCTAATTACATTGTATCAGCCACAGGTGTTCAGGCACGTGTTATCAAGAGTACTCAAGTAAAAATTGATCAAGACTCGGGTTTAGAAGTCTTACCTTTTGTTGTCCCTTTTCATGACGAATTGACGCAATTTAAGCGTACAACAGAAGACAAAACTACTTGGTTAAACAGTGAATTGTTATTTCAACGTAATTTAGCCGTGAGTAAGCCATTACCCGAGGGAGAGATATCAGTTGCACAAACTATTATCCCAACACCTAAGTTAGTCAATTATGCAGATGATAATGCCTTGGTGGATATTAGTCGAGGAATTAAGGTAGTGTTAAATAATGTTGCTTCTGCTGATGTGGAAGCGGCACTTGCACGTTTAACTCGTTTAGGTTTACAGCAAACTGATTCTGGTTTGCCTTTGCAGTTAGCACTTGTTAGCGATAAAAGTAAGACTATCGGTAGCTATCAACTCTCAGTGTCAGATCAGAAAATAACCATTACCGGTGTTGATGCACAAGGGGTATTTAATGGCATTCAATCACTAGCAAGCTTATATTCAGTGGGCAGTAAAACGCTTCCTGTGTTAAATGTTGAAGATGAGCCACATTATACTTTTCGTGGAATGTTAGTGGATGTGGCGCGAAACTTTCATTCAAAAGAATTTATTTTAAGTTTATTGGAGCAAATGGCTGCTTATAAATTAAATAAATTGCACTTACATTTAGGCGATGATGAAGGTTGGAGATTAGAAATCCCAAGCCTACCTGAATTAACTGAAATTTCGAGTAAGCGCTGTTTTCCTCATTATAATGAAAAGCAAGAGCAATCTTGTCTTATTCCACAATTAGGGGCAGGTGTTGATTCCAGTACATCAGTAAATGGTTTCTATAGCGTTAGTGACTACACTGAAATTTTACAAGCGGCGAGTGCTCGCCATATCCAAGTTATTCCTTCATTAGATATGCCAGGACATTCGCGCTCTTCGATGAAGGCAATGACGGCGCGATATCATAAATATCAAGCACTAGAAGATGAAGAAAAAGCTAAGCAGTTTTTGCTCGATGACTTTGATGATAAGACTCAATATTCATCTGTACAATATTACAATGACAACACGATGAACGTATGTTTAGAGTCAACTTATAATTTTGTCACTGAAGTGATGACACAAGTGAAACAGATACATGCTGATGCTGGCCAACCACTAACTCGATATCATATTGGTGCTGATGAAACCGCAGGTGCTTGGCTAGAATCTCCTGCATGTAAAGCCTTTGTCGCAGACAATGATAAAGGTGTCACTGATATGAGTGAGTTAGGAGCATACTTTATTGAACGAGTTGCTGGAATATTATCCGATCTTAATATTGAAACGGCGGGTTGGAGTGATGGTATGGAGCATACGCGTAAAGCCAATATGCCAGCTATCGTTCAAGCCAATGCATGGGATGTACTATCTTGGGGGGGGCATGAGAAAGTTCATGTTTTAGCGAATCGTAATTGGCAAGTGGTGATTTCATCGCCAGATGCGCTATATTTTGATTTTCCTTATGAGCCAGACCCAAAAGAGCATGGTTACTATTGGGCATCACGCCATATAAATACGGAAAAAATATTCCAATTTATGCCTGATAATTTACCTGTGCATGCTGAGTTTTGGTTAGACAGGCAAGATAACACTTATGTAGCGGATGACACGAAAACACCGCTTGCCGCAGGACAAAAGTTTATGGGGATACAAGGACAGCTTTGGAGTGAAAATACTCGCAGTGATGTAATGGTTGAACATAAAGTTTTTCCAAGGCTTTTAGCGTTAGCTGAGCGAGCATGGCACCTACCACAGTGGGCTGTGCCTTATAATTATCAGGGGGCAAAATATAGCCAAGAAACTCAGGTGTTTAACAGGCAGCTGCAAGAACTAAGGGATAGTCGTTGGCATGTATTTGCTAATACTCTAGGACAAAAAGAGTTTGTTAAGCTAGAGCTTGGTGATATTAACTATCGTTTACCTACAGTTGGGGCTGTGATTAAAGAGGGTAAGTTAACTGCTAACATCGCTTTTCCAGGGCTAGATATAGAGTACCAAGATCAAGCTAACAATTGGCAGCGTTACAGTCAGCCAGTAAAAGTTGAAGGCGAAGTAATGCTACGTAGTCGCAGTAAAAATGGTGCGCGTTATAGTCGTATCACCCAAGTTAAATAGCCGTTAACTTAAGTCGGGGAGGAGTAATCCTCCCCACTAGCTATAACGAGTAATTATTTTTTTATATTTTTTATCATAAAATCATAGAGTTAATTTTGATAGTCGGTAAAATACTCTGATAATTGTTAAAAATTGTAAAAAAACAAATGACAACGCTGTCATTTGTCGATAAGATGAAAACAATTACTTATTTAAAAAAGCCGTGAATTTACATTAGTAACGAGTTATGTAATACCGAGCAGTTAAGAGAATTTTGAGGTTAGTATGTTCACAAGCGGTGACAACAAAGAATTATTTTTAGGCATAGATGGTGGCGGTAGCAAGTGTAAGGCCATTGTCATGAATGAAGATAATGAAATTTTAGGTACAGGTGTTTCAGGTCCAGGTAACCCATTGCACGGTTTCGAACAAGCTACTAACTCCATAATTGAGTCAGCTAAGTTAGCGTTAAAAGATGCCGGCCTTGAGCATATCCCATTACGTGAATTACATGCAGGTGTTGGCTTAGCGGGTGTTAACTTACCGGCTTTACATGAGAAAATGCAAACGTGGCAGCATCCTTTTAAAGAAATGTTTCTAGCGCATGACTTACTTATCGCTTGCTTAGGTGCTCATCATAGCCAAAATGGTGCTGTGGTTATATCTGGGACTGGCTCTTGTGGTTTCTCTTGTATAGATGATCAAGAAGTTTTAATTGGCGGACATGGTTTCCCCCAAGGTGATAAAGGCAGTGGTGCATGGTTTGGGTTACAGGCAACAAAACAAGTGCTACTTTCTCTTGATGGTTTAGTTAAACCGTCGCTTATGAATGATGTGTTATTGGCAAAATTAGCTTGTAATGATACGACCTCTATTGTCGGCGCTATAGCTGGTAAAAAAGCAACTTTCTATGCTCAGTTAGCTAATTTGGTTTTTGATGCCGCAGAGCAGGGAGATGAGATTGCTCTGGCTATTGTGCACGAAGGAGCTGAATATATTAACAGCCTTGCACGTACTTTATTAATTAAAAAACCGGCACGTATTTCTATGCTTGGTGGCTTAACCCCAAGGTTGAAGTCTTGGTTAGATAAGGATATTCAAACGCAATTATCAGAGCCTCTTAGTCCCCCAGAAGTCGGTGCGGTATTATTAGCTAGGCATAAACTCGCCGAGCAAGTTAAGCACTAAGACTATTTAAGGGGGAATATATGACAAGGTTACGATTTTATGCACCACGATTATTTAATGGTCACGAGTTTGTTGATGATCACGTATTGACCATCACAGACGGTGTTATTACTGCGATAGACCAAGAAAAAGATAACTATGATGTTCAAGCTAAAGGCATAGTCGTACCTGGGTATATTGATTTACAAGTTAATGGCGGTGGTGGTGTATTGTTTAATGACTCTCCCACGTTAAATAAACTAAAAGCCATCATTGCCGCTCATGCGAAATTTGGTACTACAGCGATGATGCCAACCCTTATTACCGATAAAGTCGAGGTTATGTCACAAGCTGCAGATGTCATGGCAGAAGCAATTGCGACAAAAACGGCTGGTGTTATTGGTATCCATTTTGAAGGGCCTCATTTATCACTAGCTAAAAAAGGCACACATAGCGCTGAGCTGATAAGACCGATTGAAGATACTGAATGGCAAGTTTTGTCTAGACAAGATATTGGTCAAGTTATGGTGACCCTCGCTCCAGAAACGGTTTCAAGCACTGATATAACCCGAATGGTTAATTTAGGTATTAAAGTTTGTATTGGTCATTCTAATGCTGATTTTTCGACTGCCCAACAAGCGGTTGATGCAGGAGCTAGTGGTTTTACTCATTTATTTAATGCCATGTCTCCTTTGCAAGGGCGTGAGCCAGGAGTAGTTGGCTGTGCACTGTTAAATGACAACACTCAAGCAGGGCTTATCGTAGATGGTCATCATGTTGACTTTGTTAGTTGTCAATTAGCCATTAAAACCAAACCCAAAGGTGGCATTTTCTTAGTAACAGATGCCATGCCACCTGTTGGTAGTGATATGACTGAGTTTCCACTTTATGATCGTACTGTTTATGTCAATGATGGCAAGTTGACTTCTACAACAGGTGAGCTAGCAGGATCCTCTTTAGATATGGCAACGGCGGTAAAAAATACACATTTTAAACTCAATATTCCTTTAGACGAGTCTTTGCGTATGGCGAGTTTATATCCTGCGCAATATTTGTTGGATAAAGAAGTGCTAAACCGTGGTGAGTTAAAAATAGGTTCGCAGGCAGATTTATTGGTCTTAGATGATGAATTAAATGTCAATGAGACTTGGATCTGTGGTCAGCTTTTCAATTAGCTCGTTCATTTATCAAAGTAGTAAATATAATAAATAATATGCTGCTCTAAGAAAGTATGCAGTCAATAAATGAGGAAATTATGGAAATGTCAGCTTCGCAAGTTAATGAAGAAAAACAGCAAAGTAATGCTTTGCCGATGATTATAGTTGCCGGTCTATTTTTTATTCTAGGCTTTGCGACTTGGCTAAATGGCTCTTTAATGCCTTATTTGCAGCAAATTTTGCAATTAAGCCCATTTGAAGCTTCATTGATATTGTTTTCATTTTATATTGCGGTAACTTTTACTGCACTGCCATCTGCTGCGATTATTCGTAAAGTGGGTTACAAAACCGGTATGGCACTCGGTATGGCGACCATGATGGTTGCCGGCTTATTATTTATTCCTGCGGCAAAAACACAAGTATTTGCTTTGTTTTTATTCGCTCAGCTTGTGATGGGAACCGGGATTACTTTATTACAAACAGCGGTTAACCCATATGTGGTTCGTATTGGTCCAGAAGAGTCTGCTGCTGCTCGTATCTCTATTATGGGCATATTAAACAAAGGCGCTGGTGTGGTTGCCCCAATGGTTTTCACGGCACTGATTTTAAGTGGCTTTCAAGAAACGAGCGGTGAATTAACGTTAACTCAAATAAATGAGATGGCTAATTCATTAGTCTTACCGTATTTAGGTATGGCAATCTTTTTAGGTTTACTTGCTTTAGCAGTAAAAAAATCTCCTTTACCTGAGTTAGAAGATGAAGAAGAGGCTAATGAAGGTGAAGATCATAAGGGGCATTTAAAGGAAGCATTATCCCACCCAAATTTAGCCTTCGGTGTTGTGGCGTTATTTTTCTATGTTGCTGCAGAGGTTATAGCTGGTGATACAATTGGCATATTTGCTTTGTCATTAGGCGTAGAGAATTACACCATGATGACCTCATACACTATGCTGTGTATGGTGGCGGGTTATATTCTCGGTATTGCGCTTATTCCACGGGTGATTTCACAGCAAAATGCCTTGATGGTTTCTGCACTTATTGGCTTGATATTAACGACAGGTATCGTTTTCGGTGATAACAATTCATTTGTTATCGCAAATACTTTTTTAGGCGGTGTTCAGTTACCTGATACTTTAGTACTTATCGCCTTTTTAGGTTTTGCCAATGCGATTGTTTGGCCTGCTGTTTTTCCTTTAGCTTTATCTGGCATGGGTAAGTTAACCAGTGTTGGCTCAGCATTACTTATTATGGGTATTTCGGGTGGAGCGTTTGGTCCTATGTTTTGGAGTATTACCTCAACAGCCACCAGTATGGCAGAGCAGGGTGGCTACCTAGTGTTATTTCCTTGTTATTTATTTATTTTATTCTATGCGGTAAAAGGCTGCAAAATGAAAAGTTGGTAATAGCTCTATAGTTATTTTCAATATTCCCATTGCTTAATTGAGTTAAAAGATAACTTGGTTATGTAAAAAAGCTCTACGGTCTAAGTTGACTATCTTACCTATTGTAAGACATTAACTTTGAAAGTTGAGGGTGCGTTAAACGGTCATTTGATCGACCCTGAGTACTTTGTGACTCAGGGTTTTTTTATATGTGGAACGTTAAAAATAACAATTAAATCATTTGCTTGTAATTCTATTGTAACAAATGTGCAATGTCTGGTCTGTTTTGTAAGTTTTTTATTTACTCTCAAACTTATTGGTGTATATTCAGTATGCCCACAAATTATAATTAATAAAAAGTAGTAAGTAATTATGCAACGAACGGTAACAATAATTTATTATCGTGATGATGGTCTAGAGCTACATCATAAAGTAAAAACCTTCGAGCAAAATGACGAGGGTCGAGTTGTTATTCCTCAAGAGTTTAAAGATGGCAAATCAATTATTGCTGTCTGTGATGGGGAAGTTCAAATTTTAAATAAAGTCGGTGATCGAATCTTATCGGTTAATTATGTCGCCTAAGTCAAGTCTTTTTAAAAGCGCTTAAATGTTAATTTAAGCGCTTTTTTTTACCCTAAAATTAAAGAATGAGCATTATGAACATAGATGGAAAACAAGCTGCTATCGAGCTAAGAGCAACACTTGCTAGTGAAGTTAAAGCACTTAAAGCATCAACAGGTATTACACCCAGTTTAACTGTGGTTTTGGTAGGGGAAGATCCTGCTAGTCAAGTTTATGTCCGCAATAAAGCGAAACAAACGATAGAGATTGGAATGATTTCCAATGAAATCCGATTACCAGAAACAACCAGTCAAGAGCAGTTGTTAGCTCAATTAACCCTGTTAAATAGTGATAAGTCAGTACATGGAATTTTAGTACAATTACCTTTACCTAAGCATATTGATGAAAGTGTGATCATTGCCGCTATTAACCCAGAAAAAGATGTTGATGGCTTTCATGCCATGAATTCTGGTCGATTACTAAATGGTGAAACCGATGCTCTGGTACCTTGTACGCCACAAGGTTGCGTGATTTTAGCTAAACAACATTTAGGCGATGATTTATCAGGCAAGCATGCAGTCATTATTGGTCGTTCTAATATTGTTGGTAAACCAGTAGCTCTTTTACTCTTACAAGAAAACTGCACTGTGACTATTGCGCATTCTCGTACTAAAAACTTGCCTGAAATTTGTCAGCAAGCAGATATTTTAGTGGCGGCGGTTGGTCGTGCAGAGTTTGTTAAAGCCGATTGGGTTAAGGCAGGGGCGACTGTTATTGATGTTGGCATCAACCGCATTGAAGATTTAGATACAGGAAAAGGAAAGCTTGTTGGTGATGTTGATTATGCCAGTGTCGCTGATGTTTGTGGCGCCATTACGCCAGTACCGGGTGGGGTTGGACCTATGACAATTGCCTGTTTACTACAAAACACTTTAGTGGCAGCTAAACGTCAAATTCAAGATAAATAGTTATCCTGAGTCGAGGTTAGTTACACAAGAGCCAAACCTGAGCTATTAATGTAAGCTCAGGGGGCTATCTTACACTGATTAATTTTTATCTAATTGTTTATCACTATATTCTAACTTTTTGTAATCTTTACCTTTAGCATCAGCAAGCTCTGCTGGCATGTAGTTTTCATCATGCTTAGCTAACACTTCACTCGCTTCTACGTGTAATTGACCTGAATTGCCTAGTGTAAGCGTACCATTGGCAACAATACCTTGTCCCTCACGAAATAAGTCAGGCAAAATACCTTCATAATATACTGAGATCATCGGATCGTTTTCATCAAAAACAATGGGCATTTTCATATCGGCCAATGCGAAGGTGACTTTTAAATTATCAGGGTCTCGCTTTACGCTTCCTGGTACAACCAAGCCACCTATACGAATTCGCTGACCAACGCTAGGTTTTAAACCAGAATCTTTTTTACCTTGAGTAATCTCAGACGGAGTGTAAAACAAATCGATATTCTGGCTAAGCGCATAAAGGACTAAGCCAGCTACAATGCCAATACCAATTAAGACAGAAGCAACTATGGTTAAACGTTTTTTACGGCGGGGATTCATTGAGCTACCTCTTCAGTTACTGCTTTAGTGTTTACCTTAACGGTTGTCTTTTTACTCTTTTTACGCACTTGTCGTAGCTTCTCTTCTCTTTGGTGGCGAATGGCTATCGTTTTAATCACGTTTTTATGACCTAAAACTGAGCTAATTAGTAATGCTAATATCAGTACAGTCGAAACACCAAATGATAACCAAACATAAAAGCCATAGCCTCCCATATTTAAAAAGGCACTAAAACTATCAAACTGCATTGTTGTTCTCCATTGGCTTTATCTGCGCATTGTCACTTTGCGAAGAAACTAAAGCTCTAACCCAAGGACGAATACTATTTCTGGCTAAAATTTCACTTCTAAAGCGAATACAGATAATTGTGGCAACGAGTAAAGCAAAACCAAGAAAGCAAAAAATGAAAGGCCATAGCATATCTATTGACATGGAAGGCTTGCCAAGCTTGCTTACCGTTGAACCTTGATGAAGGGTATTCCACCATTCAACTGAATATTTAATGATAGGAATATTAATGACACCAACAAGTGTTAAAATTCCAGCCGCTTTACCGGCCAAATTTTTATCTTCAAAAGCACTGTGTAGTGCGATAACCCCTAAGTATAAAAATAACAAAATCAATTCAGAGGTTAATCTAGCATCCCAAATCCACCAAGTACCCCACATTGGTTTTCCCCATGCGGCGCCCGTAATTAAGGCTATTGCAGTAAATACAGCGCCAACAGGGGCCATGGCAGCGGCTGACGCGTCGGCTAATTTAAATTGCCATACCATTGAGGTAAAGGCGGCTATAGCCATACCGACATAAATTCCCATTGATAAAGAGGCTGCAGGTACATGAATATAAAAAATACGAAAGCTATCACCTTGTTGATAGTCAGCTGGTGCAAAGGCAAGCGCCCAAACAAGTCCTATAGATAATAAAACTGCTGATAAGGCACTAAGCCAAGGTAACATTTTCCCAGTAAAGTGATAACTCACTTCTGGGTTAGCGTAAGGGTGTAACCATTTCCACATAGATTATGCTCTCAAATTCTCTAGTATTAATTGGTACTGACTTTTAACGCGGCACTGACGGCAAATGGTGCTAGGGTTAATGAGCCAAAAAATAATGCGGCAATTATAGCAAGTTGACCGCTGTAAGGTAAACCGAGTGCAGCAGTATCTATTGCACTGGTGGCGAAAATAAGTACAGGAATGTATAAAGGTAGCACCAGTAAACTTAGTAGTACGCCCCCTTTTTTTATGCCGACAGTTAACGCAACGCCAATAGCGCCAAGTAAGCTTAATACTGGCGTACCCAGTAACAGTGTTAACATTAACGCGCCGTAACTCTGTTCATTTAAATGTAATAATACTGCCAGTAGCGGTGCCATAAGAATTAACGGCAAACCTGTAATTAGCCAATGGGCGACAATTTTAGCTAATACTAAAATGAATACTGGATGTGGGCTTAATAACATTTGCTCTAATGAGCCATCATTGTGATCTGATTTAAATAATCTATCTAAAGACAGTAGGGTTGATAATAACGCTGCCACCCAAATAATGCCTGGGGCAATACGACTTAATGTTTGTGCTTCTGGACCAATACCTAGCGGAAATAACGTAATGACAATTACAAAAAATAGCAATGGATTAATAATGTCATCTTTGTGACGCATTGCGATGGTTAAATCACGTTTTAGGATTAGGGAAAAAACACCTCGATAAGATAAGTTGGTTGCTTTCATAATATTACTAATCTTTCCTACTCGGTAAATGCATCATAATCTAAACAGATTTTTTTAATTTCTGATGGCTTGAAAGTAAGAAGATCTTGATGGGTAGTTAAAATAATACATCCACCTTGTTTTAAATGAGATTTAAATAACTGCTCAAGTACATGAACACCTTCTTTATCAATGGCCGTAAAAGGCTCATCTAAAATCCAAATTTTTGCCGAGGTTTTAATCAAACGTGCTAATGAAATTCTTCTATGTTGACCAGCACTAAGGTGTGAGGCCAAACTATCTTCAAAGCCAGTTAAATTAACTTGTGATAATGTTTCTTCGATATTTGTCGGGTTATCTTTGATACCATGAAGGGCTAAGTTAAAACTTAGGTTTTCCTGTGCCGACATTTCACCTTTTACACCGGGTAAATGACCTAAATAGAGTAGGTTTTGATGAAACTCTTCGCGACAGCGAATAATTGAACGAGCTTGGTAATATGTTTTGCCTTCAAAAGGCTGAGATAAACCGGCTAAAATACGTAATAAACTGGTTTTACCTGAGCCGTTAGGTCCTTCTACTTGAACAATGTCACCGGCATATACTTCAATAGATAATAGGTCAAACAATAAGCGTTCTTCACGGATGCAGGTCAAGTCTTTAGCACTAAGTAAGGCTGGCTGATTATTAACCGTTTTTATCTCTGAGTTGGTGACTGACAAGGAACGAATACTCTTTTTATTATTAAACCTGATAAATATTAACTGATGCTTGCCAACAAACTGTTGACTTAGATCGCATTTGACTTATATCGTTTTTGATTTAGATCGTGTTTTTACATTGCACAATATCATACCATAGCGTCGTTAAAAGCTAATAATAAATAACTTACGTAAATTTGTAACATTAAGAAACAATTTACGAAACTGAATGAATTAAGCTATTCGCCTTTTCATTATTAAAAGTGTGCTAGAATTGCGCGGTTATTTTAATAATATAAGTGTTATGCAGCCATAGTTTAGTGCTGTTACTATGTTTTCGGAGAAGTAAATGATACCTGATACGGTGCCACAAATAAT
Organism: Colwellia sp. KS18-150; assembly: GCF_057551365.1. Lineage (NCBI taxonomy): Bacteria > Pseudomonadati > Pseudomonadota > Gammaproteobacteria > Alteromonadales > Colwelliaceae > Colwellia > Colwellia sp. KS18-150. Next base: position 219,070 of record NZ_BAAJMC010000003.1, on the reverse strand, counting down.
TCCACACCTTATCCCTGAGCTAGGTCATATTGCTCTAGTCTTAGCCTTAGCTTTTGCTTTGTGCCTCAGTGTTATCCCTTTAATTGGTGTTCATAGCAGTCAACAAAAATTGATGTCTTATGCAAAACCCTTGACGTCTGGAATGTTTATTTTCACCACCATAAGTATTGTCATTCTCGGATACAGCTTTGTTCTCGATGATTTTTCAATAAAATATGTTGCCAGTCATTCTAATACCCATTTGCCTTATTATTTTAAAATCAGTGCAGTGTGGGGAGGGCATGAAGGCTCATTACTACTTTGGGTATTTTCATTAACTGGATGGACAATGGCTGTTGCCAAATTTTCCAATAATGTTGAACAAGAGTTTATCGCTCGAGTGTTGGCTGTCATGGGTATGATTGCCGTTGGTTTCATCGCCTTTACTTTATTAACTTCTAATCCATTTGAGCGATTGTGGCCAAATGTGCCAATGGAAGGGCGTGACTTGAATCCTTTATTGCAAGATATTGGCCTGATCATTCACCCTCCATTGCTTTACTTGGGGTATGTTGGCTTCGCGGTAGCATTTGCTTTTGCTGTTGCGGCGTTAATGTCGGGTAAAATGGATGCTGCTTGGGCAAGATGGTCTCGTCCTTGGACTGTTGGTGCTTGGATGTTTTTAACCTTAGGTATTGCTTTAGGTAGTTGGTGGGCGTACTACGAACTTGGTTGGGGCGGATGGTGGTTCTGGGATCCTGTTGAGAATGCTTCTTTTATGCCCTGGCTAGTAGGTACCGCTTTAATTCATTCATTAGCGGTTACTGAAAAGCGCGGCACGTTTAGAAATTGGACTGTCCTCTTAGCGATTTTTGCTTTTAGTTTAAGCTTGTTAGGTACCTTTTTAGTGCGCTCTGGTGTTATTACTTCAGTGCATTCTTTTGCTGCGGATCCTTCTCGTGGTGTATTTATTTTAGTGTTATTGGCTATAGCTGTAGGTGGCTCACTCACATTGTATGCTTTTAGAGCAAGCAATGTCGCAAGCTTCAGTCGCTTTGCCTTATATTCTCGAGAGACTGCGTTACTTCTTTGTAATATTATTTTAGTGGTTGCGGCAACAACAGTCTTATTAGGCACCTTATATCCCTTGCTTGTAGATGCATTGGGTTATGGAAAAATATCTGTGGGACCACCGTATTTTAACGCCGTGTTTGTTCCTATTATGAGTTTCTTGTTCATCATCATGGGTATTGGCCCGTTAATACGGTGGAAGAAAGCGAAAAAAGGGGAATTGCGTAAACAACTATTTAAGCCATCAGTGTTTAGTATTGCTTTTGGTTTGCTATTCCCCATTATTTACGGTGGTGAATTTGATGCTTTAGTTGCGATGGGAATGACTTTAGCAATGTGGGTATTCTTGGTTGTAGTAAAAGATGTTATCAATCAATACCGTAATACCTCAAAGCTAACACGTAGTCATTGGGGCATGGCCTTTGCCCATGCAGGTATTGCTATTTCCATTGTCGGCGTAACTATAGTCTCAAGTTATGAAAGTGAAACTAATGTGAAAATGTCGGTAAATGAACGTGTTAATATTTCAGGTTATGATATTGAATTTAAAGGTATTAAGTTAGTTGAAGGGCCTAATTATAGCGCAGAGCAAGGGCAGATTAACGTTTATCGTAATGGTGATTTTGTCACGTTATTAAAGCCTGAACGCCGTGCTTATCGAGTACAAACTATGGGAATGACAGAAGCAGGAATTGATGCTGGTTTATTCCGTGATGTTTATGTTGCACTGGGTGACCCGCTTGATAATGGTGCATGGGCTATCCGTGTTCATTATAAGCCTTTCGTACGTTGGATTTGGCTTGGAGCTATATTCATGGCGATTGGAGGCATTCTTGCTATGATGGATAAACGTTACCGTGCTCGACAAAGCGTAAAAAGTGATGGTGCAGACCAATTAACAGCACAATCATCTAAGGTTAATCCAAGTAATCAAGCTGTATCGGAGCTCTCTTAAATGACTAAAATTATTCGCTTTTTACCTTTAATCTTGGTGATTGCATTAGGCGTAGTTCTGTATCGTGGTTTATCATTGAATCCGAAAGAGCTACCGTCAGCTTTAATTGGTAAGGCTATGCCTGACTTTTCGTTAACGACATTAACCGATGAAAATAAAGTTGTTACCAAAGCCGACTTAACTGGCGATATCGTTTTGTTAAATGTGTGGGCCACTTGGTGTCCAACTTGTAAATATGAGCACCCTTACTTACTTGATATTGCTAATAACTCACAGCTTAATTCTTTTGTGAAGCTTTACGGTTTAAATTATAAAGATGAACGTATTGCTGGCCAAAAGTGGCTAACACATTATAAAGATCCATATCACTTCTCCATCTTTGATGACGAAGGTTTATTGGGAGTTAAGTTAGGGGTATTTGGCGCGCCAGAAACGTTTGTTATTGATCATCACGGCATCATACGTAAACGTTTTGCAGGAGCTATTGATACACGAGTGTGGCGTAAAGAGTTTGAACCATTAATCAAGCAGCTAGTTTCAGAAAAACAACAAGGAATATAATGATGTTGCCTAAGTTTTTACTCATTCCTGTAATGATCTTTGCAAGTTTTATTAGCATGATGGCTGTACAGGCAAGCCCAGTTGATACCTTTGAGTTTTATGATGAAGTGACCAAAGTTCGATTTCAAGCACTGAGCAAAGAATTACGTTGCCCAAAATGTCAAAATCAAAACCTAGCGGATTCAAACTCAACAGTTGCTTCGGCATTAAGGTTAGATTTATATAATTTATTAATCCAAGGTAAATCGGATGCAGAAATTATAGATTTAATGGTTGGGCGTTATGGTGAGTTTGTTTTGTATCGCCCACGTGTCTCGTCATTAACTTATGCTCTTTGGTTCGGGCCTGGATTATTAATACTGATTGGCCTAATTGTTGTGGTAGTGATTTTACGTAAAAAGCCAGCGCCGAAAGAGGCGTTAGCATTAAATACCGCCCAACAGGAAAAGTTGACACAATTATTAGCAGACAACCAAGGTGAACCAGATAACTCAGCCTCACCGACAAAAGATAAAGAGTAGTTCATTATTATGGAAATCGTATTAATTCTTGTAGCTTTTATACTCATCTTGTTATGTGCAATTTGGCTACCATATTTTAAGCAAAATAAAGCTCAGCAACGTGCAGATATAGTTGCTACAACACAGCAGAGCGTACGTGCTCAAACCAATATCAATTTGTACCATGAGCATAAAGCCGAAATAGAAAAAGATTTTTCTGAAGGCGGCATTGACGAAGAAAATTATCAATATTTATTGGCAGAGCTAGATAATAGCTTGCTTCAGGATATTGAATCAGCAGAGAAAAATGTTGTTCCTTTAGAAGAAGGTCAAACCTTTAATATTCTTTGGCCACTAACTTTATCTGTTTTTATAATCGCTTTTTCAATTGCTTTGTATGTAAAGCAAGGCACATTAGATAAGTTAGTCTCCATGCCTGCTGTTAGTCATGGCTCAGGACAATCAATGTCTATTGAACAGCAAGAGCAAGCCCGTCAGCAACAAATGATCGATTACATTGACGAACTGCAAAAGCACCTTAATGAAAAACCAGATGACGGTGAAGCTTGGTATAGCTTAGGACAAACTTATGTGGGTGCAGGAGAGTTTAATCATGCGATAGCTTCTTTCGAACAAGTAATTCGTATTGAAGGTGAACATGCAGACTTACTTGGTGCAATCGCGCAAGCAAGTTATTACCAGCATAACCAACAAATAGACGAACATGTACAAAGCTTAATTGACCGTGCATTAGCTTTAGATGAATTTGACCCATCAACCAATATATTGCTAGGTATGCATAATTTTATGGAGCAAAATTATCAGCAAGCAATTCATTATTGGCAACGTATTATTAACGCCAATAGACAAGGTGTGAATATTGAGGCACTACAAGAAGCGGTTAATGAAGCTAAAAACCGTTTATCTTTGCCTGTTGAGAATACGCCAGAGGTCGTTGGCCCAAGCATTCAAGTTACGGTGAGTTTAGCTGATGAAGTTGAGCAGCAACTTGCGCTAGGTGAAGATAAGGTGGTGTTTGTATATGCTTTACCGACTAACGGCCAGCGTATGCCGTTAGCAGCAGTAAAACTAATGGCGAGTGATTTACCTAAAGTGGTGACCTTAAATGATAGCCAAGCGATGACACCACAAAATAAGTTAAGCAGTGTTGAGCAGGTACATATATTTGCGATAGTATCTAAACAAGGTGGAGCAGGAATTAAGCCTGGAGATTTTAAAGGCGAAGTTCGAGATATTGCTGTCGATAATAAAGAAACGATTAGTTTGATTATTGATAACTTGGTAGAGTAGGTTTAGTTAAGTTATGGAAGTAGAGCATGAAGTCACGTTTTAGCGCTAGCAATAGCACTCAAGGTAATACCTCATCAAAAACTGGGGTACTATTAACTAATTTAGGCTCACCTGAGCATGCAACGACGAGTGCGGTTCGACACTATTTACGAGAGTTTCTCTCTGATCCTAGAGTTGTGGAAATTCCAAGACTCATCTGGATGGTGATTTTGCACGGTATTATTTTACGTGTCAGGCCAAAAAAGTCAGCCAAATTATATCAAAGTGTCTGGACTGATGCTGGCGCACCCTTGTTGGTTATAAGCCAAGCACAAAAAGATAAAGTAGCACAAAAGCTTAAACAACAATATGGAGATGATGTCGTTGTTGATATAGCTATGCGTTATGGTAAGCCTTCTATCAATACGGTGTTGCGAAAATTTCAGCAACAGGGTATCGATAAGCTTGTTGTCTTACCGTTATATCCACAATATGCGGGACCGACAACCGCTTCAGCTTTTGATGCTGTGAGCCAAGAATTACAACAATGGCGCTATGTGCCTAGTTTGCATTTTATTAATAGCTATCATGATAATTCTCATTACATTAAAGCATTGGCTAACACCATCAGTGAGCATTTAAATGTACACGGAAAGCCTGATAAATTAGTGCTTTCTTATCATGGTATGCCTGAGCTTTTTTATCAGTTGGGTGATCCTTATTACGACTTCTGTCAACTTACCACTAAACTCTTGATTGAAGAGTTATCTCTTAGGCCATTAGGGGTAAGTGACAATGACTTTGTGATGACTTTTCAATCTCGTTTTGGCAAAGCAACATGGTTACAACCATACACTGACGAAACACTCGCAGAGTTAGCCCAAAACGGTGATAAACACATAGCGATAATTAGCCCAGCATTTAGCGCTGATTGTTTAGAAACACTTGAAGAGCTTGAACATGAAAACCGTGAAGTATTTATGGAGGCTGGTGGTGAGCAATATCACTATATCGCAGCATTAAATGATCGAGATGATCATATTGATACCCTGATCAATATTCTTTCACCCTCTTTGAAATCATTTCAGCAAACTTACATTGACTAAAGTTGCTATATAAAATTATCATCATGGGTCTTTACCATGATGATAAATCACATCTTAATAACAATTATAAAAGGTAGCACATGAATTCCTTATCTCTTAATCGATTATCGCTTGTTGCATTATGTTCAGTTATGGCATTAACGTCATGTGGAGATAAAGCTTCAGTGACTGAAAAGATCAATACAAGTGACACCGTAACGACACAAGCTTTAGCTAAGAAAATAGCGAAAGAAGCACTAATTATTGATACACATATTGACGTACCTTATCGTTTGGAAGAGGAATATGAAGATGTGAGTTTTGCTACTGAGCATGGTGATTTTGATTATCCAAGGGCGGTAAAAGGTGGTTTAAACTCAGCTTTCATGTCTATTTACATTCCTTCAAAACTACAAAAGTTAGGGGGCAGTAAAGAGCTTGCTGATAAGTTAATTGATGATGTTGAACTGATCGTTAAACAAGCACCAGATAAATTTGCACTGGCTTATTCAACAGAGCAGGTAAAAGAAAACTTTGCTAATGGACTTATTTCACTACCTTTGGGCATGGAAAATGGCAGCCCAATAGAAGGGGATTTAGCTAATCTAGAGCATTTTTATCAGCGTGGTATTCGTTACATTACCTTAGCACATGCGAAAGCAAATCATATATCAGACTCTTCCTATGATGAAGAGCGTCCTGCTCAAGGCTTAACTGATTTTGGTAAAGAGCTAATTGTTGCCATGAACAATACCGGCGTGATGGTGGATATTTCTCATGTCTCTGACCAAGCGTTTTATCAAGTGATGGAAATCAGTAAAGCCCCCGTGATTGCTTCGCATTCTTCAGCACGTTTCTTTACCCCTGGTTTTGAACGTAATATGTCTGATGACATGATCAAGCTGCTCGCTGAAAAAGGTGGTGTTATCCAAATGACGTTCAGCGGTATCTTTATTTCACAAAAATATCGTGAACAAAGTGCTGTTTATAAAATAGCCAAAGCGGCGTTTATTAAAGAAAATAGTTTAAATGAAGAGCTAGACACCGATAAAGCTGCAATAGAAGCTTTTGAAGAACAATACAAATTAGACAACCCATATGACGTAGGAACCTTAGCTCAAGTATTAGATCATTATGACCATGTGATCAAATTAGTGGGTATTGATTACGTTGGTATTGGCTCTGATTTTGATGGTGTTAGCGGTATTCTCCCAAGTAACTTAAGAGATGTAGCGAGTTATCCAAACTTAATCGCCGGTTTATTAGAGCGTGGTTATAATAGGCAAGAGATTGAAAAGTTACTTTCGGGTAATTTAATGCGTGTTTGGCAACAAGTTGAAGCATACGCGGCACAGCAGAAAAACTAAATTCAAGTATAGCGCTTTTATAATATAGGCAGCTGTGTATTAGTGCTTCTTTATTGACACTGTATAAAAAGCCAGTAAACTGTCGGTATGACAGAGCTTGCGCATAAGAAAATAATACACATCGACATGGACTGCTTCTACGCAGCCGTGGAGATGCGTGATTTTCCTGAATACAGAGATATACCATTAGCGGTTGGTGGAGATGGGCCTCGCAGTGTATTAAGTACCTGTAATTATCAAGCAAGAGAATATGGCGTGCGTTCAGCGATGTCAGCCATTAAAGCTAAGCAACTTTGTCCTAATTTAACCATAGTAAATGGCAGAATGTCGGTATATAAGGAAGTCTCAGCTCATATACGAGAAATATTTTCTCGTTATACCACACTCATTGAGCCCCTTTCTTTAGATGAAGCTTTTCTTGATGTAACAGAGTCAACACTGTGCCAAGGTAGTGCGACATTAATTGCAAAACAAATACGTGCAGATATATTTAACGAGCTTAATTTAACTGCATCAGCAGGTGTAGCACCGAATAAATTTATCGCTAAAATAGCCAGTGATGAAAATAAGCCAAATGGTCAGTGCGTGATTTCACCTGATAAAGTAACAGATTTTGTTGAACAACTGTCGCTAAAAAAAATTCCCGGTATTGGTCCTAAAACATTTGAAAAGTTACAGTCTTTTGGCTTTTCAACTTGTGCTGATGTACGTTCTTCAACTATTGCTAATTTAACTACCATTGTTGGAAAATTCGCGACAAGTCTGTATCAAAAGTCACACGGCATTGATCATCGGGAACTAGAAGTTAGCCGGCAGCGTAAATCTTTAGCGATAGAAACTACGTTGGCTGAAGATATCTGTACACAAGGTGATTGTTTAGCCGTTATTAATACCTTATATCCAAAACTATTGGCCCGCTTAACTAAAGTAACGGGACGAAAGATAGTGAAACAAGGGATTAAATTAAAGTTTAATGATTTTAACCAAACGACGGTTGAACAACAAAGTTTAGATGTGCAGCAAGATATATATACTGCCTTATTACCGAGAGCCTTCGAGCGAGCCAATGGTCGAGGCATTCGACTTGTCGGATTAACTATCGGGTTTGCAGAAGAAGATAGCGATGAGGTTAAGTACCAAGCTAAACAATTGAGTTTACTTTAACTCCCTAAATATTGTATTGAAAAGAACAAGACATGATAGAAGAACAGCAACAGCGGAAAAAAAACAAATACCAAAAACAAACAGCGCTTCAATGTGGTGTAGGTTTACTGGCACGTCGAGAACATTCTGAGTTTGAATTAAGACAAAAGCTAAATACTCGTGAGTTTGAGGCTGGTGACATTGAAATAGCCGTAGAGCGTCTATTAGAAAAAGATTACTTATCAGATGACCGATTTGCTCAAAGTACTTGTCGCTATCGAGCGAATAGAGGTTATGGTTGGCGTTATATCGCTAATGAGCTTAAACAAAAAGGTGTTAGTACAACAATTATTCAACAATTGCAGAAAAATTGCGAAATTGATTGGTATCTTCAAGCCGAGCTTGCGTATAATAAGCGCTTTAGTAAATTTGAAACCAAAGACCCTAAAGTAGCTCAAAAAGAACAAGCCAAAAGAATTCGTTTTTTGCAATATCGTGGCTTCTCAGCTGACGAAATTTTTGCGATAGAGAGCATTTACATTAGTAAATAATAGTTGAATAGATTGATTAAGGTTCCCATGATTAAAAGCACCGCCGAAGTACGTCAGGCATTTTTAGATTATTTTGCCACGAAACAACATCAAATCGTTAAAAGTAGTTCACTAGTTCCTGGTAATGATGCCACGTTATTATTTACCAACGCCGGTATGGTGCCTTTTAAAGATGTATTTTTAGGTGCTGAAAAGCGCAGTTATACCCGTGCAACTTCAGCTCAGCGTTGTGTTCGTGCTGGCGGTAAGCATAATGATTTAGAGAATGTTGGTTATACGGCTCGCCATCATACTTTTTTTGAAATGATGGGTAACTTTAGCTTTGGCGATTACTTTAAAGAAGATGCCATAAGCTATGCATGGGAATTTTTAACCGATGTTCTAGGATTGTCAAAAGATAAGTTATTAGTGACGGTTTATGAAAGTGATGAAGAAGCTTTTGCCTATTGGAGAGACGAAGTAGGTGTGCCGGTTGAAAAAATAATTCGCATCGGTGATAAATCAGCAGACAAAAAGTTTGAGTCTGATAATTTTTGGTCTATGGGTGATACAGGTCCTTGTGGACCATGCTCAGAAATATTTTATGATCACGGTGAGCATATTTGGGGAGGGCCTCCTGGCTCACCTGAAGAAGACGGTGATCGTTTTATCGAAATTTGGAATATCGTCTTCATGCAATTTAATCGCCAAGCAAATGGTGATATGGAGCCTTTACCAAACCCATCAATTGACACTGGCATGGGCTTAGAGCGTATTTCAGCTATCATGCAAAATGTGCATAGCAATTATGAAATCGATTTATTTCAAGCACTAATCAAAGATACGGCTAATTTACTTAATTGTACTGATTTAGATAATAAGTCATTGCGAGTGATTAGCGATCACATTCGTTCATGCTGTTTTTTAATCGTTGATGGCGTTGTGCCATCTAATGAAGGTCGTGGTTATGTATTACGTCGTATAATACGACGTGCGATTCGTCATGGTCACAAACTAGAAGCCCAAGCACACTTTTTCCATAAACTGGTTAATTCATTAGTTGAGCAAATGGGGGAAGCATATCCTGAATTAAAGCAGCAGCAAGCGACTATTGAAAAGTTATTACGTATAGAAGAAGAGCAATTTGGTCGCACACTCGATCGAGGTATGCTGTTACTCGAAGATATTTTGTCTAATTTAACTAGCGATACCGTTAATGGCGATGATGTCTTTAAACTTTATGATACTTATGGTTTCCCTGCAGATTTAACTGCAGATATTGCTCGTGAACGTCAACTAAATATTGATCATGAAGGGTTTGATGCTGCTATGCGTATGCAACGTGAGCGCGCGCAACAGGCAAGCAACTTCGGTACTGATTATAACCAACAATTAAAATCAGATCATAAAACTGATTTCAAAGGTTATGACAATGATTCCTACTCTTCTACCATTGTTGAGTTATTTAACAATGAAGAGCAAGAAGCGGTAGAGCAATTAAACGCCGGTGAGCGAGGAATCGTCATTTTAGATCGCACACCTTTTTATGCTGAATCAGGTGGTCAAGTTGGCGACAGTGGTTTATTACACCTTGATGGTGGCACTTTTGAAGTCGAAGATACCATTAAGTTAGGTGATGCCTTTGCTCATAAAGGAATTGCGAAAACAGATATGGGCTTAAACCGCCGTGTTAAAGCTGAAATTGATGTTGAACGTCGAGCCGCTATTGTTAAAAACCATACCGCAACACATTTAATTCACGCTGCACTTCGTAACGTTTTAGGTGAGCATGTCGCACAAAAAGGCTCATTGTGTGATGAGGATAAATTACGCTTTGATTTCTCTCATTTTGAAGCAGTTACAGAGCAAGAGTTATTTGATGTTGAGCAAATGGTGAATAATGAAATTCGTCGAAATCATCAAAAAGACACTGAATCAATGTACATAGAAGAAGCCAAAGAAAAAGGTGCTATGGCATTGTTTGGTGAAAAATATGATGATGAAGTTCGTGTTGTTACACTGGGAGACTTTTCAATCGAGCTATGTGGTGGTGTCCATGTAAATCGTACCGGTGACATCGGTTTACTGAAAATCGTCTCAGAATCAGGTATTGCGGCAGGAGTACGCCGTATTGAAGCTGTAACAGCGACAGGCGCTTTAGCATTTATTAATCAACAAACCGCAACATTGAATAAGGTAGCAAATACCGTTAAATCTGATGTCGCAAACGTTGATGCTAAAGTAGAACAGCTTGTTACGCGTTCCAAAACATTAGAAAAAGAAATTATTGCCCTGAAACAAGAGTTAGCGGCGCAAGCGGGCTCTGATTTAATAAATACAACTGTTGAAATTAATGGTGTTAACGTGCTTATTGCTGATTTAGATGGTGTCGAAAGCAAAGCCTTACGCGGTATGGTTGATGATCTTAAAAACAAAATGCAATCGGGTATTATAATGCTTGCTACTGCTAACGGCGGTAAAGTTGGCTTAATCGCAGGGGTTACTAAAGATCTTATTGGTAAAGTTAAAGCGGGCGAGTTAGTCAACATGGTTGCACAACAAGTTGGCGGTAAAGGGGGAGGGCGACCTGATATGGCACAAGCTGGTGGTAGTCAGCCTGAAAACATTACCGCAGCATTAGCGTCAGTAACGCCTTGGTTGACTGATAAGTTAACTTAGTTTTAAGCCTTTTGTTTAAGAAAACCAATAAGCATTGTTTATTGGTTTTTTTTTACCTTGAATTTGACAGGTGAATGCGGAATGATTTTTTGGTGTTTTTTTACTCTCGAATGTTAACCGTGTGTTAACGGTTGCGTTATCGAACAAAAAATAACATCAAAAAAACATCTTTTGTCTATATTCAAGGCTAATATAAGCTTGTTAGAATGACTTGTAACTTGATGAGTGGAAAGAATAGGAGCTAAAACTTATCAAAAAATGACTTTTTCCCAAATATTTACTATTACTTAAAGTGTATGAAGGAAAAAGATACTAATTTCATATATTACTAGCTTATATATATTTATTTAGTGATTCTCAACTTTAGAAAAAAAGGAAGATGTATATGTTAATATTAACACGACGCGTTGGTGAGACATTAATGATTGGTGATGAAGTCACTGTGACTGTCTTGGGCGTTAAAGGAAATCAGGTAAGAATAGGTGTTAATGCGCCGAAAGAAATCTCAGTGCACCGTGAAGAAATTTATATGCGCATCCAAGCTGAGAAAGATGGAAGTGAGGCATCTGGCAACGTTTAATTTATTTGAAGTAATAAAACGTTCAATAAAAAGCACCATAATAGATGGTGCTTTTTTATTTTTTGGACGTTGAAATGGTTGAAAATTGATGTTTTTGTTTGAATTGTCAACAAACAGAACAAAAAGCTAAATAAATGAGTAAAAATGTTTGACTTATTTTTAGGATCCATTAATATTCGCACCCACTGGAGAGGTGGCCGAGTGGCCGAAGGCGCTCCCCTGCTAAGGGAGTATCTGGTTTATAGCCGGATCGAGGGTTCGAATCCCTCCCTCTCCGCCATTAATTTTATTTTTAATAATTAATGGCTGTGTATCTTTAAGCTAAGATGTAAAAAATAGTTTATTGCGGACACGTAGTTTAGCTGGATAGATTGTTTAGTGATGATGGCTACGAACAAGGTTCGTTTTATCGGGTAAGTAACGATATAAAATACATCTTAAATTGCGGACGCGTAGCTCAGCTGGATAGAGTACCTGGCTACGAACCAGGCGGTCGCAGGTTCGACTCCTGCCGCGTCCGCCACTTTTTCTCTTTAGAGTGAAAGTGGTAAAAGCAAGAAGAACAGCTACTATTAAAGCTGTATAAAGAAATTTTTAGACCGCGGACGCGTAGCTCAGCTGGATAGAGTACCTGGCTACGAACCAGGCGGTCGCAGGTTCGACTCCTGCCGCGTCCGCCACATCTCTAAGAGAATAAATAAACCTAGCTTTTGCTAGGTTTTTTTATGTCTGAAATTAACCGTTAATATATTGTGCAGTAAATTCATCGCTCAGCTGGATAGCTTATGTTTAGAGAAAGCTGGCTACGACTGAATCCCTTTGCGGTCGCAGGTTCGACTCCTGCCGCGTCTGCCACATCTCTAAGAGAATAAATAAACCTAGCTTTTGCTAGGTTTTTTTATGTCTGAAATTCACAGTTAATATATTGTGCAGTAAATTCATCGCTCAGCTGGATAGCTTATGTTTAGAGAAAGCTGGCTACGACTGAATCCCTTTGCGGTCGCAGCTTCGACTCCTGCCGCGTCCGCCACATCTCTAAGAGAATAAATAAACCTGGCTTTTAGGTTAGCTTGTAAAAATGTCTAGGACTTGGTGCTATAACCTGTTTTATCCTAGTATGAAAATCACACTAAAATTAGCGGCTGCTGGTGAGTAGATGTGTAACAGAAGCGGCTATTATGAATATTATTCAAGTTTCCTGCATAAAATACCTATTAGGGTATATTGTATAATATCAGGGTTGTTTCTTCTCTATGACCGATATTCACTGAAATGATATTGTATACAATATCTTCTTTATGCAATTAATCCTGAATAATTAGTAAAAAAGACTGAATATCTCCTCTTTTGGGGCTTGACGAAGAATTATTTTTCTGAAACGGCTAAAAAGTGTTTGTTTTTAATTATTGGAGTGATTATTCTAATTTCTGAAATTTTAAAATGAGAAATCAAAAAATGAACGATATGCAACAGCATTTTATAGAAGCAGGTACATTAATGCTCGCTGGTATGGTATTTGTCTTTGCTTTTTTAAGTATCTTAATACTATTTATTAATACGGTATTGGCTAAACTGGCAGTTAAATTTCCAGATCCGGTTGCACCAACTAGTAAACGTTCAGTAAAAAAAAATAACAAAGTAGCAAGCGGTGAGGTTTCACCCGCTATTGTTGCAGCTATAAGCGGAGCTGTTACACGCTACCGTCAGCAACACTCCCAACAAAATATTAAATAAATAACGAAATAAGGGCACAGTCATGAGCAAGCCATTAGGTATTACCGAAGTTGTCTTAAGAGATGGCCATCAGTCAATATTAGCAACACGTCTACGTTTAGACGATATGCTACCCATTGCAAAAACCTTAGACGAAGTAGGTTACTGGTCAATAGAGTCTTGGGGAGGAGCAACATTTGATTCTTGTATTCGTTATTTAGGAGAAGATCCTTGGGAACGTATTCGTGCATTAAAAAAAGCAATGCCAAATACAAAGCAACAAATGTTATTCCGTGGTCAAAACATATTGGGCTATCGCCATTATGCTGATGATGTTGTTGAGAAGTTTGTTGAGCGTGCTCACTTAAACGGTGTTGATGTGTTCCGTATTTTTGATGCGATGAACGATGTCCGTAACCTGCAAACCTCTATAAAGGCCGCCGTTAAGGTGGGAGCGCATGCACAAGGGACTTTAAGCTACACTGAAAGCCCAGTTCATACACTTGAAGGTTGGTTGACTATGGCCAAGCAACTTGAAGATATGGGTGCACATTCTTTATGTATTAAAGATATGTCTGGTTTATTAAAACCTTATGATGCAGCAGAGTTAATCTCTAAATTAAAAGAAACTGTATCATTACCTATTGCTATGCACTGTCATGCAACAACAGGTTTAAGTGTAGCAACACAAATGAAGGCTATCGATAGCGGTGTTGATGTTATTGATACTTCAATTTCTTCAATGAGTATGACTTACGGGCATTCACCGACAGAAACAATTGCTTCAATTGTTGAAGGTACAGCACGAGATTCAGGCTTAAATGTTGAAAAAATGGCTGAAGTAGCTGCATATTTTCGTGATGTCCGTGAAAAGTACGAGCAGTTTGAAGGTAGCCTAAAAGGTGTCGATGCTCGTATTCTTACTGCACAAGTACCTGGCGGCATGTTAACCAACATGGAAAACCAGCTGAAAGAGCAGGGCGCCTCAGATAAATTTGATGATGTTCTAACTGAAATCCCTAAAGTTCGTAAAGACTTAGGTTATATCCCTCTAGTAACACCAACCTCGCAAATTGTTGGTACGCAAGCTGTTCTTAATGTACTTACCGGCGAACGTTATAAATCAATCACTAAAGAAACCGCTGGAGTTCTTAAAGGTGAATATGGTGCTACTGCGGCGCCAGTTGATAGTGCATTACAAAATCGAGTTTTAGATGGTCAAGATGTGATCACTTGTCGACCTGCTGATTTACTTGACCCAGAAGTGGATAAATTATCTGAAGAGTTACAAGGGTTAGCAAAAGAGAAAAATATTACGCTGGCTGATGAAACTATTGATGACGTGTTAACTTACGCATTATTCCCACAAATTGGTTTGAAGTTTTTAGAGAATCGTAATAACCCAGATGCTTTTGAACCTGTACCGACTAAAGCGACTCCTAAAACAGAAAGCGTTGCACAGACGTCGTCATCGACTACTGAGCCAGAAAACTATGCAGTGAGCGTTGATGGTAAAGTTTATGATGTTGTTGTAGCGCCTGGAGGCTCTATTGAGTCAATTACCCATCCTGCCGGTGATGATGCCATTAAACAATCAGCATCTATTTCAGCAGAAGAAACATTAAATGCGCCACTTGCAGGTAACATTTTCAAAGTGTTAGTTAATGAAGGTGACAATGTTGAAGCGGGTGATGTCGTTATTATTATGGAAGCGATGAAAATGGAAACCGAAGTACGTGCAGTTAACGCGGGCGTGATCACTAGTTTACATACTAAAGAAGGTGACGCTGTTGCAGTTGGCGACGCCTTACTTAGCTTTTCATAGGGGATAGCATGGATTCGTTAAATAAACTGTGGTTATCAACCGGCTTAGCAAACTTTGAGTTAGGCCAGGTGATCATGATGTTAGTTGGCTGTGGTTTACTCTATTTAGCCATCGCGCGTAATTTCGAACCTTTATTACTGTTACCTATGGGGTTTGGTTCGATATTAACAAATATACCGATAGCGGGCTTTTCAGAAGTTGGAGGCTTACTTCACTATATTTATTATGCAGGCATAGATACTGGTATCTTCCCCTTGCTAATATTTATGGGGGTTGGTGCTATGACCGACTTTGGCGCCTTAATAGCTAACCCTAAAACTTTATTACTGGGTGCTGCTGCTCAATTTGGTATTTTTGCTACTTTATTTGGTGCTATTGCACTAAACGTAGTGCCGGGTATTGAGTTCACTTTAAAAGATGCTTCAGCTATTGCCATTATTGGTGGTGCCGATGGACCAACAGCGATATTTTTAGCGTCAAAATTAGCGCCTCATCTTTTGGGAGCAATTGCTGTTGCTGCCTATTCTTATATGGCATTAGTACCAATTATTCAACCGCCTATCATGAGAGCATTAACATCTGAAGATGAACGTAAAATTGAGATGGAGCAATTACGTCCAGTAACTAAAATTGAGAAAGTAGTTTTTCCACTTGGCGTATTGTTAATGACCATATTCTTTTTACCTTCAGCGACACCTTTAGTCGGGATGTTTTGTTTAGGTAACTTAATGCGAGAATGTGGTGTGGTTGATCGTTTAAGCTCAACAGCGCAAAATGAATTAATCAACATTACAACCATCTTCTTAGGACTGGGTGTTGGTTCAAAATTAAGCGCAGAAGCATTTTTAAATGTTGAGACATTAGGTATCTTAGGACTAGGCGCCGTAGCTTTCTCTATTGGTACCGCATCAGGTGTAATGGTGGCTAAGGTGATGAATAAGGTTTCTAAAACACCTATTAACCCATTAATTGGTGCTGCTGGCGTATCAGCTGTACCAATGGCAGCTCGTGTAGCCAATAAAGTTGGTTTAGAAGCTAATCCGCATAATTTCTTACTAATGCATGCTATGGGGCCAAATGTTGCTGGTGTTCTTGGATCAGCAGTAGCGGCCGGTATATTATTAGCCTTAGTGGGTGGTTGATAAACTGCTTCCTTTATTGATTAACTGATATATCAAAACGCCAAGCTTGTCTTGGCGTTTTTTATTGTCGTTGCCATTATCATTCCCACTGTTTTTCCGTGCGTAAAATACTGTACAATATATTAATCGTATTATTCTCACTTTAAATTCTATGAAACGCATTTTAACAGTTATCTTATCTCTTCTATTTTTAAGCGCTTGTTCAACCTCTTCAACAGGTCGTAATCAAGTTTCTTTATACTCTGAAGCTGAACTAAACCATATGGGGACAACTTCTTTCGAGCAAATGAAGAAAGAGCTTCCGATAAGCCTTGATGTTGATACTAACGCTTTTGTTCATTGTGTCGCTGATGCTATTACAGCTAATGTACCTGAATCCGCCCATCAAGGTGAATGGGAAGTGGTTGTTTTTGACTCTGAGCAAATTAATGCTTTCGCCTTACCTGGCGGTAAAATTGGTGTTTATACTGGCATATTAAATGTTACTGAAAATCAAGATCAGCTAGCTGCAATTATTGGTCATGAAGTAGGTCACGTACTTGAGCATCATTCTAATGAACGATTATCAGCGAATAAGCTCTCTAACGTTGGTTTGATGGTCGCAGCCATAGCGCTAGGTGCCAGTGATGTTGATAATAAAGGCGCTTGGGTTGCAGGGCTGGGTATTGGCGTACAATACGGCTTAGTGATGCCATATAGCCGTGCTCACGAAAGCGAGGCTGATATTGTTGGTCAAGAGCTAATGGCGCACTCGGGGTTTAATCCTAAAGCTAGCGTGAAGTTGTGGCAGAATATGTCCAAGCTAAGTAAGGATGCACCACCTGAGTTTATGTCAACTCACCCTGCCAACGACACTCGTATTAAACAGTTAGGTGAGCATTTAGTGATTTCAGAAGACTTTTACTTAGCTCAAAAACAAAAAGGTGACTTACCACAGTGTGTTAAGCCAGATATTATTCCAGCACCGAGCAGTAAAACTAAAAAGTAATACCTTAAGGGTGTAATTTAAAATTATCCCAGTTGTTGTTATTTTTTTCGAAGCAAACTCGGTCGTGTAAGCGATTAGCTCGGCCTTGCCAGAATTCAACGTAGGTAGGTTTTACTCGCCATCCGCCCCAAAACTCAGGATGTGGAACTTCACCTTGTGCATATTTATCACTAAAGTGAGCCATTCGCTCATGTAGCTCATTAGTTTCTTTTAACTTTTGGCTTTGTTTCGATGCCCAGGCACCAACTTGGCTACCTCTGTCTCGGCTATGGAAGTAGTCAGCGGACTCTTGTGCTGTCACTTTTTCAACGCTACCTTCAATGCGTATTTGTCTTTGTAAAACATTCCAATGAAATAGTAAGGCTACTTTAGAGTTTTCAGCTAATTCATGGCTTTTTCTACTACCGTAGTTAGTGAAAAATACAAAGCCCTGTTCGTTAAATTCTTTCAAAAGCACCATGCGAGAGCTAGGTTGTCCATCACTGCTACAAGAGCTAACAGACATAGCCTCGGGGAGTAAAATCCCCGACTTATTGGCGTCTTCGAACCATTGAGTAAATAAAGGTAAAGGCGTTGAATTCTCAGGGATTTCGGGTAAAGGTAAAGCTACCCCTTGACCAAAAGTAAAGAGGCAGCGGAGTTTTTCAAATAATGTCATGGTTGATAAAAGCTCTAGGGGGAAATTAAAGACTAGCCATAAATAGCTAGTCTCATTATTTGCCCTAGTTTAATGGTGATTATCCATATAATCTAGCGTTAAATTAGTTAATAATTTAACGCCCAGCTTCATACCACTTTCGTCAATTTCAAATTCAGGGGTGTGATGATCGGGTGATTGCTCTTCAGGCATATTTTTAGCTTTGCCTCCGATAAATAGATATAAGCCAGGTACTTTTTCTTGAAAGAAAGAAAAATCTTCTGCGCCGGTCACAGGGTTGGTTACTTTCGTGTTTTCAGCGCCTGCAGTAGCTTGTAATACCGGTAACATTTCTGTCATTAATTTTTCATCGTTATAGGTAATAGGGTAACTGTAATCAAGTGGCAGTGTCACGGTTGCCTTAGCATTCATACTTTTAGCAATACTGTCTGCTTTATTATGAACTGATTGATGGATATGCTTTCTGATTTCAGGGTTTAGAGTGCGAATTGTACCCACCATCTCAACTTTGTTAGGGATAATATTGGAGCGTGTGCCTCCATGTATCATACCTACGGTTACCACAGCCGCACTGTCAATTAACTCAACCTCTCGACTGACAATGGTTTGTAACCCCATAATTATTTGAGCCGAAGTTACAATAGGGTCAACACTATTCCATGGATAAGCGCCATGAGATTGTTTGCCGTCTACGACAATTTTAAAAGGGTCAACTGCAGCCATAATCCCGCCAGATCGATAATGTACTGTGCCAACATCTTTATTTGAACTGATATGTAAACCGAAGATAACATCAACATTAGGAGCGGTTAAAACACCTTCTTTTACCATCACTTCTGCACCACCAACTTCGCCTTCTGGTGCACCTTCTTCAGCCGGCTGAAAGATAAATTTTACTTTACCATTTAATTTATCTTTCATGCTGGTTAATATTTTAGCAGCACCCATCAACATGGCTATATGTGTATCGTGTCCACAAGCGTGCATAACACCAACATCTTGTCCGTTGTATGTTGATTTAACTTTGGAAGCAAAAGGAAGGTTAACACTTTCAGTAACAGGTAAAGCGTCTATATCTGCGCGAAGAGCAACAACAGGGCCCGGTTTTCCAGAGTCTAAAATGGCGACTACACCTGTTTTAGCAATGCCGGTTTGAACTTCAAGCCCTAATGAAGTTAAGTATTTGGCAATTGTTTTCGCTGTTTCAAATTCTCTGTTGGAGAGTTCAGGGTATTGATGAAAATGACGACGCCATTTAATGACATCTGGCTCAACTTGAGCCGTTAATTTATCTACGGTACTTTTATGGGAAAGCGCTTTGGCTTGGGTATTAGCACTAACACTGGCTAATAAAAATAATGAGCAGAGAATTTTAGCTGTTAAATACGTTTTTTTAAGCTTAACGGTATTGTTATTATTCATGATAAATGTTGTATTTTTTAACTTAAAGGTATGTCAACCATACTGTATTTGTTTAAAAAAAACGAACATTACTTCTAGCCATATTTGCGATTACCAATCATCTTCATCGTCGAGCAGCTCTTTAAGCCTTTTCCTCTCCATCAATTCGTCAATACGCTTTCGAGCTAACAGATTTTTTTGTGCTTGAGCCAATGCTTCTTTCTCTGCAAGCTCGCTGGCTTCAATGTCAACTTCATGGTCATTTTCACTTTCACCGGAATCAAGATCATCTAAAAATTCTTCATCGCCTACCATTAGCTTTACTCACATAAAAATATGAAATGTTATCAATGTAGATATTAATCAACATAGGCAAGTAATATAATTTTTTCAATAGATTTTTCTACTTTATCCAGAGATTGCTTGCTAAACTATTGTCTTATAAAGAATTAAATTATCCGTATGATTTATCATGACAAATAAAGCATTTATTGCCTGGTTTCAAAGCTTTCAACAGCAAGCATTAGCGTTAAATGAGCGCCGATTAATTGTGCTTGCCGGAGATGAGTTATGGGCACAGTCATTATTAAATTCAGCTGATATTATTGAAGCAGAAAATAAAGAAAAGCCTCGCTCTTTTATTTATTCAGATAGTCCGGCTATCAAGGCGAATATGTCATTACAACGCTTTCGAGATAAACTCGGCAGTGAAAGTGATTATGTTGTGTTCATGCATAAGCTATTGCCTATTGACGTCATAGCTGCTCTTTCTGGTACCTTGGTGTCTGGCGGCATATTTATTTTAGTTGTGAAAAATTTACATGAGCTAGAGTCGAGTTTATTTTATCAACGTTTTTTAACCTTGGTTGCAGCTAGTACCGATCATGCGGTAATTGAGCAGGATAACTTTATTTTACCGGCACTCAGTTCTACTCAAGATGTTAAAACATTATTGCCACACTCTGATGAGCACCCCTTTGCTTGTGTGACTAATGAGCAAGTCACTGCAGTTAATGCCATCTTAAAAGTCGCGTTAGGAAAAAGAAAAAGGCCTTTAGTATTAACAGCTGATAGAGGAAGAGGAAAATCTTCTGCATTAGCAATAGCTAGTGCGCAGTTATTAAAAAATGCGAGTAAAGATAACCCATTGGTTATTGTGGTTACCGCTGCTGATATAAATTCATTAACTGTTTTTTTCAATCAATTGCGGATAAGTTTACCTGAAGGGTGTTTTGATAATAACTGTTTTACCTATAAAAACGGCATTGTTGAATTTATTGCCATTGATCAGCTTATTAAGCATGAGGTTAAAGCAAGTCTAATACTAATGGATGAAGCGGCGGCAATTCCGGTTTACCAACTTGAAGAAATAGTAAAATGTTATCATCGCCTCGTTTTTTCAAGTACTGTGCATGGTTATGAAGGAGCAGGCCGAGGGTTTACTATCAAGTTTCAACAGCGCCTTGAGGTATTATGCCCCCAATGGAAAAGTTTACATGTTCACCAGCCAATACGTTATCGACAAGACGATCCCCTTGAGCAATTAATTTTTACTGCTTGCCTACTCAATGCTGAGCTGACTGATTTATCTGGCAGTAAAGGTAGGGAAGGGGCGATAAGTGCTTTAACCCAAGTGGATATTAATTCTTTAGAGTTTAAAAAAATTAACGCTGAAATGCTAGTTGCTGATGAAGAGTTGCTAGCACAGGTAGTATCAATATTAGTAACGGCTCATTATCAAACGAAACCTAGTGATATCAAGTTGCTCCTAGATAATACTCATGTGACATTAGTGTGCTTATTCGCTGTTATTAATAATAAGCGCATTGTGGTAGCTGTGGCTATGTTAATGCATGAAGGCCAATCTGGTGATGTACCCATAGCGAGTGAAGATATTTGTGACGTTCTAAATTCTCGAAAACGCCTCACTAATCAATTTACTCCGCAATCTTTATTGACGCATTGTGGTGTTGAAAGCGCCTTTAGCTTTCACTATGTTAGGGTAGTGCGTATTGCGGTTCACGTCTCATTACAGCAGCAAGGTATTGGAGGGATGTTTTTAACAAAAATCGCCAAGTTTGCTCAAAATCAAGGAGCGGATTTTCTCTCTTCAAGCTTTGGCGCCACGCAAAGTTTGCTTAGTTTTTGGTTAAAGGATGATTTTCACTTGGCAAGGCTTGGTTTCAGTAAAGATAAAGCCAGTGGTGAGCACTCTGCGCTAGTTTTGAAGGCGCTTAATGATGAATCAACTACATTAACCGCGGGTATTAACACTGAGTTTTACCGAAGTTTTGATTTTTTACTTAATGATGAATACCAATATTTAGCAGCTGAGTTAATTGCACTGATTGTTCATTATTACCCTCAAGACCAATTAGAAAAACTATCACCGCATGACAAAGCTAATGTTGCTGCTTTTATTCATGGTCAAAGGCAATACGCTTGTTGTGTGTTTAGTTTATTTCTTTGGTTGAAAAATCAACTGACAGAGGATAATTACACTGAAAAGGGAGTGATAGTATTAATTGAGCGGATTATGCAGAAGCAAAGTATAAAAGAGGTTTGCGAGCAGCATAACTTTACCGGCAAAAAAGCATTAGAGCACCATATCAAAATGACAATTAATGCCATTATTGATGATAAACATCTTTAAGGTTTCTAATGGTTACTTTGCCAACTCCAGTACCTTTGCATAACTAAATAATCGCAGCGTTTATCACCACAGTAATTAATATCATCATGGTTTAACAGTTTCCCTAGATAATAACTGATTGTTTTTGCCAACCCTTCACTTGGGTTAACTTTATAAGTACAAATTAATAGCGTTAACCAGTTTTCAAGTTGTAAAAATTCAGATGAAGATTTTAAGCACATAGTTTCCCCTTAGTTGATAATTCACTACTCGCTGTACTCGTTAACAGTGCTTGCCATAAGATTTTTTTAGCATCAGCATTTAAACACTTACAATCACTACAATGAAGTAAACCTGAGTTGAGGAGCTGGATCAGCAAGTTAGTCGATAACTCAACTTGCACTTTACTCGCTTGAGCAGTATTTAACGTTTGCATAGTCATAATCATTTCTCTTTCGGTTTAAATGTATTGATAAGATAAAACAACAAACACCTAAATGCAAATGGGAATTGTTATCGTTTGTGAAATAAAAGTGCCTTTGTTTATAAATTCAGTACAATAAGATTTATGAGTTATTAAGTTAGAGATGTTATTGCGTGAGTATCGCTATTTGTGTTGAGAATCTAGTTAAGCAATATAAAGATGTTAAAGCAGTAGATAATGTAAGTTTTAGCGTCAACAGAGGGCATTGCTTTGGTTTGCTTGGGCCAAATGGTGCGGGGAAAACTACTACCATTGAGATCATGGAAGGGATCATTGCTCCTACCTCGGGGCAGGTTTTATATCAAGGTAAGGAGGTTGATGCCAGTATCTCTCAGCAAATAGGTATTCAATTTCAACATACGGCATTACAAGATTTTTTGACGGTCAAAGAAACGCTTAATTTATTTTCATCATTTTATCAGCACACTCTGGAGCAAAAGAGTTTAATTGAGTTATGCGATTTAGGTGACTTTTTAGACCGGGATAATCGCTTACTTTCAGGTGGTCAAAGGCAACGTTTACTTTTGGCCTTAGCGTTAATTAACGACCCTGAAATAATATTTTTAGATGAACCAACCACTGGACTCGACCCTCATGCGAGAAGAAATTTCTGGCAACTCATTAAAAATATCAAAGCACGCGATAAAACTATTATATTAACTACCCACTATATGGATGAAGCTGAGCAATTGTGTGACGATATTGTCATTATGGATCAAGGTCAGATAATAGAATCCGGCACTCCCCATCAGCTTTTAAATAAACATTTTGATGAAGTATTTATTTACTTACCTAAACAGCAAGTACCAGAAGCGTTAATTACCACTCACTCATGGCAAAATCATGGTGAACGTATTGAAATTACTACTGAGAATGTAGAGCAAACCTTAGCATTATTAATGCAAGAAAATGTCTCTTTAGACGGTTTACATGTTAAGTCGGCAAACTTGGATGACTTATTTCTGCATTTAACCGGGCACTCATTAAGAGAAGATAAATGAATATAAAGCGTTTTTTTGCGGTCTTTAAGGCGCGTAATATTGAATTTTTTCGTGATAAATCTTCACTAGGTTGGAACCTTGCATTCCCTATTTTACTTTTGGTTGGCTTTTCCTTTATTTTTTCAGGTGATGGTCGCTCGGCCTACAAGGTTGGTATCGTTATTAATGAATCACCATCAGCATTAAATTCAACGGAAAATTCGATAACCCAAACACGATTTGTAGATTTTATCGATTATCAAAATAGTGAAGAGGCTAAAGAAAAACTATCAAGGCATACCATTGATTTAGTGATAAATAATGATAGCCAAGAATATTGGGTGAACGATGAGTCATCGAAAAGCTATTTGATTGAGCGTATTTTTGCAACACAATTATCTGGCTATACACGCTTAGTAACATCAGGGAGAAAAATTCGTTATGTTGACTGGGTACTACCGGGTATTTTAGGCATGAATATGATGTTCAGCTGCTTATTCGGTGTTGGTTATGTCATTGTCAGGTACCGAAAGAATGCGGTATTAAAGCGTCTAAAAGCCACTCCGTTATCCGCTTTTGAGTTTGTATCCGCGCAATTACTTTCACGATTATTTATCGTAATGTTTATATCGTTTATCGTGTATAGCGGCTGTAACTTCCTGTTTGATTTCTACATGCTAGGAAGTTATATCGATTTAATCATTATTGGAATGCTCGGAGCATTTTGCTTAATTAGTTTAGGCTTATTAGTCGCTAGCCGTAGTAAGAGTGAAGAGTTAATAGGTGGTTTATTAAACCTAACGTCTTGGCCAATGATGATGTTATCTGGTGTTTGGTTTAGTTTAGAGGGGGCGCCACCTGCTTTGAAAGTTGTGGCAGATTTTTTACCGCTAACTCACCTTGTCGCCGGTGCTAGAAAAGTCATTACTGAAGGGGCAACCTTAGGTGACATAAGTTATCATGTTAATGTACTAATGATTATGAGCATTGTTTTTTTATCTCTTGGCGCTTACTTTTTTAGTTGGAATACCGAGCGTTAATCGACAAAAGACCTTAAATCAAATACACTGGTGGTCATACCTTTTTAGATATACTCAAGCCGAGTAAACTTGTCGGTTAACTTTGCCATAATTTAATGGTTTGAGTATGGTTTAGTTGAGAAAATGAATGTCTGTTGTAATTAGTGGTACTGGGTTATTTACCCCTCCTGAAAGTATTTCCAATGATGAGCTTGTTGAATGTTTTAACACTTATGTTGATAAATTTAACGCTGAAAATAAACTAGCAATTGACAATGGTGAAGTGGCTGCTTTATCCCATTCAAGTAGTGCATTTATAGAGAAAGCATCGGGCATCAAAAGCCGCTATGTGATGTCAAAAAGTGACATTTTAAATGTTGATTTAATGCGTCCGACATTAACGGAAAGATCAAACGAAGAATTATCATTACAAGCTGAAATTGGTGTTGCTGCCGCTAAGCAAGCTATGGCTGCTGCAAATAAAACCGCAAAAGATATTGATTTAGTGATTGTTGCCTGTGCTTATACTCAACGTTCATACCCAGCTATGGCGATTGAAATACAACAAGCACTTGGTTGCGGTGGTTGGGCATTTGATATGCTAGTAGCGTGTTCAGCGGCTACTTTTGGCATTATTAATGCGGCAAATGCAATTCGTAGTGGCACGGCTAAAACAGTGTTAGTGATTAACCCTGAAATACTTACTCCTCAAATTAATTACCGAGACAGAGATAGTCATTTTATTTTTGGTGATGTAGCTACCGCTTCCGTTATCGAAGATGAGTCAACAGCTACCGGTGAGCATGTATTTAAAATAATTGCCGAAAAGCCAATTACTCAATTTTCAAATAATATTCGCAGTAATATTGGTTACATGAATCAATGTACACCAGAAACAGAGCATGCTGATGATAAGTACTTTATTCAGCAAGGACGTAAAGTCTTTAAAGAAGTTTTGCCTATGGTATCTAGTTTAATCGCTGAGCAAATGGATGTAGCGAGAGTTTCTCCTAGTGACATTAAGCGCTTATATTTACATCAAGCCAATATCAATATGAATAATTTTATCGGCAAAAAAGTGTTAGGACGTGAGCCTGAAGCGGGTGAAGCACCAATTATTTTAGATGAGTATGCTAATACTAGCTCAGCTGGATGTATTATTGCCTTGCACAAGCATCATGATGGTTTAAGCTCTGGTGATAAGGCTGTGCTTTGTTCATTTGGTGCAGGTTACTCAGCTTGTTGCCTTGTATTAGAATATAAGTAGCCGTAACTTAATAACAAAATAACCTCAGCTCGTGATAACGACTTGCTTCCTAGCAATTACTTTTCCTTACTACGGCGTTAAATTAGTTTGCAATAGGCTAGCTATTGACGCACTAATTTGTCTTGTAATAAGAAAAAGTACTAAGCTAGCATGATGTAAAACATAAATTATCAATACTTCAATTGGTTAGCTAACCCTTTACCCCGAGATGAGGTTAAATAAACTGACTCAATTATTTCTTGAGTCAGGTTACTATAACTCCCTAAGCACAATAACTTCTGTTGTAGTGCTACTTTAAATCCCAGCTATCAATCATATCGACAATGAGTTTTGCAGTATCTTCTGGCCGCTCAAAAGGGAACATGTGTCCGCCATGCGTTGTTTCTAGGTTCATACTTTTATTTAGTTTGGCAAATTTCTTGAAAAAGCTATGTGGGCAAACATCGGTATTATCGGCATAAAGCAAGGTGGCTGGCACCTGCAATTTATTCTTATAACTCGAAAGATTCTCCGCTAAATTTCTAAATATATCCGCTTCTACGTTAGCATCGAACACTAGTTCTAGTTGATTGTTACGTTCAATAATGCCATGACTGACATAATCATTAAGGCAGCGCTTATCGAAGTTTTTAAATAAATTTCTTTTGGCAAATAGTGATGCAATGTCAGTACCTAAAGGCCAATGAGTGCGTCTTGCTTTTGCTTTACCAGCAGGGCTAAATTTATCTACAAGTCGGGTTTTTTTTAAATACTTTAAGGCGAGTGCCGTGGTACCCGTTACAACAGGGGGATCAATCATCAATAAGCCTTTAAATAATTTCGGCTGCTGACAAGCTGCTAAGAAGGCGACGACGCCACCAAAGGAGTGACCAACGCTGATAACTTGCTCTTGATTGTGCTCTTGTAATTGTTGCTTAACAAAATGAATTAATTCATCCACTAAAGGCTGCCAGTTATCTTTAACTGGGTAGTTTACATCATGACCATATTTTTCATGGCCAATAACTTGAAATTGAGATGGAAGATAGTCAAAAACTGTTTGGTAGCTAGATACCGGAAAGCCATTGGCATGAACAAAGTTTAATAAGGTTTTGGACATTATAATCGTTAATTGTCTATAAGTACGTCCAAGTTAAACAGGTGTTTGAATTTTGTCAATGTTTTGTAATAGATTATTGATATTCATTAAATAAAAGGTATTAAAAAACCCAGCAATGCTGGGTTTTAAGTGATTGAACAATATAGAGAGTTATTGTAATAAGTTAAAAATCTTCCAACATATATTCTAATGAGTCTTCATAAGCTTTGAGCTCTTTTTCTAATTGGAATTTATCTCTAAGTTGCTCTATTTCACGCCATTTTCTCTTTTTACTTGATGTTGCTTTTCCTTTTGCTGGCTGATTAATTGATTCTAATACTTGGTTTAAATTATCCATAAAACACCCCTAAAATGGTAAAACACAAATCAACTACTCCTTTTTAATACCATACTTTTTAAACGATTCAAATAAAAAACGCACAATTTAGTTAAAAATTGTGCGTTTTAGTAAAAGCAATTTAGAGATTATTTAGTAATCAATCCGCTAGCTCGTTATAAAAGCTCAGCAAGTTGTTTTTCAAGCTTAACTTGGTCGATAGCAAAGTTTCTAATGCCTTCGCTTAGCTTTTCAGTTGCCATAGCATCATCATTCATTAACCAGCGAAATTGTCCTTCAGTCAATGGCGCTTCATCATTCTTTAGAGCTGATGTAGGAATAAGTTTTTGCTCTACAGTATCTGTACTTTGCGCTAATTCATCCATTAGCTGAGGGCTAATAGTTAATCTATCACATCCAGCTAAAGCTAAGATTTCACCTTTGTTTCTAAAGCTCGCGCCCATAACAACGGTATTATAACCTTGTGCTTTATAGTAGTTATATATACTGGTAACAGAAACAACACCCGGATCTTCATCACTTGCGTAGTCAGTACGGCCTGTATCTTTCTTAAACCAGTCTAAAATTCGACCTACAAAAGGTGATATAAGGTAAGTACCCGCTTCAGCACAAGCTCTTGCTTGGGCGAAACTGAACAATAAAGTTAGATTACAGTTTACACCTTCTTTCTCAAGTTGCTCCGCAGCTTTTATGCCTTCCCATGTAGACGCTAGTTTAATCAATATACGATCATTACTAATGCCTGCTTCGTTGTACATAGCCATTAACTTATGTGCTTTAGTAATTGAGGCTTGAGTGTCAAAAGATAAACGCGCATCCACTTCTGTTGAAATACGACCGGGAACAATTTTTAAAATCTCTAATCCGATTAATACTGACAGCTTGTCAGCAGCGTCAATAACTTGCTGCTCGGCATCATTTGATTGTGTTTTTGCCCAAGCAACCGAATCACTTAATAACTGCTGGTATGCTGGTAATGCAGCAGCCTTTAATAGTAAAGAAGGGTTAGTGGTAGCATCTTGAGGATGAAATTTTGCAATCGCTTCAATGTCTCCAGTGTCGGCGACCACAGTGGTCATTTTCTTTAATTGCTCAAGTTGAGAAGGGGAGTTTGTCATGACAGTACCTTAAGTTTTACCAGAAATTAAAAATTGATGAATTTAGTTGTTGAAATGTTACTACATAAATCAGTAAATGTACGTTATTTCTCGTAGATTTGTCGCAATTTTTAATGATTTTCCTTGAAGATATGAATTATAAAAATCTATTTCAGAAAAGGAAATAATACATTTACCCAGTGTTATAGTGGTGTTATAAATATGTTATCCTGAACATCTTTTAAATAGACAGAAAAATACTATGTTACTTGTTGTTTCTCCGGCTAAAAAACTCGATTTTGATACGCCACTTATTACCGATGAATTTACTCAGCCGACTTTATTAGCAGAAAGTGAGATATTAATTGAGCAGTGTGTAAAGTTATCTCCTGATCAAATTGCCTCTCTAATGAAGTTAAGTGACAAATTAGCCGGGTTAAATGCAGCACGGTTTGGTGAGTGGACATTACCTTTTACACAAGAAAACGCTCGTCAAGCGATTCTCACTTTTAATGGTGATGTTTATGCTGGCTTAGATGCCAATTCATTTACCCAAGATGATTTTACTTTTGCTCAAAAACACTTCCGTATTTTATCTGGCCTATATGGCTTATTAAAACCCTTAGATTTAATGCAGGCGTACCGGCTAGAAATGGGAACAAAGCTTGAGAATGTTCGTGGTAGTAACTTATACCACTTTTGGGGGGATATAATTACCAAAGAGCTAAATCAAGCGATAGCGGAGCAAGGGGATAACGTATTAATAAACCTTGCCTCTAATGAGTATTTTAAAGCGGTAAAGAAAAAATCTCTTAATGCTGATGTTATAACGCCACAGTTTAAAGATTGGAAAAATGGCCAATATAAAATGATCAGCTTCTTTGCCAAAAAGGCACGTGGCTTAATGGCAAGGTATATTATTCAAAATCAATTAACCAATGTTGAACAATTAAAAAGCTTCGATCTAGCAGGGTACGGCTATAACGAAGATTTAACGCAAGGCAATGATTTAGTGTTTACCCGTAAAGAGCTGTAATTAAAGCTCTTTAAAGTTAATGTATTATTGATCGATTAAAGATCAGGAACAAACAAAAGGAACTGAAATGTTAACGCTATTAGCAAAACTATTTTCTGCGCTCAATTCTGAGGACTCTATCCGACAAATTGCACTCGCTATTGCATTGGGATTTATTGTTGGTTTATCGCCTTTATTGACACTTCATAATATTATTATTCTCTTCTTTGTGATGTTAATCAGAGTTCATTTAGGTGCTTTTATATTATCTATGGGCTTCTTCTCAGGTTTAAGTTATCTATTATCGTCATTAATAGTCATGGTT
This sequence comes from Colwellia sp. KS18-150, assembly GCF_057551365.1. NCBI lineage: Bacteria > Pseudomonadati > Pseudomonadota > Gammaproteobacteria > Alteromonadales > Colwelliaceae > Colwellia > Colwellia sp. KS18-150. The sequence goes on along the minus strand of NZ_BAAJMC010000003.1, from coordinate 189,348 downwards.
GGTGAGTCATTGCTAACGTCTAATGGCTTGTCTGGTCTGTTTACCACCTTATATCAATCTACCTTCTTCAAGCTTGCACACTGGCATAATACTTATACGTTGGGAGCGTTGGTGTTAGGCTGCTTACTTGCCATTCCAGTGTACTTTTTATCAACCGTTATTATCGAGAATTATCGTACACACATTATGAGCTTCTTTGAAAAGTTTAGAATTGTGAAAGCGCTTAAAGCCTCTAAGTTTTATCAATTATACGCACAGTTTTCAGGTCAAGGAGCGGCATTATGAGTTCAGCATCAGTGAATAAAACAGGTGTTAAAAAGTTTATCCGCTTCAAAGGCCTAATTGGTTTTGTTGTTGTCATGGCTACTATCCTAGTGTTGTTATACCTTTTTGCAGAAAGCATCATCAAACAAGGTATTGAGCAAGGCGGTGGTTATTTACTTGGCGCTGAAGTTAATGTTGAGTCTGTTGAGTTAAGTTACTCACCTTTAATCGTTACTGTAAACGGTTTACAGGCGACTGATGCTAAACAACCAAGTCATAATCTATTTAGTTTTTCTAAAGCAAGTGCTGGTGTCGATGTTTGGCAATATTTATTAGGTAAAACCATTATTGAGCAATTAGAAGTTGCAGCGCTGAAAATGATGAGTAAGCGAGATAATGTTGGTGAAGTTTATGTGCAATCTGCAGAAGACGATAGCGCAGAACAAGCTAAAGACTCTATGTTACCTTCGGTAGATTTGCAGTTACCTGATGTTAAAACCTTATTGGCAACGGATGAACTATTAACGGTAAAGGCGGCTGAAAATCTACAGCAGTCATATGAGCAAGAGAGTCAAAAGTTTGAAGCGTTAAAAGCTAAGCTACCGAGTAAAGCAAAATTACAAGCCTATCAAGTTAAAGTTAAAGCTATTGGTAAAATGAAAGTTAAAAGCCTTGATGATTTCAATAAAGTTAAAGCAGAGTTTGATGCCTTAAAGAAGTCGTTTAAAGCAGATCAAGCCACTGTTAAAGAAGCTAAACAACAATTACTTGCTTCAAAAGAGCGACTGTCAAAACAAGTAACGGCGTTGAAAAATGCACCTAATAATGACTGGAAAAATATAGAACAAAAATATCAGTTAGATAGTGTCAATACTGAAGATTTTGCTCATATTCTTTTCGGTGAAAAAGCCCGTGGTTATTATCAAAAAGCTGAAGCCATGTATCAACGAATTGCATCTATGTTGTCTGATAGTGTAGAAAGTGAAGTTGAGTCAGTTGATAAATCTCATGCAAAAGGCCGCTTTATACATTTTGATGAAGATAATCCATTGCCAGAGTTCTTAATTAAAAAAGCGACTTTTTCGTTAATACTTGAGCAAGGCAACTTCGTTATTAATGGCAGTGAATTAACACATCAGCATTGGTTTAGAAATAAACCTAGTTTATTAACTTTTACCTCAAATGATTTATATTCAACAGGAAAAATGAATATAAATAGTCAATTTGAAGTGGCTAAATCAGGTGATATTTCAGGTCAAGGGGACTGGTTGTTTAAACAATTAACATTAAAGGATGTTGAGTTAAATAACACCGACTCTCTCTCGCTGACGTTAACTTCAGGTGAGTTAGCAGGGAAAGGAGATTTTACCTTCACTCAACTAGCGCAAGAAAGCCGTATTGATAGTAAAAACCATCTGGCTCTGGATAATGCAAGTTACCAAGGTGATGCAAAGAACACTTTTGCGACTATGCTGCTGGATACTTTTAAATCCCTCAATCATTTAACGGCAGATATTAGTGTTGAAGGAGATATTGTAGATCCTAAACTTTCTATGTCTTCATCTTTAGATAAAGCGTTATCTGGCGCTTTTGAGCAACAAATTTCAAACAAACTGAATGAATTTAAAGGCAAGGTAAATGCCGGTTTAAATGAGAAATTAACACAAAGCCTAAACATGAAAAGTGAAGGTAAAGCTGAATTGCTTGATTTTGAAGCACTGTTAGGAGATACAGATAATGCATTAGAGACATTGCAAAACTCTGATGTGGTGAAGCAGCAGAAGAAAAAATTACAAGATAAGGCGACGGATAAAATCAAAGATAAGTTAGGTAATTTATTTGGATAAAAATGAAAACATAAATTAAGGAATGCAGTATCAAGGAGAGGGAGTGCATTATTCCCTCAATAATAAACGAGTGTGAATAACCCTACGTAACTATGGAAAGGAAATAATAATGAATAAGTATATTGCAGAATGTATTGGAACATTTTGGTTAGTTTTAGGTGGTTGTGGTAGTGCGGTACTGGCTGCTGGCTTTCCTGAAGTTGGTATTGGCTTGTTAGGTGTGTCGTTGGCTTTTGGTTTAACGGTACTCACTATGGCTTATGCAATAGGTCATATTTCAGGCTGTCACTTAAATCCAGCTGTTTCAGTGGGCTTATGGGCAGGTGGTCGCTTTCCTGCCAGTGAACTTTTACCTTATATCATTGCACAAGTTATTGGCGCTATATTAGGTGCTGGAGCACTGTATTTAATTGCTAGTGGCCAAGCTGGGTTTGATTTATCAGCAGGCTTTGCTTCGAATGGTTTTGGTGAGCACTCACCTGGTGGTTATTCTATGACCGCAGCCTTAGTCGCGGAAGTTGTTCTTACGATGATGTTTATTTTTGTCATTATGGGGGCTACAGATGAGAGGGCACCAGCAGGTTTAGCACCAATCGCGATAGGTCTTTGTTTGACCCTTATTCACTTAATTAGTATTCCTGTGACGAATACTTCTGTTAACCCCGCTCGAAGTACAGGTGTAGCTCTATTTGTTGGAGATTGGGCAACAGCACAATTGTGGTTGTTTTGGGTTGCTCCTATTTTTGGTGGTTTTATTGGCGCAAAAATCTACGCTTTTGTCGCCACTGAAAAGTAACGCACATTACCAATAACTTCTTAATGCTAAGGTAACGCCCCAACCTTGATATTCACCTCCATCGTTGGCGTTATCTTGCATATCAGCATACTGAACACCGAGTTGTAACTTTAGTTTATGTTGATAAATCAGCCAATTGGCTCCTGCATATAGCTCTTGATATTCATCTCCTTTATCGACAACAATTTTATTCTCATAACGACCTAACTTTACGCCGTTGTCATCTTGACTCGTTAAGTAGGTGTATCTAAATACCCATTGAATATGCTCTGTGTGCTGATAAGACGGCATAAGCACAACACCCCATAAGTCACTTTGTCCAAAATCACCTTGTGCATAGGAAATGTCGTGAGCAAGCTGCCAATTGTTAAGGTTAAATTGCCCTGTAAAGGAGTATGTGGCGGATAGGTTGGCAGTGCTGCCATCTTGATGAACATCATTGTATACATAATCAAAAGCTACTTTGCCACTATCCCACCACGCAGATTTAGCAAGTGATTTGCTCATCGATAGTAAACTAAAGTAACTAGCCCCCGTAAAACCTATTTCATCAGAATCATCACTGGAGAAAATTCCGGCGTTATAGGACAGTGTTGATGATATCTTTCCTTTAGCGCTTACACCAGAGAAATACTCATCGGTGAACCAGATATTATTGGTTAAATTATTACGTTGAGGGGTGAGTAATTTTTTTGACGATGTTTTACCATCAAGCGTAAAACCTGTTGATTGCTTTAATAATTTCAAAGCTAAATGATCATTAACTTGGTAACTGATGTTGGCGTCTGTTAGTCGATTATACCAATCATCTATTGAGTTATCTAACTTGATGTCAGCCTCGAGAGCACCGGTAAAACCTTGATATTGACCTTTAAAACCAAATCTAAAGCGTCGCCAATTAATATCATCATATTGACCTTGTGAGCTATCAAACCAAGCCGAGTCTATATGTAAGCGGCCAGAAAGGTTTAAATAGTCTCCCTGTAAGTTATTATACAATTCAGCTTTTTGCCATACGCTGTCATACGATGCGCTATTAACTGTGCTACTTACAGATAAACACGCAACACAAACCTTTAAGCAGGTAAGTGCAAGATTTCTTACTAGGGTCATAAGGTTAGTAATGATGATTTTTAATGGTATCAATCATAGCAAAACTCATGATATTCATACAAGTTTAGAGTGATTTTAGCCACAGACAGAGCTTTTCGATACCTGTTTTAAGGTGTTCAAATTGAGGTTTACTATCCTGAATGATTTGCTCACCGTCAAAGTCAACAAAAGCTAATCGAGTCGCTAAAATTGATTGGTGTAAGCCAAATGCACTGCCAGGTAAAAGTGCAACCCCTGTATCGGACATGAGTGTTACTGTTAGTTGCTCACAAGTTGTAATTCCTCTTGCAGCAAGTTTACCTCTATAAAAACTGAAGTCAGGGAATATATAAAATCCTCCTTGTGCGGCATGAACTTTAACCTTATTTTGTTGCAATTTTTCTGTGCTATATCGACTAATTAAATTTAAAAGCTTAATTTGCTTAGTGAGAAAATTATCGGCCAATTCATTATGTTGATAGGCATAAGTAGCGGCTATTTGAATTGGTGTCGGAGCACATGAATATGTCTCCGATGCGACACCTATAACCGTTGCCAATAATCCGTTTAATTGTGGGGGAATATGCATAAATCCCAACCGCCAGCCTCCAGCACCACACCATTTCGATAACCCAGATGACACTATGCAGCCTTCAGGATAATAATCAGCGAGTGAAGGCGTGTCAGCTTGGTATGTGAGTAAGCTGTATATTTCGTCTGCAATAACAATAACTTTATATTTTCGCAGTACCTTTGCTAACGCCGATAACTCTTCACTGCTATAAGTTTGTCCTGTTGGATTACTGGGGTAATTCAATATCAGAATAAGTGGCAGGTCCGGGGTTAAACGTTGTAAGCAAAAACGCTCTACCTGTGCGGCTGATATTTTCCATTGATCAGTAAATGTAGTATTTAACCAGTGAGTGTTATGGCCGGCAAGTTTTGCTTGCGGCTCATAAGACACCCAGCTCGGTGCCGGTAAAAGAATGTCTGCTTTTTCAAAAGCTGCCATAACGCAAAATAATAATATTTTGCTGCCTGCGCCAATAATAATATTCTCGCTATGCCAATCCTTTCCTTCTTGGGTTTGATGAAAGCTAGCAATTGCTTCGCGTAAAGGTAGATGACCTTGAACACTCATATACTCTTTTCGGTGGGCTGAGTTTGCTAATGCTTGCGTTATTCTTTCAGGTACAGGGAAGGGACTTTGCCCAAAACCAAATTTATACGTTTCTTGTTTATTGTTGGCTCTTGCCAGTGATAATTGGTTAATTAATAGAGTCTCAGAGTGTTTTGATTTTCTTAAAAAAGCTAAATCGCTTGCTATAGTTGTCATTGGTAGTGCCTACTTCGTCATATTAACTGTTGAATAAATAAGACTAAAATCTCCTTTTTTATCGCGAAAAACCATAGAACACTGAAAATGAAAATATATTTTCTAAAAAGGTACGTTTTTAACGTTTTTTTCGATTATTTACTTCATAATTAAAAAAAATGTAAATAAATTGATGAATTGAGAATTTTATGAATTTTCCCCCGCAAAGTTTTGAGCACCTCAGACAATTAACTAGCATGTTACGTCAAGGACAAATTGACTTAGCTGTGGGCAAGAAAAGTTTCCATGCTCTTGAATTGATGATTGAAGACGCTGATTTAGTTGCCATGAGTAACATTGTTGAATTGGGGAAGAAAACTAATTTAAGCGCTGCTTCTATTACACGATTAGCCAAGTTATTAGGGTTTACTGGCTTTCATGATTTTCAATTGTTATTTAAAAAGAAGAGTAAGGATGTTAGTCACTTTTACAGTGATGGTGTTGATCGCTTGGTGGTGCAAGGTAAGCAGTCTCCTGTTTCGTTTATGTCGAAACAGAGTGTGGCTGCTATTGCTAATATTGAAAATACCGTGGCTATGCAAAATGATATTCTTTTAGAGCAAGCAAAAAACTTATTAGCTAAAAAAAATAGGATATATATTTTTGCTTCACGACACTCTGCCGCGATTGCGAATATTTTGCGCTATGGGTTAGCGTTAATCAGGCCTAATGTGCAAATGTTGGTGCAAGAGTCTCATGGTGTAGCGCTTTCATTAGGACAGCTAAAAAAAGATGATTTATTAGTGGTTATTGGTAGTGCACCTTATTCTAATGTGACACTAAAAATAGCGTCTTTAGCTAAGAAGCAGCAATGTCAAATTTTAGCGATCACTGATAATACTCATTCTCCATTGCACGCACTAGCAACATTGGCGATTAATATTCCCTCATCGACACACTTTTATGCCAACAGCTTGGTAGCAAACTGTTTTTTTATCGAAAGCTTACTGAGTTTAACTGCTGTTGAACTAGGAAAAACAGCCAGTAATCATGTGGAGCAGCATGAGTTGCTATTAAGTCAGTTAGAAATCTCTAGCTAATACTTTTACTTAGGTATAAAAAAGGCTAAGTCACAGACTCAGCCTTTGGTTTGGATTTTTATATGCTTAAATTGACTTAGAAGCCGTAAGATAAACCTAAGTACCAGCTACCGCCTTCATAGTTAGCTGCACTTCGTCTTGGGTATTGTAAACCAACACTTTGACGATTAGCGAAAGGAGAATCAACTTCATCTATATAAGTATCTAAGATATTAGAAGCACCAAGTTTAATTCTTAATGAATCATTCACCTGATAACTTAACTCTGCATCAAGGTAAACAATACCATCAATTTCAGCACTTTGAGAGCCGTCTTCAATGCCACCATTGCCATCTGGAGTACCGTCGATAGTACCTCGCTCGTCATAATGAGAGCCGTAGAAATTAGCTCGAACCATTAGATTCCAATCATCACCAAAACTGGTATTGGTGGTTAATACAAAGCGATGATTTGGGAAGTTATTTTCAATATCTTCTGCAGTAGCGTCAGAAACAGGTGACTCACCATTTACTTCGCGGATATTTACCACTTCAATTTCATTATAACCATAAGCAAAGGCGATATCGGTAGCGCTTGAGCTATTCCAGTCAAAAGTTGATGAAATCACTAAATCAATACCTGAATGTTCAACATCTAATACGTTAGTATAGAAAGAAACTGAATCAAATAAATCATTATCAGGTACATCAATGTTACCGGTACGATAAATACGATCATCAACGGCAATTTGATAAAAATCAAGTGTTAGTGTTGTGTCGTCACCAAGACTTGATGATACACCGACACTGATGTTAAATGATTCTTCTTCTTTTAACTCTTGCCCACCTAAAGAAATAGCTAAGTCAGAAGTTGCAGGAATTAACCCTTCTTCTTGTTGTTGACCTGTACCATCGAACGTAGTGATTATACTACTGATGTTTGATTGACCCGGAGTAGGAGCATGAAAACCAGTAGAAACCGCGGCTCGAAGTGAGGTTTCATCGGTTAAGCTATAATTACCTGCCACTTTCCAATTGGTTGTGCCACCAAAATCTGAAAAATCTTCATAACGTAAAGCATACTGCATTAATAGCTCATCGGTTACATCATGCTCTACGTCGACATAAGCAGCAATGTTATCACGAGAGAAAGAGCCTGCATTTTTCGCTTCAATACCGCGCATACCACTAACGCCACCACTTGGAAGCCCGTCAGCATCTGAATAAGAATTCACTTCACCCGCTAAGCTAGTAAAAGTTTCTTCGCGCCACTCTAAACCATAGGCTAGGTTGAAGTTATCACCTAAAGGTGTTGAAAAATCAGCATTGACGTTAATTTCTTCTTGCTCATAACCACCAGTGTTAAAGCCCATCTGTGGGATATCTAAGCTAGCTGTTAATCCAAGGCTTGGGTTAACACTATTGTTTAAAAAGTAATCTAATTCGTTAACACCTGTGCTAATACTAAAATCATAGGTTGTATCACTAAACATTTCACCTTTTAAACCAATGATGGCACTGTAATCGGTTTGATCACCGTCTAAGAATGGGGTGAAACCTACATCAGCCACAACTCCGTCATAACCTAAATCAAGTAATGGTTGAATTGCTGAGTGAGCACTTTTTCCAATTGAAGGGATTTCCGGGTTACGATAGAAAAAACGATAGCGGCCAGTAGTGTCAGCATAACTGAAACGACCATATAGTTGTTTATTGCCATCTAACTCTAGACCAGCATTAGCAAACAAGCGTAAGGCTTCAGTTTCTGGACGCCCCCAAGTTTGTGTAAAAGGCGCATCACCAAACGGAGTATCAGCACCAACGCCTGTGACACCAGCATCTAATAATGCCTGTGCATCTGGGCGAATAACACCACGTGAGAGTGCTTCATTATCAGCATACTCTAAGCTTAAATTTAAGAAACCGTCTTCACCTAAAGCTAAACCTTTATTCACGGCTAACTTCATGCTTGATTCGCCCTCATAGTGTTGACCATATTGCAGTTCAACAGCGCCACCATCTGAGGCATCTTTGGTCACGAAATTAATTACACCAGCAATCGCATCAGAGCCATATTGAGAGGCTGCACCATCTCGCAATACTTCCACACGTTTTAGGGCAATTGAAGGGATCATACCTACATCGGGAGCGTGAGCACCATTACCTGCAGCTGGAGCAAAAAATTGTACGAGTGCCGAACGGTGACGACGTTTGCCATCAACCAATACTAGGGTTTGATCTGAAGCGGTACCACGTAAAGAAGTAGGGCGAACAAAAGCACTACCATCACCTGTTGCTGGTGTTGCAGTATAGCTTGGAATAAGTGCTTTTAAATTATCTGTCATATCCGCAGTGCCACCAACCGCATTTAAATCATCAGCAGTGATAAGATCCACAGGTACAGGAGAATCTACCACTGAGCGCTCTTTAAAGCTTCGAGAGCCAATGATTTGGATTTTTTCTACATTATCATCAGGAGTTTGTACTGACGCTGCTTCTTGAGCTAAAGCCGTTTGACTGGCTGCACCAAGAACAAGCGGTACGATAAACGCTTTCATTGTTGTTTTTTTCATTATTGTTATTCCTTTTTAGTGTTATCAACTTAGGTGCTCAGTTGAACAGGGATATACAACAGTGATAAAGCATGTGAATTATTTGCTTCATTATTATGTAACTGCTATCAATGTTTATCTGTGTAATACCAATTCATCTAAAGAAGTGACCACCTAGAACGACATGGGCGATATGAGAACAAACAAAATAGGTTTAGATATAGTTGTTCTACATCAAACAAATTTTGTGCCTTTCTCATGATGCCCATACGTTCCCGAACGGCGAGGTTTAAAGGCTTACATGCAGCGTTATCGATTTTAACAATAGAATAACTATTATTTGCAATCAATGCCTTGCCTCTAAACCTTTAAATTCTCGCTAAGCGATCACTTTCTTAGATGAAATGGTATAACTTATCTCAAAGCGCTGTAGTCAAGAGCTTCCTACCACATGAGACAAGCCTATTCATCAACTGTGCTGTATTATTAAACAAGTGTGCAGGATAAATCCTCTATGTTTTTTTTATTTATTGAAATATTGATAGAAAACTAGCGGGTAATTGTGATGTAAGAGAAGAGAATATTGGAAATATAAGGAAGTATTTATTAAAAAATTAGGTGTGATAGCAAAGAGTGGAGCGAGTAGCTTTATTAAAGTTTATATTCAACGCCAGCATAATAAAAAGCACCATTAAAGCCAAATGGTGCAGAACGTCGTGAGTAGGTAAAGACCCCAGGACTACTAACAATGATGTTTCCTAGGTCATCAACAATTGTGCCCGTACGCGAGTTGCCTATTTCATTTTTATCTGGGTAAACATCAAACAAGTTATTGCCACCAATGTTAAAGGATAAGTTGTCAGTTACTTGGTAGCTTATGCGTAAATCCGTTAATATTTCAGCACCATATGTTTGTTGGCCACCGTCAGTGATAGTGTATTCACCGTAACGATTAATAGCTAAATTTATGGTTAAATCGTTTATATTATATAAACCACTTAAGCTAATACGATCGTTCGGTTGCCAATCTTCTATGATAGATATATCTTGCTCAGAAAATATATCTTCAGGTGGGATATCACCTAGACCGCTATCTTGAGGTGCAAAAATATCAACGACTTCAGTTTCAGTAAAGTTAGCCGCAAAGGTTAGATCGAAGTCGCCACTTAGCATTTGAGTATTCCAAGTGGCAATAATATCTATACCTTGCGTTTCGGTATCCGCACCATTTAAGAAAAATTGTCCTGCACCCGCACCGGCAGTTTTTAGAGCTTGTGCGAGTGTAGGGGATAATTCGGCATCTAATTTATTACTAATTACAATGCGATCATCGATGTCTATTGAGTACCAATCGATAGTGATATTAATATTATCACTGACTTGTAAAACGGTACCTAAACTGAAATTTGTTGCCTCTTCCTCTTTTAACTCTGGAATACCAATTGTTTCTGCAAGAGTTGAATCATTACGAAACGTACCTACTTGTACAGCGATTTGATCGCCAGTAAGATCCTCAGGATTAGTGACAAACTGCGTGCTGATGTTATTAAAGTATAACTGCTGCATTGAAGGTGCACGAAAACCTGTACTCATTGCACCACGAATCGCGACATTGTCGGTTACTGACCAATTTGCTGCCAGTTTATAGTTGGTACTGTCACCAAAACCTTCATAGTTGTCATATCGTGCGGCACCACTAACAATAAAATTATCGGTAACCTCCATTTCTGTATCAGCATAAAATGAAAACACGTTTCGATTTTCGTCAACTTTAGATATTGGCCCTATACCACCAAAGCCTTGTGTTCCTGCACTTCTGTCACTAGGAAATAAACTCTCGCCAGCTACAGTATCATAATCTCTATATGAGTATTCATTACCCGGTGTTACTTTATAGAAGTCAGTTCGTACTTCAGCGCCTATGGCTAATGAGAACGTATTGAAATCTTGTGTGTAATCGACATTGAATGTGGATAGCGCTAACTCTAAGCCATAAGCGAAAGCGCTTCGGGGGATCGAATCTCTAATTTGATCTGGGGTGAATTCAGCTAGCGAGCCATCGCTATTGTATTGCATAGCATTAGCATAAGAAGAGTTGATGGTATCACTTGTGACATAGTCAATATTGTTTTGGCCATAGGTATAGGAAAGGTCTATATTTGCGCCATTATCAAAATAGGCCTGATAACCAAAATTATAAGAAGCGTCTCGAATGTCTGAATTAATTTTAGGTAAGAAACCATCAGGAATAGTTGCATCACCATCTTGTAAAGGAGCATTACCGTCACGGTTAGCATTATGGCGAAAGAATGCTGCAGAATTATTATCGCGGTTAGAATAGGTGATAAAACCATAAAGTTCACCATCACCTAATTGATATCCCGCGTTAGCTACTAAACCGTATTGGGTTGATTCAGCATCGCCGACTCTAAACGTATTACGAGAAGCTGAGATTTCTCGTGGCTCTCCTAATAACATGTTGCCATTAGCTAATTCAGTACACCCAGAGAATTGGCATGAGCCATGTAAACCGGCTCTGTTGGTGTATCCTCTATCGCGAAAATTTATTGTCGCGTTAACATAGCCTCTCTCGCCCAACGTAAAGCCCTTGGAAAGATCAATGTTAGTGGTTTCACCGTCTCCTTCAACATACTCACCATAAGATAAGGCAAGTTTACCGCCTTCATCGCTATCGTTTAGGACAATATTGATCACACCGGCAATAGCATCTGAGCCATATTGCGCAGCAGCGCCATCTCGCAGTACTTCAATACGTTTTATAGACGCCGCTGGGATTGCATTCATATCAGTACCGGCGGTACCTCGACCAACTGATGTGTTGATATGAATTAAACTGGCTTGGTGACGTCGTTTGCCATTAATCAATACTAGGGTTTGATCTGGCCCTAATCCACGTAAAGTTGCTGGACGCAAAGCATCTGTACCGTCACTGATAGATGAGCTAGAAAAATTAAAAGAAGGGGCAATGGCTTGTAGCATTCTACCTACTTCTGTTTGGCCAGTATTCGTAAGGGCTTCTGCGGAAAGTATATCAACGGGGACGGGAAGATCATCAGCTGTACGTCCTGCAACTCGACTACCAATAATAGAAATTTTCTCTATTGCTTGTTCGTTTGATTGCATAGCTTGCGGCGATACCGTATTGAGGTTTTCCCAGTCGGAAATAATGGGGGCTGAGTTCGCGGTTTCATTTTGTTTTGTCGTTATTTTAGTATTATTGTCATCAAGCTGGATACTGAGCTGGCCAGCACTATTAACAACCGCAATTAAACCAGAGTCTTGTAATAGTCTATTTAAGCCTAACGATACTGAATGATAGCCTTTTAATGCATTGGCTTGATGTTGCTTGGTGAGATCAAATGAAAAAATTATTGTTTGATTGGCTTTTTGTGCGAAGGCAATTAACGCTTTATCAGCGCGCTGGCTGTCAATATCAAAACGGATCAAATCATCGGCATAGGCTTTTGAAGTAGCGAGTAGTATTAACACAGAAGTGACAATAGCAATATTACTTGTAAAGCTAGCTGCGTTTTGTAACAGGCGATACTGTTTTCGCCAACTGCGCAGTACTATTAAACAGATGAGCAGGAGAAATCCTCTATTTATTTTTATATTTTTTTGTAGAGACATCTAAATTAAGCTAAATGGTAGTAAATAGCCAGAAAAAACGCAGACTATTTATACAAAAAATGAATAGGAAATTATCTGTTAAAAATGAGTGTTAGTGTGCTATATCAAGCAGTATAGTGTTGTTATTACTCTTACTAAAACTAATATTAAAGTTACTGTTTAAAGAGGCTAACAAGCCATCCACATCATTAGCTTTAAAGTAACCAGAAACTTTAACATCCGCTATTTCTGGATTTAATATTTCGAACTTACTTGAGGTATACCTGCTTATTTCCAAAAGTGCATTCGATAGTGATTCACCATCAAACACTAGCATACCTTGTTGCCAAGCAAGGTCTCGTTGTACTTGATCTAAAGATATTTTTTGTACTGGAGCTGGGATATCATGCTCAATTACTGCTTTCTCACCTGACGTAACTAAAATACCCGGTAACTTTGTCGCTGGCGTATGCTCGTTCGATGTTAGCAATGTTTGCTTTATTACTTCAAAAGCTTCTGTAGCTTTCGTAATGAGAACACGACCTTCAGTAACCATTAACTCCATTTCATGGTCGTCATCTTTTTGGACATTGAAAATAGTACCTAATGCAGTAAAAGATTGTTCACCAGAAGTTACGGTAAAAGGGCGTGCTTTGTCTTTAGCAACATCAAAACGGGCTTCACCCTTCACTAAAGTTAATTGTCGATAGGAAGCTGTATAAGCGACTTCGATGACACTATTGGTATTTAACTGAATGTGAGTGCCATCACTCATAGTGAAACTGCTCTGCTCACCAATAGGACTTGTTAAAGTTTGAGTTTGAGTTAATGCTTGCTCGTTTAGCGAGGGAATAAATGGCAGAAAAGAATTATCCATTAAAGCATTAGTTGAAAACAATGACACTAAAGCGACACTTGCCGCTAAGGCAATAGAGATAAGTTTATTATGTTGCTTTTTAGTTTGCTCTAAAGGAAATAAACCACTTAATTCATTAAGTACAGAAACATCATCCCAGTATGAAGCCATTTCAAGTAAGGTGCTGTGGTGTATGGTATTTTGATTACACCAAATAACTAAGTCTTGTTGTTCATTTCTAGTTAAACCGCGATCCATACGGGAAATCCAAAGACAAGCTTGCTCTTGAATTTGCTCTTTAGATTGGAATTGACAGACATTGTTACTTTGCATTGTTATCTACTTACTCATTTACGCAACGCGATGATATATTTAGCTTATGACCCATTTGAACGCTCTTTTACTTTCTTTATTTTTGCTTTAGAACTTGTTTCGACCTGATAGTTCATTTTTTGCATGTATTGTACACTTTTTAATAGCCCTTTTGCTACATGCTTTTCAACGGTACTTTCACTCAGTTGCAAGTATTGTGCGATTTCTTTTTGGCTTAAACCATATACCTTTTTTAAAATAAAGCATTTTCGTACTGAGCCTGATAATTGCTCTGTTGCTCGACAAAAAGATAAGAAGCGCTCTTTTGATTCATAATCATCTTCAAAAGAACTACTCATTAATTCGACAGGTGGCTCAACAAAATCCTCTATTGAGTCGTTAAATTTATTATCCCATTTGGCGTTGTGATTAAAAGCGAGATTTTTTGCTGTTTTAAGCATATAGCTACGAGCATACTTAATTTCTTGTTTCAGATTGGCTTCATAACTACGCACAAATGTTTCTTGAACAATATCATCAATTTCTTCGGGTTTCACCAGTCGGCTAATGAATCCACGAATAGTATTTTGATAGCTGATAAAAGTATTTGCGAGTTTGTTATTTTTATTTTTGTCAGTCATGTTTGCCAGTGTAAAAAACAATCAGAGCCTTAGTGTAAACTTACTTTGAAGAGAAAGTCTAACCTTTAATCACTAAAAGTGAGTATTTATTCAAACTAACGTTTTTTCTATATAGCCTTTTAGCTCGAACATTAACACGTTATGGCTACTTATTATCTCAGTGTAGATTTGTCGAATTTCTTCCATATTAGCTCGTCTAGTGGCCTTCTCTAATTCTTGGGTTAGACGATGTAAGGTGACGCCACTCAAATTGCCTGAAATACCCTTAAGTTTGTGAGCGTTTTGATAAATTTCCTTATACAAAGTAGTGAGCTCATCATTGTTTTTATGATTATACTCGTTGGAGCGTATAGTTATTAACTCGGATAAATGTTGAATTAACGCAGGGGTGTCTTCAATAAAAACAATGATGATGTCTTTTAGTAATTTGTGATTATTACTCACTCTTATCAGGCAAGACTTTTTGTCCCAAACTAGGTTGTTGTCAATAGATGGCTTTATAGTATTGCTTGTTTTGGCGGCATTAGAATCGTCATATTCTTTATAATGTTTTTTTGATATCGGGGTAACAGGGGGCTTATTGCCAGTGGCGATATCGACTTCTAGAAAGTAATCTAGTTTTTTTGTTAATAAGGCTGGCTCAATGGGTTTTGATAAATAATCACTCATACCAGCATCTAAGCATTTTTGTTTGTCACCTTCCATTGCATTAGCTGTCATCGCTATAATGGGGATGTTTTTATATACTTCTCCCGCTTTACCACTGCGTATCTCTCTGGTGGCTTGGTATCCGTCCATTTGTGGCATTTGACAGTCCATTAAGATCAAAGTGTAAGGGAAGTTAGTTAAAGAGGCCTTTAAGGTTTCAATGGCTACAACACCATTTTCTGCAATATCAGCTGTTAACCCTAGCTTTTTTAAAAGCCCTAAGGCAACTTGTTGGTTTATGCGGTTATCTTCAACGAGTAGTATATGAGTGTCTGGTGAAAATGTCGTTAGAGCGTTTTCTTGGCCTGCTTGAGGTGCAATGTTTTTTTGTTCTACGAAGGTTTGCAAATAATCATGTGTTACTAAATGAGGTGGTAATAGTTGTTCTTGTGGATCTAATACCACAGCTAAAGCATTGAACAAATCTTTGGTTGTTGCTGGTTTAGGAAAATATGCGCTAAAACCAATATCAATAAAATCATTAACATCTTGACCTTGAGTTATAGATGTCATCATCACCATTTTCATATTATTGAACGCTTGATTGGCTCTAATTTTTTTACCAAGACCTATGCCATCTAGCTTAGGCATCTGCATATCTAAAAAAGCGATATCGAATAATGGTTCATTGTTGTCAATTTTTTCCTGACATAACATTAACGCTTGTAAACCATTGCTCGCTTCAGTCACATCAGCTCCCCATACACCCAATTGTCCCTGTAATACTTCAAGATTAGTCGTATTGTCATCTACAATGAGGATAGCTAACTTACTTATATCAACACTGGGCATCACTCGTTGAGATTGATGGCTAGGTTCGATAACCACACTAAATTCAAACGTACTGCCAACACCTTCCTCGCTGGTTGCATTAATATCACCGTTCATTAAATGACATAGTTGTTTACTTATTGCTAAGCCTAACCCCGTCCCTCCATATTTTCGGGTCGTAGAGGCGTCAACTTGTGAGAAACTATCAAAGAGGTTGGCAATTTTATTCTCTGGTATGCCAATTCCACTGTCTTGAATAGAGCAAAGTAATAATATCTTGCTTTGGCCAGCAGGTACTGCAGATACTCTAATAATTATGTCGCCAAACTCAGTGAATTTTATGGCATTTCCTATCAAGTTTGTTAGGATTTGCCGTATCCGCCCTTGATCACCTTTGACCATTGATTGCTCTACTCTTGCAATATCTAAAATTATTTCTAAACCTTTGCTTTGTGCTTTCAATGCCATAGCTTCAGCTACATCGCCAAGCATGCCACGCAAGTCAAAATCACAATACTCTAATGTCATTTTTCCCGCTTCAATTTTAGAGAAATCTAAAATATCGTTAATTAGTACTAATAAAGACTGTGCGCTAGATTGGGCTAATTTTGCCTTATGAGATTGCTCTGGGTTAAGCTCAGTATCGATTAGTAAACCTAGCATGCCTAAGACACCATTCATTGGAGTCCTGATTTCGTGACTCATACTGGCTAGAAATTCACTTTTTAATTGACTGTTTTGCTCTGCAACCTCTTTCGCTTGTTCTAACAAAGTCTTAGTTTGCTCCTGTTCAATTGCCGAGGTGAACAGAGCGCCAATGTCAGTTAGTAACCTCATTGCCTGTTCACTTTTATCTGGCGTTTTTTTAGTGAATAGAAAGAGTACACCGACAGCTACCACTCCATTTTTAGAAGTATGTAGTAAAGGGACGATATAATGACCATAGGTTGTTGATAATGAGCTAACGTTTTCTAAATTGTTGTGGTTGGTATTATGAATGTTGATAATCATTTCATTATTTTGTAATGATTTATCACACAGTTGCTGAGCTAACTTAGCATATGCATCACCTTCTTTTATGTCACCTTGCAAGGTATACAAAGCTAGAGATGAGTTGGCTTTATCAAATAAATACATGCCAGTTTTATCAATATCAGGGAATATTTTTAAGGATAAGCATTCATCCAGTGCTAAGTTAACTTTCTCTAGTAAAGAGATGGGTTGAGTTAATATTTTGCTTATAGCTAGTTTGGTTTGCGTTGCTAAATGATCTAACTCTACTAAAGAATTTTGTTTTTTACGCTCACTTATATCTAAAATAGTACCAATAACACGGGTGGGATTATTTTGTTCATCGTGAGTCACAACCTTGCCACTATCGTGTAGCCACAACCAATGACCTAAATAATGTTTAATCCTGAATTCAATCTCGTATTGAATGCTTTCATCAGCCAAATGTTGCTCTAACAGTTTTAGTACTGAAGGTGAATCTTCAGGGTGTAATAAGGAGGCAAACTTCTCTACGGTAAAAGGGAAAAGCTCTTGGGCAGTATA
This sequence comes from Colwellia sp. KS18-150, assembly GCF_057551365.1. Lineage (NCBI taxonomy): Bacteria > Pseudomonadati > Pseudomonadota > Gammaproteobacteria > Alteromonadales > Colwelliaceae > Colwellia > Colwellia sp. KS18-150. The sequence continues at coordinate 171,932 of NZ_BAAJMC010000003.1, read as the reverse complement.
ACCGGTAATTTCATACCACCTAGGATTACACTCAACCACCCCTGTGGATAGTTCCCAATCCCAGAAGCCAACACCGGTATTATTGACAACTAATGACAGTTTATAAGCGTTATGTTGAGCAAGCTCGTTACTTTTCTCAAGTTCATTATGATGTTTATTACGTTTATCCACCATATAGTTAAAGGCAGCGGTTAGTTGGCCAATTTCGTCAGTAGATCTTTGTTTAACTTGAAGGTCTGTTTCTCCTGAGGCCACACGTAAACTAGCGTTTGCTAATTTTTCCAGCGGTTTAGTGATGCTTTTACTTAAGTAGATGCTCACTATGATGATGATAAGAGCTGAGGATAATACGAGTAAAAATGTACTGACAGCAAGCCAATTTGCGTCAGCTAATACATTATTTAAAGGAATTTCCGTAACCAGAACCCAGTTAATGTTGGCGACATTGATTGTCTGAAAAACACCAATAACATTATTGTTATCTACATTAAGATATTCTTTATGTGTTTGAGTGGCCTTTTGAACATTATAAATTTGTTGTTGCCATATCTTGTATGCGGGTAGCTGTATCTTTTCGTTTAAAACCGTTTGCCAATCATTATTTATTGGTGTTTGTAAGATACCTTTCTCGTCAATTAGGTAATGAACAAGTTTACCTATGCCATTGGTGTTATCCTTCATTGAGTTATAAATGGTATCTAATTTAATTTGTAGCGCAATAACGCCAACCAATTCACCCAACTCATTGGTAAGTGGCGCGCTTATAAATGCGGTGAGCATATTATTAGATGGAGCATAACGTTCAATGGCTGAAAGCTCAGTCTGTCCTGTTGTTAAGCTAGAGAGTACTGCGGTGGAAAAGTTGGAAGATTTATATTTACCTGTTTGTAAATTAGTACCTAAATCCTCATTTTTAGTTAAATTGAATACTATATTTGTAGAGCTATCTATGAGAAAAATATCATGAATATAATCATAACTTCGCTGCATATTAACTAAACTTTGTTGTAACGAGTCTACTTTCCCCCTCCAAGAAGCGCTTTTTACATAATCATCGAGCTTGTGTTGAGATTTTTGGAAATCTTGGTTTAATCCTTCTAAGTTTTTAGCTATTTCGTGACTTTTAGCAAGGTTAGAAATATCCATCATGCGATAGTGAAACCAGTTATCGATGAAGTTTTTACTTTCTTGAGCAGAAAGGCCTAATTCATCCGTGGCTCGTTTAATTAAGCTATCTCTACTTTGCAAATAGTTTAACGAGGAAATAAGGATTAATGGTATTAAGGTTAATAATAAAAACCAACGAATCAACAGGTGCTGTAAAGATGTTTTTTCAACTGTATTTTTTTGCTCATACATCATATTAGTATTCCATTACTCGTTGGGCTATTGACTTGGTACCACATTATTTAAATAAATGAGCTTCCTAATCATAATAACAACATGTGTTAATGCTGCTTCAGCAATTTTTTTAATCGATTTGATTGTTTGTTCTGCTTTTTGGGAATCGTGTATGACTGTATCGTTAGCCGAATATTTATCAGTGACTGCTAATATTAATTTACTCATTTGGCTGAGCAATAATAAAGCTATCAATATATTGATATTAAGATAATTTAGCACAGACAATGTGCCTATAAAGAATAGGTGTGACACTCAGTATCCCTACTTAAGAAGAGAAGGCTCAATCTATAGTGTAGTAGAGGTTTGTGATTTGTAAAAAAATGACCTGTTGTTATTCACAACAGGCCATTTGGAAAAGGAAGGCAGGTCTATTTTGACTTGATTTTTTTTGCTTTTTTCTTGGCTTGTTTTTTGGCTTTTGCTTTTTTCTGAGATGTGGTTAATTTCACTTTTGCTTTTTTGTTGGCAACACGTGATTCTTTGTTTTTTGGACGAAGTTCATCAATTACTCGGCGTTGTAATCGTTCATTTTGATAACGCTCAATTTTTCCAATAACGGCCATGTCATGGGCTTCAACTAAAGATATGGCTGTACCCTTAGAGCCGGCACGCCCCGTACGACCAATACGGTGAACATGAATATCTACTTTTCTTGGCATATCAAAGTTAATTACATGGCTAATATCATCAATATCTAAACCTCGTGCGGCAACATCGGTAGCAACCAGTACTTTTATTTCGCCACTTTTGAAACGCTCAATGGCTTTATTTCTCTTGTCTTGAGGCATCTTGCCTTCAAGCCAAACGCAAGGCAGTTCTTCTGCATATAACTTACCTGATAAGTATTGAACTGTTTCGCGTTTGTTGGCGAATACCACGGTACGTTCAACACCTTCTTGTTTAAGAATGTTTACCAGTAAATTTAGCTTGTGGGGTGCGCTATCTGCTAAGTGTAACCATTGATGAATTTTAGCTTTTTCTTTGCGAGAAGGGTTCGACTCTAAAAAGGCTGGTTCGGTCAAAACGTCTTTGGCAAAACGAATAACACCCGCGCCTTCCAGGGTTGCTGAAAATAGCATGGTTTGTTTACGCCAGCGAGCTTCACCTACTATGCGGTTTATGGTTTCACGAAAGCCCATATCTAACATACGATCGGCTTCATCAAGCACCAATATTTCAATTTCACGAGCATCGAATTGCTCGTTTTCAATATATTCTAATAAGCGTCCTGGTGTGGCAACCAGTATATCGGTGGTGCTGTTAAGAATATCATTATGACTACCGTAATTTACACCACCGGTGATCACGCCTGTTTTTATTTTGGTTAACTTTGAAAGTTTTTCACTGTCATCGCCAATTTGAATCGCTAATTCACGCGTCGGCGTTAAAATCAATACGCGAGGGAAACCAGGTTGAGTACGAGGATAATCAAGCAAATGTTGGGCTATAGGCAATAAGAACGCGGCAGTTTTACCTGTTCCTGTTGGCGCAGAAGCCAGTATGTCTTTGCCAGACATAGCTTGAGGAATGACCAAGTCTTGAATAGAAGTTGGTTTTTTGTAGCCTAATTCTTTAACGGAGGCTAGTAATTCAGAGTCGAGATCAAATTGCTCAAACATACAGGAGTTCACTAAAGTTGGGGAATATCAATAATGGCGCAATTATAGAGCTTTTTCTTACTAACTTGTAGTTTTATGTTGAAAGCTTTTACTGGGCATACTCTATTAGAATTTGCTCGCACCATTGTTCTATTCGTTGTTCGCTTAAATCATATTGGTTGTCTTCATCAAGCGATAAACCAACAAAGGTTTTTTTATCGTCACTAAGTGCTTTTGAGGCCGCAAAATCGTAACCACTATTTGGCCAATACCCGATCAAATTAGCTTCTTGCAAAATAACCTGATCATGCAACATTCCTAGAGCATCTTGAAACCAATCAGTATAACCGATTTGATCTCCCATACCATATAAGGCAACGGTTTTACCACTAAGGTCAAGATTGGAAATATCTTGCCAACATGATTCCCAGTCTTCTTGTAATTCGCCATAATCCCACGTAGAAATACCAAAAATGATGAAATCATAATCAAGGCAGTTAGCGAGCGGCTCATCTTTGATATTATGTAGCTCTATTAAATCATCGCCAATGGTTTCTTGGATTTTTTCCGCAGCTATTTCTGTGTAACACGTTGTTGAACCGTAAAATAAGCCGATTTTCATGAAGTTTACCTAATTAATACAATAATAGCTGAGATTGGGGCGATTTTAACAAAAGCATTTAGTACAATTCAATTTATTGTTGCAAAGTTATGATAACGACTGTAATTTCATTGGCAATAAAGCGGTCTACTTCGCTGATGAAAGACTATTAAGAAATTAATTTAGGAAATAAATATGTTAAATAAAGCATTAGTTGCTGGTGGCTTAGCTGTAATTTCGGCAGGTGTGTTTTTTTCGTTTAATGAATCGGCGGTGGCTGATGGTGCGTCAGTACCAAGTAGTATTGCAATACCTGCAAAGCAAGATCCTGCGCAATTAAATGCTGAACTTTTAAAAACAAAAATTAAAACTAAATTAGGTTTAGACGTAGAAAGGGTTGAAACAACCCCTGTACCGGGTATTGCCTTACTAATTACCAATCAAGGTTTATTTTATTCTAGCTACAATGGCGACTATTTTATCCAAGGTAAAGTGTACAGTATTGCTGCCGAAGTGACTGATCTAGCCGAAGCAAGTTTGGCAAAAATGCGCATTGAAGGCATGGACAAGTTTAAAGACGATATGATCGTATTTAAAGCGAAAGAAGAAGAGCATGTCGTGACTGTCTTCACCGATATCACCTGTGGTTATTGTCGTAAAATGCACAAGCAAATGACTGAATACAATGACTTGGGTATTACTTTTCGCTATTTAGCTTACCCGCGCTCAGGTATTAAAGACAGAGCAGGTAATTTAAGCCAAGGTTATAAAGACTTACGCTCAGTATGGTGTGCGGACGATCCAAAAGCGGCGATGACATCGGCTAAAAACAGTCAAGCAGTTGCTTATCGAGTGTGTGATATTCCAATTGAAGGTCAGTTTGATTTTGGTCGTCAAGTTGGCGTAAATGGTACTCCGGCAATTATGCTATCAAACGGTATGATGGTGCCTGGTTATCAACCACCAAAGAAATTAAAGCAATTATTAATGAGCTTATAAGTACGAATAGCCAATAGTTATGAGTATAACCATTTCTCGAAGACCCACAGTTAGTGATAGTCATTTACCTGATGAATTGCCTAAAATCATTAAGCAAATCTATGCTAGTCGCGGTGTTGGTAGTCCAAAAGAGCTTGACCATCAGGTAGTCAATTTACTTGGCTTAAGTGAAGACAGTGCTCAGTTGAAGGGCCTGAGTCAAGCATGTGAAATATTATTGCTGGCTATTGAGAATAATAAGGCTATTGTCATTATTGGTGACTTTGATGCTGACGGTGCAACAAGTACGGCTTTGATGATGTCAGCACTTAGTATGTTTGGTAGTCAAAACCATAGTTTTTTGGTGCCAAACCGATTTGAGTACGGTTATGGTTTAACCCCTGAGATAGTTGATATAGCTGCGAATCAAGGGGCTAAAATCTTGGTGACCGTTGATAATGGCATTAGTTGTATTGCTGGTGTCAATCGTGCCAAAGAGCTTGGCTTACAGGTGGTTATAACAGATCATCACTTGCCCGGAAAAATAACCCCAAATGCAGATGCTATTGTTAACCCTAATCAAGAAGGCTGCTCATTTCAAAGTAAAGCCTTAGCGGGTGTCGGGGTCGCTTTTTATGTGATGCTTGCCTTAAGAAAATATGGTCGCGAACAAGGCTATTTTACTAAACATGCTTTAGCTGAGCCTAATATAGCCCAATTGCTAGATTTGGTGGCGTTAGGGACCGTTGCCGATGTAGTGTCTTTAGATGCTAATAATCGTATTTTGGTTGCTCAAGGATTAAAGCGGATTCGCGCTGGACAAACTCGCCCTGGTATTCAAGCCCTCATTGATATTGCTAATCGAGATCAAAGTCAACTGGTCGCGAGTGATTTTGGTTTTGCGCTAGGGCCAAGAATAAATGCCGCAGGTCGTTTAGATGATATGGCCTATGGGATTAATTGTTTGCTTGCACCTGATTTAGCAAGCGCCCGCGTGATGGCGAGAGATTTAGATGATTTAAATAAAGCTCGGCGTGAAATAGAGCAGGGCATGCAAGCTGAAGCGGAAACAATATTTAAGTCTTTAAATTTTGATAACACAACCTTACCCAGTGCTATTGCCCTGTATCAAAAAGATTGGCACCAAGGTGTTATTGGCATAGTGGCTGGTCGCTTAAAAGAAAAATTTCATCGACCATGTATTGTGTTTGCAAATGGCAGCGATGATGAGCATGAATATAGTGAAATTAAAGGCTCAGCACGCTCTATACCAGGATTACACATTCGTGATTTACTTGAACATATTTCAAGTCAGCACCCAGAATTAATCATAAAGTTTGGCGGTCATGCCATGGCGGCAGGGCTATCAATTCGAGTCAAAGACTTTAGTCAATTCCAGAAAATATTTGATAATGTCGCACAAAAATGGCTTACCAAAGAACTTCTCCAGTCAGTACTGCTTAGTGATGGTGATCTACCACTTCAAGACATGACGTTAGTATTTGCTGATCAATTAAGAAATGCTGGACCATGGGGGCAGAACTTTCCTGAGCCTTTATTTGATGATGAATTTACGCTAGTGCAGCAGCGTATTGTTGGTGAAAAGCATTTAAAAATGGTTGTACAAAAATCAGGGCAAGTGTTTGACGGTATCGCGTTTAATGTTGATATTAAAGCTTGGCCTAATTCGAAAGCTGAAAAAGTACATTTAGCTTATCATTTAGACATTAATGAATTTCGTGGTAAACGTAATGTGCAACTGATGGTGAAGCACATTACAGCGCTTAGTTAACGTTATGATAAACTGCAGAGAACTCTCCTAAAAAGTCGTTTATTTGCCCGCCCAATTAAGCTACAATGCGCGACTATTTTTTTAATTATCACTAACGAGAGAACTCGTTTAAATAGCATGTTTGAAACTAACCCAATCTTAAATAAATTAAAAGAAATTCGTGAACGTGCAGAGCTACTTCGGGGGTACCTTTGACTACGACGTTAAAGCAGAACGTTTAGTCGAAGTTAGTCGTGAATTAGAGTTGCCGGATGTGTGGAATGAGCCTGAGCGGGCGCAAGCATTAGGCAAAGAGCGGAGCGATTTAGAAGCGGTAGTTAATACTATTGTTGAGCTAGAAACTGGTTGTGAAGATATTGAAGGTTTAGTTGAGCTAGCCGTTGAAGAAGAAGATCAAGACACCTTTGATGAGGCGCAAACAGAAGCTGATGCGCTGGATACCTTATTAGTAAAGCTTGAATTTAGACGTATGTTTTCAGGTGAGCAAGACGCCAATAATTGCTACTTAGATATTCAATCAGGATCGGGTGGCACAGAAGCTCAAGATTGGGCCGAAATGCTAATGCGTATGTATTTACGTTGGGGTGAAGCACACGGCTTTAAAACTGAAGTGGTAGAAACCACTGGTGGTGATGTTGCTGGTATTAAAGGCTGTACGATTAAATACACGGGCGAATATGCTTATGGTTGGTTACGTACTGAGACAGGCGTGCATCGTTTGGTGAGAAAGTCACCTTTTGACTCATCAGGGCGTCGTCATACTTCATTTGCATCAGCGTTTATTTACCCTGAAATTGATGACAATATCGAAATAGATATTAATCCGGCTGATTTACGCACTGATACCTTCAGAGCCTCTGGTGCTGGTGGTCAACATGTAAATAAAACAGATTCGGCTATTCGTATTACTCATGAACCAACAGGTGTAGTAGTACAGTGTCAAAGTGATAGATCTCAGCATAAAAACCGTGCTAGTGCGATGAAAATGCTCAAGGCCAAATTATTTGAATTAGAAATACAAAAGCAAAATAAAGACAAACAAAATTTAGAAGATGGCAAGTCAGATATAGGTTGGGGTAGTCAAATTCGCTCATATGTACTTGATGATAGTCGGATAAAAGATTTAAGAACGGGTGTTGAAAACCGAAATACTCAAGCCGTATTAGACGGTGATTTAGATAGGTTTATTGAAGCCAGTTTAAAGTCTGGTTTGTAATTTTAAAGTGTAGACCGGTTTTTAAACCGACGAAATCACCCCAAGGGTGACCTACAATATTAGTAGAGAATGTAAAATGACTGACAATACAAAGAATAGCCAAAACAACCAATCATCAGCACAAGATGAAAATAAGCTGATTGCTGAGCGACGTGTAAAACTTGAAAAAATTCGCTCTAACAGTACTGCTAATGGTTTTCCAAACGATTTTAACCGTGAACATTTAGCCGCTGATATTCAAGCGGAACATGGTGAAAAAACCAAAGAAGAGCTTGAAGAGCTACAAGTAACGTATGCTATCGCAGGTCGAGTAATGGCTAAACGTGGGCCATTTTTAGTGATTCAAGATTCATCTGGTCGTATTCAAGGCTATGCTGAAAAAACAGTACAAAAAGAAATTCGTGCTAAATGGGGCTCGCTAGATATTGGTGATATCGTTGGCATAAAAGGTATTTTACATAAATCAGGTAAAGGTGATCTTTATGTAAACATGGATGAATACTCATTGCTTACTAAGTCATTGCGTCCGCTGCCAGAAAAATTCCACGGTTTATCTGATCAAGAAATGAAGTACCGTCAACGTTATGTTGATTTAATTATCAATGAAGATACCCGTAATACTTTTAAAATCCGCTCAAAAATTGTTGCTGGTATCCGTAATTTCTTAACGCAACGTGATTTTATGGAAGTGGAAACACCTATGCTGCAAATCATACCAGGTGGCGCAACGGCTAAACCTTTTATGACGCATCATAATACCTTTGATCTTGATATGTACTTACGTATAGCGCCTGAACTTAACTTAAAGCGCTTAGTGGTTGGTGGTTTTGATCGTGTATTTGAAATCAATAGAAGTTTCCGTAACGAAGGTATTTCAACACGTCATAACCCCGAGTTCACCATGATTGAATTCTACCAAGCGTACGCTGATTACCATGATTTAATGAACACCACGGAAGAAATGTTACGTACGATTGCACAAGACGTATTAGGTACAACAACTATTCGTAATACCGTTAAAAACGCAGATGGCGAAGTGATTGAAGAGAAGTTTTATGACCTTGGTAAGCCATTTGCGCGTTTATCTATGGTTGATGCTATTTTAGAATATGGTAAAGACCATCGTGGCGCTGAAAGTTTTGATGAAGCAGCATTGCGTGATCCAGAAAACAACTTTGATGCGATTAAAGCCATGGCGAAAGCCGTTGGTGTTAAAGAAAGTGATGCATCTAAAGTTTGGGGTCCAGGTAAATACATCTGTGAAATCTTCGAAGAAGTGGCAGAGCATTTATTAGATCAACCAACGTTTATCACTGAATACCCATGGGAAGTATCACCACTGGCACGTCGTAATGATGAAAATCCATTTATCACCGACCGTTTTGAGTTCTTTGTAGGTGGCCGTGAATTAGCTAATGGCTTCTCTGAGTTGAATGATGCAGAAGACCAAGCTGAGCGTTTCCAAAAACAAGTATCAGAAAAAGATGCTGGCGATGATGAAGCTATGCATTATGATGCTGATTATATCAATGCCTTAGAATACGGTTTACCACCAACAGCGGGCGAAGGTATTGGAATTGATCGCTTAGTGATGTTGTTTACTGACTCACCTACCATTAAAGATGTAATTTTATTCCCGCATATGCGACCAGAAGTAGAATAGTTATTAAAATTTCTTTATGAAGATAAAAAGCACCTTTAGGTGCTTTTTTTTATTTAATTATTTCTAAGAAAAGCTAGTATAAATAAATGAAAATTTAATCTATAGTAAATTGATATTAATTATAAGAAATGGAGTTAAAGCATGTCAATTGAAGTTAAGTTTACCCTAAGCGATGCCGATTTAGAGCACTTTCGTGATGTAATGAAACAGGCGCAGGGGAATGTTAAAAACCTTAATGAAAGTGATATTTTAAGCCATGCCAAGAAGTTGAGTGGCGATGTTAAAGGCACTGTCCCCGAGTTTGTTAGTGAGCGATTGCAAAAGCTAGAAACAATGGTGGCTATTATTGAAGATAGTGAATGGCAAGTTCCAGATGAGGAGCGTACAGAAATAATCAGTGCACTGGCTTATTTTAGTGAATCAGAAGACTTAGTGCCTGATCATATTCCAGTACTAGGCTTTTTAGATGATGCCATTATGATTGAATTAGTCGCTGGTGAATTTAAAGATGATATCGATGCCTTTGAAGAGTTTTGTAAATACCGAGAACGTGAAGAAGAGCGTTCAGGAGACAGCAACATTACACGTGAAGAATGGTTAGGCTCCAAGCGTAGAGAGCTTCATAGCCGAATGAGAAATCGACGTTCTTCACGAAGAAGAGGCTCGTCATTTCGTTCAATCTTCTAAAGTCTTAACTTCATAAAGAATAAAGGTTTATCTTATATAGTGAAGTTTTTACCGTGAAAATGAATTGCATCAATTAATTTTGATAATGAAAATACTGACAATAAATGCCAAGTAAGTTTACAAAAACTTACTTGGCATTTTTAATTTTTTATCCTTAAACCCTATTAATATCGCTTAGTTTTAAGTAAATTGAATTCTTCAAACTTACGATAGCAATTACAGCAGACTCAAAGTTAGATTGAGAGTCGTAATTAACAATAAATAATAACAAAGAGAATTATCAATGGGTGCAGCAAGAGGCGGCTTTAGCTCGCGTATGGGGTTTATTCTAGCGGCAGCTGGATCGGCAGTTGGTTTAGGAAATATTTGGGGCTTTCCAACACAAACGGCCAGTAATGGTGGTGCAGCTTTTGTATTGGTTTATCTAGTCTTGGCATTTTGCTTAGCTTACCCTGCATTTATGGCTGAGCTATTAATTGGCCGCTTTGGGCAAGCAAATGCTGTTAGCTCAATGGAAAAAATGTCACGTAATAATGGCCAAAAGCGATTTGCATTTATTGTCGGCTTTGGCGGTATTATCTGTGCTGCACTTATTCTGAGTTTTTATGGGATACTGGCAGGTTGGATGATGTCATATGCTATAGAGCCGGTGACAAGTTTGTTAGGCTTTACAGAAGCATCAACTTGGTTAACCTCACAAACGATTGCTCGTGATATTGTTTTCAATGCCTTATTTATGATACTAACTATTGCTATTATTCGCCGCGGAGTAGAGCAAGGTATAGAGAAGTGGTCAAAGCGTTTAATGCCTATGCTAATAGGTTTACTTATTTTAATGATCATTTATGTTTTTACTCTTGATGGCTCTCGTGAAGGCTTTGCGGCTTATTTGAACCCAGATATTTCTCGTGTATTTGAGCCTGATTTACTGATTAGTGCATTAGGTCAGGCCTTTTTCTCTTTATCACTGGGTACCAGTGTTATGGTGATTTATGGCTCTTATATTTCGAAAAGTGAGAACTTAGTTTCCCTTGGTGCTCAGGTAACCTTAATTGATGTATCTATAGCATTTTTAGCCGGCTTATTAATTATCCCATCTATGTACGTAGCGCAGTCTCAAGGCGTCGTGATCTTTGCTGATGATGGCAGCTTAATTTCAGGGCCTAATTTAGTCTTTGACGTTTTGCCTAGCTTATTTTCAGGTATGGGAGCGATTGGTTTATTTGTGGCATTTGGCTTCTTTGTTTTAATGTCTATCGCGGCACTTACTTCGTCAATTTCAATGCTAGAAGGGCCAGTTTCATTTGTGGTTGAGCGTCATAAAGTGGAGCGTAAAAAAGCTACTACTTTAATCGGCTTGGGAATTTTCGTAATAAGCACCATCATTGTGTTAAATTTTGATGTGCTATTTGGTTTAGTTATTTCAATATCTACCGTTTACGGGCAACCACTTATAGCTATGTTGTGTTGTGTGTTTGTTGGTTGGATATGGCATCGAAATGAGATTTTAACTGAATTAAAGCAGGGACATGACAGCGTAGAGCACAGCTTGTTTTGGAAAGTGTGGCCTTGGTACACTAAATTTATTTGTCCAAGTGCTATCGCCATTGTTTTTTGGCATTCACTATAAATTTTTTATCACTCAATAATTCATAGTGTGGGCCAATTTAATAACCAAGGTTGGCCCATTTCTTTTAATTTTTCTTGAGTACTCTCAGCTAAATAAAGCTCCCCTTCATCGGCAGGTAATGTAAATTCATATAGCTGCCCTGAAAAAGTAAATCGTAATGCATAAGCGTGTAAATAACCTCTATCAACAGCTATGCCTGATGACTTTGAGGTAGCGGAACAATACAAACTATCACCAAGTATTGGCGCACCTACACTGTTGAGTGCAACTCTTAATTGATGGGTTTTACCTGAGTGAGGTTTTAATAAAAACAACCTTTTTCCTTCTCCTAGACCATAGGAAAAAAACTGGGTAATTGCTGGGTTTTTCATGCTGCGGGCTAATTTATACATACCACGGCGGCTTTTTTGCATATCTCCCTTGATCAGTCCTTGTTTTTTACTGGGCTTTTGATCGCTAATAGCTAAATAATACTTATCAACTAAATGGCTTTCAAAGAGGGTCGAAAACTCCTGAGCAGCACTCAAGGTTTTAGCGAAAATTATTAATCCTGATGTCATTTTATCTAAGCGATGAACAGGATATAACTCAGTATCAGCTTTTATTTGTTTAAGGTGCCCTTTGACTTGAGAAAACAAGCCACAACCATGCTCTCCCTCATCATGAAAATTAACATTAGCACTTTTGGACACAACCACGAAGTCAGGAGTTTGTGTAATAATTTTAAACATTTATTAGTTCTACTTAGCTAGTTCTTACATGCTATGATAATTCAAACACATTATTTTTACCCTCATTACAGGATGTTATTTTGAAAAAATCCTCTCATTTAATTTTTAGTCTTAGCGCAATTTTTCTAACTACATCGTTATTGTTTTCTTGTACAAGTAATGAGAAGAGTGCCTTATCGACACCAGTTACTCCACTTCCTTCTGGTGTGAGCTTAGTAAAAGCGGTTACCTTATCTGAAGAGCGTTTAGCTATCCCATTTAAGAAATATAAATTAGACAACGGCTTAACGGTAATTCTACACCAAGATAATTCTGATCCTCTTGTTCATGTTGATGTAACTTATCATGTTGGCTCTGCTCGAGAACAATTAGGAAAGTCAGGTTTTGCTCATTTTTTCGAGCATATGATGTTTCAAGGTTCAAAAAATGTTGCTGATGAGCAGCACTTTAAAATAGTTACGCAAAGTGGTGGTAACTTAAACGGTACAACCAATACCGATAGAACTAATTACTATGAAACCGTCCCCAAAAACCAATTAGAGAAAATGCTTTGGCTTGAATCAGATCGAATGGGGTTCTTATTAGAAACTATTACTGAAGAAAAGTTTGAAATACAACGAGCCACGGTAAAAAATGAACGAGGTCAGAATGTAGATAATCGACCTTATGGCCGTTTAACTGAAACCATCAATCAGATGATGTATCCCAGAGAGCATCCGTATTCTTGGCCTGTCATTGGTTATATGTCTGACTTAGACCGAGGCACAGTAACCGACTTAAAAGAGTTTTTTAGTCGTTGGTATGGTCCTAATAATGCGGTATTAACCATTGGTGGCGATATTGATGAAGCGCAGACTTTAGCTTGGGTTAACAAGTATTTTGGTGAATTAAAATCTGGGCCGGATGTTGAAAATATCGATAAGCAATTAACGACATTAGCAGAAAATCGTTACTACTCTTTTAGTGATAATGTTTCTTTACCATTACTTTATATTAGCTTTCCAACTGTTTATGGCATGCACGAAGACGAAGCCGCATTGGATGTGTTTTCAAATATTATAGGAAATGGCCCAACATCACTTTTATATAAAAATTTAGTTAAGTCTGGTGTTGCTGTACAAGCGGGGGCGAGCCACCCTTGTAAAGAGTTGAGTTGTCAAATGAGCTTTTATGCTTTGCCAAACCCACAACAAGGGATGGAATTAGCGAAAATAGAACAAGTTATTAACGATACTTTAGTTGAGTTTGAGCAACGTGGTGTTAACGATGACGATTTACTTAAAACGAAAGTGAATATTGAAACGGGGACCATTTATGGCTTACAAAGTGTGTCAGGTAAAGTTTCTACTTTGGCTCATTTTCAAACCATTTTAGGTGATGCAGATTATACACAAGCGCAAGTTGCTCGCTATAACAATGTCACTAAAGCCGATGTTATGCGCGTCTATAAAGAATATATCAAAGGTAAAGGTGCGGCAATATTGTCAATTTACCCACAAGGTCAACAACAAGTCATTGCCAAAGAAGACAATTTTGTTTTATCTGATGTGAGTAACCCACCTGAATTAGCTGTGCTTGATACACCGATAATGAAAAATACCAGCAGCTTTGATCGTTCAGTAATGCCCAAAGCCGGCGAAAATCCACAAATAGAAGTACCTAAATTGTGGCGTGACAGCTTTAAAAATGGTTTAGAAATAATTGCCACTGAAAATAGTGAAACACCTACGGTAAGTTTATTGTTGAGCATAGAAGGTGGTACTTTATTAGATCCCATTGAGAAAGCTGGTCTTGCTTCATTAACGGCCAGTTTAATGAATGAAGGCACGACAAATTATATAAAAGAAGAGCTCTCAAATGAGTTGGCTAAGCTTGGTAGTGATATCTCTATTGGAGCCTCTGGACGAAACACTTATATTCAAGTGAGTTCTTTAGTCAAAAACCTTGATGCAACTTTGTTATTAATGTTAGACATGATGCTTAACCCAGCCTTTGAAGAAGCTGATTTTAATCGTGTTAAAAATCAATTAATTCAAAGCTTAGAACAAGGTAGTAAAGATGCGCAAACTCTATCAAGTAGAGCTTTAAGTCAAGTTACTTATGGTGAAAATAATCGAGTTGGCTTACCAAATAGCGGCACAATCGCCACGGTCAAGGCAATCACTCTTGATGATATTAAAGGGTTTTATAAGCAGTATTTCTCTCCTAAACACGCCTCTTTAGTGATAGTCGGAGATATTAGTAAAAAAGAAATTATGCCTAAACTGAGTTACTTAAAATCATGGCAAGGTGGTGAGTATTCTATTCCTCAATATCAAACTTTTCCTGATGTAACACCAGATAAAATTTACTTTGTTGATTTACCTAATGCTAGCCAATCAGTGATCAAATACGTTCGCCGTGCCATGACTTATGATGCAACAGGTGAGCACTTCAAGGCAACGCTAATGAATTACCCATTAGGTAGTGCTTTTAATAGTCGTATTAATTTAAATTTACGTGAAGATAAAGGTTATACCTACGGTGCTTCAAGTTATTTTTCTGCCGGTAAAACGTTAGGGCGATTTACTGCTGGAGCAAGTGTTAAAAAAGAGCATACCTTTGATGCTATGGTTGAAATTGAAAATGAGCTAAATCATTATAAAGAAGATGGAATGACAGATGCAGAAGTACACTTTATGCGCCAAGCCATTTCTCAAAATGAAGCATTAAGCTATGAAACCCCAAGTCAAAAAAGTGGTTTTTTAAGGCAGTTATTACAGTTTGGTTTACCTGAAAATTATGGCGAACAACAAAGTGATATTATTCAAAATATTTCGTTAGCCAAATTGAATGAGATTGCTAAAAAAGAATTAAGCAAACCGATGCAATGGATTGTTGTTGGAGACGGTCAAATAGTTAAGCCGCAATTAGAAAAACTGAATTTAGAGATAATTGAATTGCAGCTAGCAAAATAAATTTAATTGCATTAACTATTGAAAAGCAATAAAAGCCCCTCATTTATAAAATTATAGATAAGGGTCTTTACCTTATATTCTCCTATGCGCAGGAATAATTTTGACATTATCATTTAACGATTACATCACGGCATTTAATCAAGAAAGTAACTTAGCTGCTATCGCAGGTATTGGACGAGGGATTGAACGAGAAACTTTACGTGTTCTACCTGAAGGGAGTTTGTCTGAGCAAGGACATTACCATCAACTTGGCTCGGCATTAACTCATAATCAAATCACCACTGATTACTCAGAGACTCTACTTGAGTTTATTACCCCTGTAAGTCACTCTCCAGAGCAAGCCATTGCACAATTACAGGATATACAAAAGTATACTTTTGCTAATATCGACGGTGAGCTGCTGTGGCCGATGAGTATGCCATGTTTTATCGAGGAAGAAGAGCAGGTTCCATTGGCACAATATGGTCACTCTAATATCGGTAAAATGAAAACAGTCTACCGCCAAGGCTTAAAGAACCGTTATGGTTCGATGATGCAGGTAATAGCTGGTATCCACTTTAACTTCTCTTTTTCGACGGATTTTTGGCAAGTTCAGCAAGAACTACACAATAATAAAGAGCCTTTAACCGATTTTATATCCGAGCGTTACTTCTCGATTTTACGTAATTATAAACGTTACTGTTGGTTAATTCCGTATCTGTACGGCAGCTCCCCAGCATTATGTAGTTCTTTTTTACAAGGAAAAGATCACAAGTTACCTTTCAAAGAATCACCTAAAGGTGCACTGTACCTAGAGTATGCAACGTCATTACGTATGAGTGATTTAGGTTATACAAGCAGTGAACAATCAAGTTTGAGAATCTGTTATAACAACTTAAATGATTATGTAGATGGTGTACAAAAAGCTATCGCATTAAAATCTGATAAGTTCGCTGATATAGGCGTTAAAGTGAATGGCGAGTATCAACAATTAAATACCAATGTATTACAAATTGAAAATGAATTGTACGCACCTATTCGACCTAAACAAGTAATAAAGTCAGGCGAGAAACCTTCACAGGCTTTACGAGAACGTGGCGTAGAATATATTGAAGTACGTGCATTAGATGTTAACCCTTTTGCTGATACGGGCATTAATCTTGAACAGATCCACTTTTTAGATATCTTTCTTACTTATTGCTCGTTTATTGATAATAATGAATTAGACTGTGACTCACAAAAGCATCATGAAAATAATATGAATGATGTTGTTATGCGTGGTCGAGATCCTGAATTACTATTGTCTGATGCGAATTGCCAAGGCGAGGTAACTCTCAAGTCGGTTAAGCAATGGGGAAATGAGCTTTTTGATAATATGGAGCAAGTAGCTAAGTTATTAGATAAAGCTTACGGTAGTGATAATTATACTAAATCAATTGCTCGAGAAAGGGCAAAAATTAATGATGCTAAGTTAACTCCGTCAGCTGAGATTTTATCTGTTATTCTTGATAAAGATGAAAGTCTCTCTCAATATTCATTAAATATGGCAGCTCAATATAGAGAGGAAGCGCTAGCACGTGATTATCAATTCTATTCAGAGCAATACTTTAATGAAGAAACACAGAGATCTCATCAAGCTCAGGCTGAGATAGAAGAAAGTGACCAATTAAGTTTTGATGATTTTTTGGCAGACTATTTTCAACAATAGCTATCGATAAAATTAAGACAAAAAAAAGCGCGTTAGGGCAACGCGCTATGGATAGAGTCACTCGACTCGTCTACAAAACTCCAGATAACTCTATAAAATAAAACAATACGAAAGCAGTCCAGGGAGTGTTGCTTTCAATAATTAAGACTTAAAAAATCGTGAATAGTTCAAAAAACAACCATCTTTTTTGTGTTTTTATACTTGCTTGATTTATATCGATTTAGTTTTGTTACTTGTTATAGCTCAACAAAATTTTGGCAAAAAAAATGCGCTTATAAAAATAAGCGCAAAAAACATGAAACACTAAGGGAAAGTATTCATAAAGTATGAGTGCACATTCCTATATTAGTTCAAAATTAATTTCATATACTTATCAAATACCTTCAAGCGCTGGATCAATTATTTTTCAAAGTATGAAGTTTCACTGAAAAAGAGCTAATAAACTTCCCTTCACCATTTCGAATATTGAATTTTAAGCAAAAAAATACCCTCATATAAATAAGTGTATAAAACATTAAACGTCACTAATAGAGAGAGGGAATATATTCCTTACATATTCAGTTAGTTGAATTTTAGGCAAAAAAATACCCTCATATAAATAAGGGTATAAAAACATGAAACACTAAGGGAATAACATTACTGTTAAGTAAGAGTGCTCTTTTAAGAATAAGTTCAAATTAATCTTAAATAATTTATAAAAAAGTAATTTAATGAATTTCTTCACATTACTTTCATATAATTACTGCAAATTAATTGAAAACTCTGGCATTATTATTATTCATACTCTTTTCGATAATGTATTTTTATGTTTTCTGTTAAACCTTTGCTAGTTACAACATTCTCTGTTTTAGTTTTGGCAAGTTGTGCCACCCCGCCACCGAAAAATCCTGAAAATATTTGTGAGATCTTCCGTGAACATAGAGATTGGTATTTTGCTGCTAAAGATGCAAGAGAGCGCTGGGGAGTACCTATTCATGTTCCTATGAGTATGATGTATCAAGAAAGCTCATTTAGGCATGACGCTTTACCACCGAGAGATTACCTATTAGGTTTTATTCCTTGGGGTAGGGTAAGTAGTGCTTACGGTTATTCGCAAGCTAAAACCATGACCTGGGATGACTATGTGCGAGAAACAGGTAATTCAGGTGCTGATAGAGATGACTTTGATGATGCAATCGATTTTATGGGTTGGTTTATTTATAAAACTCAAAAAATTAATGGTGTTTCTAAATGGGATGCTTATAGCCAGTACTTAAATTACCACGAGGGTTGGGGTGGTTATAAGCGTAAAACCTATAAGAAAAAGGCATGGCTCGTTAAAGTAGCTAGAAAAGTGGATAATCGAGCTAAACGATATTCTTCGCAGTTAAAAAGTTGTGAATCAGATTTAGATCACGGTTGGTTATGGCGATTGTTTTTCGAATAACAAAGTGTTTGTTTGATTACTAAACAGTGAATAACCTTGAGGCATAAATCTTGCCACTTTGTTAATTTTATTATGAAATTATTATTATTAGCCCGTAAGGCAAGTAAATAAAAGGGTAGCTAAAGTCATCTTTTTTTCGCTGAAAAAAGATGACTTTTTTGTTAAAAAACTGTTGAAATAGTTAAAAGCTGTAACTGATGGGGGTTGACCTTGTTATCCACAGAAATTGTGGAAAGCTTATTTTATAAATCAGCCTGTGGATAACTTTGTTATTAACTTTGTTGCTTATTATGTAAGCTGATCATTCCTCTTCAGTTTCTTCATTGATAAAATATTCTGGCATAATTCGTACCGTTTTAATCATGTTGCCCGTCACATCGACTATCTCAACGGGGTAACCGGCAATACGAACACTTAATTTGTTCTGCGGAATATCTTCTAAATACTCAATAATTAATCCATTTAGTGTTTTAGGGCCATCTGTTGGTAAGTGCCAAGACATTTCTTTATTAATGTCCCTAATCGTGGCACTACCATCAACTAAATAACTACCATCGGGCTGTAAAGTTACTTCATCACTCGCTGTTGGTGTCATGGTGGTAGTAAAGTCACCCACAATTTCTTCTAAAATATCTTCTAACGTCACTAAACCCTGTATATCACCGTATTCATCTACCACTAAACCTAGACGCTCTTTTGCATGTTGAAACTTTAATAATTGAATATTTAGCGGTGTACCTTCAGGAATGAAATACAATTCACGAACCGCGCGTAATAGTGTCGCTTTGGTAAATTGGCTCTTTGAAAGTAGTTTTAAAGCATCACGGGCATGCATATAGCCAACAACATCATCAATATTGTCTCGATACAGTAATACGCGTGTATGGTTTGCTTGAGTTAATTGTTTCTGGATTCTTTTCCAATCATCATTGATATCAATACCTACTAACTCACTTCGAGGGATCATAATATCTTCAACACTGACTTTTTCTAAATCTAGAATACTCATTAGCATGCTTTGATCTTGCTCATGTAATAACGCACCAGATTCATTCACAACCGTGCGCAATTCTTCAGAGCTTAAGCTATGTTGCTCTCTTTGTTCAGAGCTGATACCTATCAGCATCAAAATGCCATTGGTAATCCAATTGACGGCCATAACAAAGGGAAGCAATATTTTAAGTAATAACGATAATATAATTGAACTAGGGAAGGCTATTTTTTCAGGGTATAAGGCTGCTAATGTTTTTGGTGTTACTTCGGCAAAAATAAGAACCACTAAGGTTAATACTATGGTCGCAATAAGTAGCGCTAAATCTTTAGATACTCCTAAATCTACTGACAGTCGTATCGCGATAATGGTTGCGATAGAAGAGGCTGCTATATTAACTAAGTTATTTCCTATTAATATCAAGCCAATTAGTCGATCGGGACGGCTCAGTAGTTTACTAACTCGTTTGGCGCCTTTATGTTTTTCTTTTTCAAGGTGTCGTAACCTATAGCGGTTTAAAGACATCATGCCGGTTTCTGAGCCAGAAAAATAAGCAGAAATAAGTAGCAGTATGCCTAAAATAATAAAGAGCATCTGGGTTGATATGTTATCCAAAAAGGGGATCCTTTCGTTGTATTGATAGTATGAAAGCTAGAGTAACCTTATGGTTTAGCCATTTTAAGATAGCAGAAACTCTTGAACGAATCGACTGCCAAAATATGACAATGTGAGTATCGCACTAGCTGTTATTGTAAGCACTAATACTCTATGACCTCGCCAACCTTGTTTAAAGTGCCCAAGTAAAATAATGCCGTAAAGTAATAATGCTATTAAAGAAAGAACGGTTTTATGGATATTTTCTGTGGCAAAAAAACCATCAAGAAAAAATAAACCAATCAATTGGCTAGTAAAAAGTGTAATTGTACCGACAGTTAAAATACTAAATAACTGTTTTTCAACTTGCATTAAAGGAGGTAAATGCACTACCGCGGTAAGGTTTTTATTTTTTAATTTTACGTTGATATAAGCAACTTGAAACGCATATAAAGTGGCTATGATTAAAATACAATAAGCAATAAGCGCAAGACTAATATGACTAACAAGAATAATTTTTTCAGCGACAAGTGGGATAGAGTCAGCTTTAGGAATAAAAATCATCACGAGTTGCCATAAACCAGCAAACCCATAAATTACTGGTAATAATAGATTAACTTTACTACGCAGAGCAACGATAGAAATAGTAATGGTAATTATTAAACTGACTAAAGAAATAACATTAGGCAAACTAAAGTTGATTATTCTTTGACTAAACAGTAATTGAGCTTCATTAAATAAGTGAGTAATGATGGCTATAAAAGCAAACACTAATACTAACTTTAGGTTTGGGCCTTGAGGATGAAAAAAGCGCGATACTATTGCAATGGTTGCAAGTAAATAGGCAACAAAAGCAATGCTAGAGCCGAAAACCAAAAAATCCACTTAAAAAACTCCTAATGTACCAGGGTAAAAACTTTACTGATTCTACCAGATAACCTTATAAGTACCATGACAAATATCTTTTTGCTTGATATAGATTAAAGCACCAGCTTACGTAAAGGCTTTATTGACAATAAAGCAATTAAAGCGGCACAAAACACACCAAACCAATGAGGAAGTAATTCATGGGCATGTTGCATTTGTTCATTAATATTGATTTGATAAAAGTTTAAACCTAAATCAAGCAACATCGCAAAACCTATAGCCGACAATACAACACCGACTAAATAACGGATTAATACACTCGCGCCCATTTCATTTCTAATCACTCCTAAAGTAGATATATTGGTTGCAGGCCCAGCCATCATAAATACCAGCGCAGTACCCGGAGACAAACCCGCCATGATAAAACCAGCAGCAATAGGAGTTGAAGCTGTGGCACAAATATACATAGGGATAGAAATTGCAATCATGATTAGCATTGCAGGTAACCCACTACCATAACTTAGTAAAAACTCTTCTGGCATAAAGGTTCGCACAATAGCGGCGAATACTAGCCCGATTGCTAACCAAATAATAATATCATCAATTAATTGAGTTGCAGCGTAACGGACACCCATGCGAGTTTTGTTTAAAGAAGTACTGATAAATGAAGTGATTAGCTTTTCAGCCTTTGAAGTTGTTGCTGTGTCAGTTGTAGCACAACATGAGGTAACTTCAGGCGTAACTTCTTTAGGGCTACAACAAGCGCTTGTTTTTGTTGTTTCTACCGGTTGAGACTTTTCAGACGTAGTATTACAGCAAGAACTCGTTTCGCTTGATGCATTATTAACCGGTGATTTTATTTTATCTTGCTCAACGGTACTAACTAGCAAGCCGGTAATAATAGCTGACATGATGGCAGCAAAAGGACGATATATAGCCATTAAAGGCCCAAGCAGCGCGTAAGATACTGAAACTGAGTCAACTCCCGTTTCTGGCGTTGCCACTAAAAAAGATGCTGTTGCTGGCGCAGAAGCACCACTGCGCCTAAGCTCAGTAGCTACAGGAATTACACCACAAGAGCATAAAGGTAGCGGGGCGCCAATTAGAGCCGCTTTAATTACTGCTGATTTTCCTTGCCCTAAATGATCACTGAGAATTTTACTCGGTACCCAAGCTTTCATTAAACCGGCAATAAGAAGACCTAATAGCAACCACGGACTTGCTTCAGCGCTTAGGTCAATAAAATTATTAATAAAATAGCTTAAATGTTCCACATAAATACCCAGAAAAGTGACAGCCAAATTTACCTTTGTATCATACCATGGATTTTTTTATAGCGGGGGGAACATATTTGATAATCTATTATGACGACTATCCTGTCTCGACAATGGTATTATCACAGGTATAATAGCGGCATTAATATTCACAACTTTTCGCTATCAAGAGCGCTATGTAGAGTTATTCATGTTTGAAAATCTTTCCGATCGATTAGGTAAAACCCTAAAAAATATCAGTGGCCGAGGTCGCTTAACTGAAGACAATATCAAAGATACCTTACGTGAAGTTCGTATGGCATTACTTGAAGCTGATGTTGCTTTACCCGTTATTCGTGAATTTGTTGCCAAAGTAAAAGAGCAAGCCGTTGGCACTGATGTCTCTAAAAGCCTAACGCCAGGGCAAGTCTTTGTTAAAATAGTTCAAAAAGAACTTGAAGCCGCCATGGGCGGAATTAACGAATCTTTAGATTTAAAAGCAGCGCCTCCCGCCATTGTATTAATGGCAGGTTTGCAAGGTGCAGGTAAAACGACCTCTGTTGCTAAATTAGCAAAATTTCTAACTGAACGAGAAAAGAAAAAAGTACTTGTGGTTAGTGCTGATGTTTATCGCCCAGCAGCAATTAAGCAATTAGAAACCTTAGCCACAGAAATAAATGTTGGTTTTTTCCCAAGTGACATAAAACAAAAACCTATCGATATCGCTACTGCGGCAATTGAGCATGCTAAAAAGAATTTCTTTGATGTTTTGATTGTTGATACTGCAGGTCGTTTACATGTCGATGAAAGCATGATGGATGAAATTAAAGACCTACATGGGGCAATCAACCCTGTAGAGACTTTATTCACCGTTGATGCAATGACAGGTCAAGATGCTGCCAATACGGCTAAAGCGTTTAATGATGCGCTACCATTAACAGGTGTCATCTTAACGAAAACCGATGGTGATGCCCGTGGTGGTGCAGCATTATCAATTCGTCATATTACCGGCAAACCTATTAAATTTATGGGTGTTGGTGAGAAAATTGAAGCGTTAGAGCCATTTCATCCAGATCGAATTGCTTCTCGTATCTTAGGAATGGGCGATGTGCTTTCTCTTATCGAAGAGGTAGAGCAAAAGGTTGATAGAAAACAAGCTGAAAAACTAGCTAAAAAAGTTAAAAGTGGCAAAGGTTTTAGTTTAGAAGATTTTCGTGACCAACTTGTACAAATGAAAAGTATGGGTGGCATGATGGGCATGATGGATAAACTACCTGGTATGGGTAACATGTCTGATAAAATTAAAGATCAAATGGATGATAAGCTTACCGTTAGAATGGAAGCTATCATTAACTCTATGACTCCTGGAGAGCGTGAACGTCCAGATATCATTAAAGGCTCACGAAAACGTCGAATAGCAGCCGGCTCAGGAACACAAATTCAAGATGTGAATAAATTGCTTAAACAATTTACTCAAATGCAGAAAATGATGAAAAAAATGTCAGGTAAAGGTGGCATGAAGAAAATGATGAGAAGCATGCAAGGAATGATGCCACCAGGCGGAATGGGCGGTATGGGCGGTGGCGGCGGAATGTTCGGCCGTTAAGTAAAGCACACTTCAATACAACCACAATAAAAATTATAAAGCCCGAGCAAGTTTGTTTGGGCTTTTTCTTTTAATAACCCGGGCACAAGAGGTAAAACAATACTTGCTTTTCCTCCTTAAAAGCGTAGAATACGCGAGCTTTTCTGTCCCTAACGACAGGAAGTGTCTGGAAATTCGTTTTAACACTAAAATATAAGAGGACGATATGGTTACCATTCGTTTAGCTCGTGGTGGCGCTAAGAAGCGTCCATTCTATCAGGTTGTTGTTGCAGATAGCCGTAACTCTCGCGATGGTCGTTTCATCGAGAAAGTTGGTTTCTTCAACCCAACAGCACAAGGTCAAGCAGAGAAATTACGCTTAGATCTAGACCGTATCAACCATTGGGTTGGTCAAGGTGCTGGTGTATCTGATCGTGTGGCTAAGTTAGTTAAAGACGCTCAAGCAGCTGCTTAATTGTATCTTTAAGAACTTAGTAGGTAGTAGAGGTAATTGTGAGTAAAGATAAAGAAATCATCTTAGGTAAAGTAGGCTCAGTTTACGGTATCAAAGGTTGGTTGAAAATTCATTCATTCACTGATGAACTCGATGCCATACTTGACTATTTTCCTTGGTCATTAAAATTAGGAAATAACAAGCAAGCAGTAGAAGTTACTGATTGGCGCAAACATAACAAAGGCCTGATCGTAAAAGTGGGTGGTATTGATGACAGAGATGAAGCGCAAGCATTAGTCGGCTCAGAAATATTAACCAATGAAAAATCATTACCAGATTTACCTCAAGGTGAATTTTACTGGCGTGATTTGATCGGCATGAGTGTAGTTACCACCCAAGGTTACGACCTAGGGGTAGTTTCCGATATGATGGAAACTGGCGCTAACGATGTACTGGTTGTAAAAGCAAACCTAAACGATGGCTTTAGTAAAAAAGAGCGGTTAATTCCTTATCTTTTTGAAGAAGTAATTGATTCGGTAAGCATTGAAAATAAACAAATTTGTGTTGACTGGGACCCAGGTTTTTAACTTGTGACTAGTGTCGATTCTTGTACTAATCCTACAATGAAAGAAAAGAGCAAAATGTGGATTGGGGTGATAAGCCTTTTTCCCGAAATGTTTGACGCTATTACCGAGTATGGGGTGACTGGCCGAGCGATCCGAAGTGGGTTAATTGAGTTTCATAAGTGGAACCCAAGAGACTTTACTCATGATCGACATCGTACTGTTGATGATCGTCCTTATGGCGGTGGTCCAGGCATGTTGATGATGGTTCAACCACTAAAAGATGCTATTAGCGAAGCGCGTAAAGCTGCCGAAGCAAGTGGTAGAAAAGCTCGAGTTATTTATTTGTCGCCTCAGGGACGAAAATTGGACCAAGTGGGTGTAAGTGAATTAGCGCAAGATGACTGCCTGATATTTATAGCAGGTCGTTATGAAGGCATAGACGAGCGACTAATCGCGTCAGATATTGACGAAGAATGGTCGGTTGGAGATTATATTTTAAGTGGTGGTGAACTCCCTGCGATGAATGTAATCGATGCCGTAGCACGTTTAGTGCCGGGTGTATTAGGACATAAAGAATCAGCAGAGCAGGACTCCTTCTCTAACGGTTTATTAGATTGTCCTCATTATACTAGGCCAGAAGTTCTGACCACCTCTACAGGGGATGAAGTGTCAGTACCGAAAGTGTTACTTAGTGGTAATCATGAACATATACGCTTATGGCGCCAAGAACAATCTCTATTAAGAACATGGACTAGAAGACCAGAATTATTAACAAACCTAGCTCTGACAGCTGAGCAGGAAAAAGTGTTAGCCTCGATAAAGAAGCAAACACCTTCCACTTAGACTGTGAACACTAGGAAGAAGGTATTATGAGTAAAATTATTGAAATGCTCGAGCAAGAGCAATTAAAAAAAGACCTACCAGTATACGCCGCAGGTGATACTGTTGTAGTTCAAGTAAAAGTTACAGAAGGTGATAAATCACGTCTTCAAGCATTTGAAGGTGTTGTTATTGCTGTTAAAAATCGTGGCTTACATTCAGCTTTCACTGTTCGTAAAATTTCGAACGGTGTAGGTGTTGAGCGTGTATTCCAGACACATAGCCCAATTGTTGATTCAATTGAAGTGAAACGTCGCGGTGATGTTCGTCAATCTAAACTTTACTACTTGCGCGAACGCTCTGGCCGTTCTGCACGTATTAAAGAGAAATTGGCTAAGAAGTAAGATTCTTAAAGCACAATTTGACGAAAGAAAAAGCCTGAATAATTTAGTTTATTCAGGCTTTTTTTATTAACTTTGCTAAACCCATCAAAAGCCTAATATGGTGATCGCTCAATAAGGCGAATAACATCAATTTCAACTTACCTCGATAATCTATTTTATCTTGTATAGTATTTGCCATCTGAATGTTCAGTACTATTTTTGAACATAAAGCTAATCTCTCTCGTAGATAAATATAGAGAATGTATCCATAAAATCTGTGCGGATAAGGCTACATTGATAACTTGTAAATAAATGCATACACACCGCTGCCAATGACTATCTGGCGTTTCCGCCATTCAGCTATTTTTTATCCATGTTTTACGTACATTTTCATTTACATCCCTTTTAAAACGCTATTCTCACATTACTTTCTCTTCCATGAATTCCACTAGATAATGAAGTTATTACAACACGGACCTCAGCTATTTGAGTCGTGAATATTTTAGAATAAGAGATAGATACATGACAGATGTTACCGCTTCAGCACTTAATCCATTAAAACTTTGTGGTATAGAATTTACTGAGTATGCTAGCCCTGACTCAGACTTCATGGAAAAAGCTTTTTATGGTTTTGGGTTTTCAAAAACTAAAAAGTTTAAAGGTCGTGATATTGATTACTTTAATCAAAATGATATTCACTTTTTACTTAATAGAGAAACCACAGGCTTTTCAAAAGAGTTCGCTAAAAGCCATGGCCCAGCTATCTGCTCTATGGGCTGGCGTGTTGAAGATGCTGATTTTGCATTTGAACAAGCCATTAAACGTGGTGCTAAATCAGCGATGAATGAAGAAAATAAATTACCTTATCCTGCCATTTTCGGTATCGGAGATAGCTTAATTTATTTTGTAGATAATTTTAAACAGGAAGGTAAAAACAAAGGCGCTATTTATGATACCGACTTTGTTGCTCATGACATGCCTGTGAATGTCGAAGATAAAGGATTTTTAGCCGTTGATCATCTAACCAACAATGTTTATCAAGGCACCATGCAGAAATGGGCAGACTTTTATAAAGGTGTGTTTGGTTTTACAGAAGTACGTTATTTTGACATCAAGGGCGTTAAAACTGCGTTAGTTTCTTATGCACTGCAATCACCTTGTGGCAAATTTTGTATTCCAATCAATGAAGGTAAAGGCAATAAAGATAATCAAATTGATGAGTATTTAGATGAATATAATGGCCCAGGTGTACAGCACTTAGCCTTTATTACCGATGATTTAGTTGATTCTTTAGATAAACTAGACAGAGATATCGTAGATACCTTGCATATAGTGCCAGAATATTATGATGAGATTTTTAATCGCGTTCCATGGATTAAAGAAGATAAAGAGAAAATCAAACAGCATCAAATATTAGTAGATAGCCAAGGAGAGAATACTTACCTGTTGCAAATATTCACTAAAAACTTATTTGGTCCTATTTTTATTGAAATGATCCAGCGTGTTAATGATCAAGGTTTTGGGGAAGGTAACTTTTCTACTTTATTCAAATCGATTGAATTAAACCAAATGGAACGCGGTGTACTCTAGTTAGATAACTGTTAAAACAAACAGGAAGTTATAATTGCTAACCCAAGCAACCAAACTATTTTGGTTGCTTGGGATTATTAAAGATATTTTTTACTAACTATCACTCTTATTTACTGAAACATTTAAGTCTTTTAAAATACCATCATGTAAGTTGTATACTAATCCATGTACGGTAACGTTTTGGTTGTTTCGCCAAGCATTTTGAAGTGTTGTTGTTTTGCACACATTAGCTACTTGCTCAATAACATTCAATTCACACATTAAATTTACCCGCTCTTTTTCATCGGTAATGCTATCCATTTTATCTTTATGAAAACGATACACATCTTCAATATGGTGTAACCAGTTATCAATTAGCCCATGGCTATTATTATCCATCGAGGCTATTACGCCACCGCAGCCGTAATGACCACAAACAATAATTTCTTCCACTTTTAGTACATCTACTGCATATTGAATTACGGATAAGCAGTTTAAATCGGTGTAAATCACTTGGTTAGCAATATTACGGTGTACGAAGACTTCACCTGGTTGCATACCTAATAATTCGTTAGCTGGTACGCGGGAGTCAGAGCAACCTATCCATAAATATTTAGGAGATTGTTGTTCTGATAGCGATTTAAAAAAATTGGGATCTTCTTGATTAACCTTATCGGCCCATTGTCTGTTTTTTTCAAATAAATGCTTTATTGTGCTCATATTTCATACCTAATTAATAACTGTTATCCCAATGGCTTGAGAGTAGACTGCGACATTTTATGTCAATAAAGCCATTAGTCAAAGTAAAATATGGTATTACCAGTTATTTAATAACTGGGTATAATACAGATAAGAACACAGCAGAACATTGAGGTAAATAATGGCGAGTGCAGCAGCCGTTCATATTTTGGTAAAAACAGAGAAACAAGCGTTAGAGTTGAAATCTAAATTAGATAAAGGGGGAGATTTTGGACAACTAGCGAGAAAATTTTCCATATGTCCGTCAAAGAAGAAGGGCGGTGACTTAGGTGAATTTCGTCGTGGACAAATGGTTAAAGCTTTTGATGACGTAGTGTTTAAAAAAGAATTATTAAAAGTGCATGGACCTATCAAAACGAAATTTGGCTACCATTTAATAAAAACTCTATATCGAAATTAATATTTCGAAACTAATTAGGGAGGAAGGGGACTAATCTTGTTCAGCATCCTCTTTATCAAGTTCTTTATTTCTTTCTTTAATTTCAGATAGTTGTTCTGGTGTTAAATTAAATTTATTAGCGGATTTTTTTAATAGAAGCACACCACCAATAACAATCCCTAAAGCCAAAATTGAGACTAAAATTGCCATAAACACCGCCACCATATTTTTGTGCATTTGTGTAAAATAATCATAGCAAAATTGTTTATTTAAAGGTAACTTATCTTAGTCAAAAACTAACAATAATAATAACTCTTTTCGGATAACGTTATGAATAATCGTTTAAGTATTAAATTGCTTGCACCTACAGTGGTTGTCGGTATTCTTTTCACTTTAGCACTATTGCTTTCTCCTGATGATTTAAGCAAGTTTAGTGTCATAACACTGGTCTTGGTACTGGTTGTGCTTCAAGCTGTTGCTAGTTATGTCTACTCATCAAAACTGTTAACCGATCGAATTTCCTCACTTAAAAACTACCTTGCTCTTGTCGTAAATACTGAAAAAGCGCCATCTGAGCCTTTGAGTGATAATGGCCAAGACGATCTTAGTGAAGTCATTAATGAGTTAAGTAGTTTTATTGTTGGTTTGTCAGATATTGTCAGTGAAATACGCCATGAATCTGAAACACTTAATCAGGGCTCTAATAGTTTATCATCGCAAATGACCGAGTCTGTTTCCTCTCTTAATGAATCAGTTAACCAAGTTGAGCAAATGGCGCAATCTATAGAAAATGTAGCTAAAACTTCTGCTGAATTATCTAACAGTGCGATGCAAGTCAGTGAAACAACTGGTGTGGTGATGAAAACTTTAAATCATGGCGTTGAATCTTCCAGTACAAGTAAAGATACGATTACTTCATTTGCTAATGAAGTGGAAAGTATGGCTAATGATTTAGCACTTTTACAAGAAGAAAGCGCTCGTATTGGCTCGGTACTTGATGTAATACGTGGTATTGCAGAGCAAACCAATTTACTGGCATTAAACGCAGCCATTGAAGCGGCTAGGGCGGGTGAGCAAGGACGTGGTTTTGCTGTGGTTGCGGATGAAGTAAGAGCATTAGCCCATCGTACTCAGGAAGCTACGGTTGAAATTCAATCTATGGTTGAAGGCTTGCAAGCTAAAACATCAAATGCAGTAGCGGCTGTGTCAAGAGGGCAAGGATTGTCACAAACGAGTTTGTCACAATCTGCTGAAGTGGTTTCTGCATTAGAGAAAATAGGTCAAGCATTCAATGAAGTCGACATGTTAACTTCTCAAATAGCGAGCGGTACACAAGAGCAACAAAGTGCTACGGCCACTATTAACGATAATATGATGGCGGTAGTTTCATTATCTCGAGAAATTAATGACGGTTTGGAGGTGGTTGCAGATCATGCTCAGCAGCAACAACAAACTTCAGCGGAAGTTGATGTAACATTAAATCGTATTTGTGTTTAAATAATTGATGCTATGGTTATGCGTTTCTCCATAGCAATATAAATCGGATAATCCTCTATTTGGGTCATGTAAAATAGAGGATTAAAAATCTTAATCTTTAGCGTCTTGATCTCTTTGTTTTGCTAAGCGCTGTAATTGTCTAGACTGTTCATGCAAACTTGTACGAACCAGTACTTCTCTATCATCTTCTCGAATAAAATGAAAAATAGTTTTATGCTGATAGCTATCACCCACCTGTTCAACGGCGATAATTTCTCCATAACAATATACAGCACAACTTTCTGCCGCTAGAAATATTTTCATCTCGGCGATTTGTCCTAGCTCAAAGGCATTTTCTGAAATAAATAGTAAACCACCACCACCAAATTCTATACCTTGATATCTATGCTGCTCTTCATCTTGTTGGCTTAAAATATAACCCATAAGCAAGTTGATTTTCTCACTCTGATGATTCAAAAAATCAACCAGTTGGCTGGCTACACCTGACAAACCTTGTAGTGGACGCAGTGCAGCTTGATCTATGGTCGAAATGTCACTAGCCATCTTAAATGGTGCCGGCATATCGGCTACAAACTGTTCGAAACTAGTCACCTTATTAGCATCTAAAGGTAAAATATTGATATTAAATTCATGAGCAATTGAAAAAAACTCATGGTACTTGGTAAGTTTTTGCTCTGTTGTTTCGTGGTTCATTGATGTCACTTTTGGTTAGCTCTTAATGAGTTATATAAAAATCGCGTAATAACAAACTTATAGCAGATATCTTGGCTTTTAAGTATCTTTAATTCAGACAAGAGTTATGGTTGTGTTATGCTAGCGTTTAATTTTTCATTATCCGTTTTAGTAACAATAATTAAATGTTTCAACCTGTTAGCCTGTTTATTGGTTTACGTTATAGCCGTAGCAAAAAAAGTACTGGCTTTATCTCTTTTATTACCTTTTTCTCTACTGTCGGTATTTTACTTGGCGTAGCTTCATTGATCACGGTTGTATCTGTGATGAATGGCTTTGAAGGCGCATTAAAGCAAAGAATACTCGGTATTGTCCCGCAAATTATTGTTACAAGTGATAAGCCTAATGAACAAGGGAATCTAGCGCATTGGCAACAGTTAAGGCAAACATTATTAACGCAAGAACATGTCAATAAAGTTACTCCTTTATTAAGTAGTGAAGCACTTATTCAATCGCCAGATAATTTACGTGGAGTTATGCTTCAAGGAATTATTCCTGAATATGAGCAAGGCAACATTATTGAGCAACATATGGTTGCAGGAAGTTTAGCCAGTTTAACTGAGCACAAATATAGTATTGTTTTAGGTCGTTCACTGGCCAATAAATTGAATATATCTTTACATGATACTATTCGACTTGTTTTACCCAATAAAACCATTTTCACGCCGATGGGGCGGATCCCCGTTCAGCGCACTTTTACTGTGACTGGAATTTTTGATGTTGGCTCGCAAGTAGATGACGCCATGGTTTATATCCACAGCAAGTATGGCGCGAAACTTTTGAGGCGCAAAGGTGATGGTATTGAGCAGCTACGTTTATATTTAGATGATGCTTTTAATGCCACTAAAGTCGTTGCAGCATTGCAAAATAACAATCAGTTAAAAACAACTATTAGCGAGCAAAACTTAACATTTACTACCTGGAATGATAGCCAAGGTGCACTGTTTTCTGCGGTCAATATGGAGAAGAAAATGATGTGGTTGATGCTAAGTTTAATTGTTGCCGTTGCCGCTTTTAATATTGTTTCAGCTCTTGTAATGGTAGTGGTTGAAAAACAAGGTGAGATAGGTATTTTGCAAACTTTAGGCTTATCTAAAGTAGGCGTAGTTAAAATTTTTATCACCCAAGGCATGGTAAATGGTTTATGGGGAGTCAGTTTAGGTACAATTTTAGGTGTCTTAATAAGCCATTACTTGAATGATGTCTTAAGTCTGCTGGGTGTTAATATTTTTGGCTCAGCATATGCGGCTCAGCAATTACCGATGCAACTTGAAATAATTAACGTTGTAGTTATTGCTATTTCAGCCTTACTTATGTGTTTTATAGCAACACTCTATCCAGCTTTCCAAGCGTCAAATACTCAACCGGCAGAGGTGTTACGTAATGAGTAAAGTTTTACATTGTAGTCAATTATCTAAATCTTATTCTCAGGGTGAAATAGAAACGCCTGTATTAGATAAACTTGAGTTAAGTGTGAGTAAAGGTGAGCTTTTAGCAATCGTTGGCAGCTCGGGGTGTGGTAAAAGCACTTTTTTACACCTTGCCGGCGCTTTAGATCTACCAACCACGGGTGAAGTGTATATTAATGGTACCAATATACTCAGCTTATCAGATAAAGAACGAGCGGCATTTCGCAATAAAAATATTGGTTTTATTTATCAATTTCATCATTTGATGATGGAATTCACAGCCCTTGAAAATGTTGCCATGCCTTTAATGATCCGTGGTGATAGCGCCAAAGCAGCCATGAAAGCGGCTAGCGATGTTTTAGCTCAAGTAGGTTTAGCTCACCGTAGCAGTCATAGACCAAGCCAATTATCTGGTGGTGAACGTCAGCGTACAGCAATCGCACGCGCTTTGGTGACAAAACCTGCACTTATATTAGCTGATGAGCCTACTGGGAATTTAGATAGTGATACCGCTGAGCAAATCTACCAATTGATTAGAGAGCTCAACGAAAAAGTACAGACAAGTTTTGTTATTGTGACTCACGATATTGCTTTAGCGATGCGTATGGACAGACAGCTGCAACTAGATCATGGCAAGTTATCACCATTTATAGCCAAGAAAGCCTATGCAGAAGTAGAGCCCATTACCGAGCCAGAGCAAAGCTAATATGTTTAAACCTTTTAGTGTTTTTCTCGCATTACGATATGTTCGCAGCCGTCATGGTCGTGGCTTTTCTAGTTTTATATCCGCTTCATCGACTATTGGTATTGCTTTAGGGACTTTAGTGTTAATTGTAGCGCTAAGCACAATGAATGGTTTTGAGCGTGAATTAGCGAAAAGGTTATTATCTATCGTACCGCATGCTGAATTAATGTCAGTGAATAGCCCAATAGATAATTGGCCCGCCAGTCTTAAACAAATTCAAACTGAACAACAAGTATTAGCCGCTGCTCCTGTAATTAGTTTAACGGGTATGATGCAGCACAAAACCAACTTAAAAGCATTAGAGATTAGAGGAGTTGAGCCTAAGCTTGAAACCACAGTATCTGATATTGAGAAATATATAATTTCAGGAAGTTGGCAAGCATTAAATGACTCTGACGCTATGCAGCAATCAGATGGTATTGTTATTGGCGCGGGTGTTGCTAAAAAACTGTCGGTTACAGTAGGCGATAAAGTTCAATTGCTATTATCTTCAGCATCACAAGAGCAGGGTAATAGCCAGCAAGTATTTGCTGCGCCGATAAAGCGTCATATGACCATTGTGGGAATCTTTAAATTCGGCGGTACTATTGACGAAACCCTCGCTTATATACCAATATCACAGGCAGCGAGCATCAGAGGATATCAACCCCTTGAAGCACAAGGGATACGTATAAAAGTGGCTGATGTTTTTTCAGCGCCTCATATTGCAAGAAAAGTTGCTTATAATTTTGATCACTATGTATATATTATGGATTGGACACGCAGCCAAGGACATTTATACAATGATATTCAACTTGTTCGCATGGTAATGTTTATCGTTTTAGTGTTAGTGATTGCCGTGGCAAGTTTCAATATTGTCTCTACTTTAATTATGGCGGTTAATGAGAAACAAGGTGATATCGCCATATTGAAAACGATGGGCGCACCTAGTAGCGTGATTATGCTGACATTTATTTATCAAGGGTTAGTCAATGGCGTTTTGGGCTGTCTACTTGGTGGCGTTATTGGAGTTTATTTATCGTTAAACCTTGCTGATATTGTGATGTTTTTTGAGCGCCTTTTTTCAATGCAATTGTTATCTGCTGATGTGTATTTTATCGATCATATTCCCAGTCAATTACAGTTACAAGATGTCTACATTACGGTAGGTACGGCTTTGTTCATGTCTCTTGTGGCGACTATTTATCCCGCATGGCGAGCAACAAAAATTGAACCAGCCCAAGTATTAGGACAATTATAGTTAAGCGAGTAATAAGCTCGGCTTGTGCCCCTTCGTATATGAAAATGCCATCCGCTTTATTTCAGGCAAAAAAAAGCCCGTAACATTCGTTACGGGCCAACTTAAATATCAAGCTGATAGAAGGAAGTCTTTTTCAAAGAGAAAGCTCCAAGAAACATGTCAGAGAGAAAAGATAGCAATGTATCCAATCATGTCTTCCGGCTAAAGGTGGTCATACGGGGAAAAGTAAACTCATCTTTGCGCTAGCTATAGAAGCTAAACCAGAAAACAAAGCCAGTTTAGACGTACGCCATTATTATCACAAACTAAAAAAAATACCTTTTCGCATTAGAAAAACTAATGCATTAGTCGGGGTGGTTTTGCTTGGGTTTATGTGTATATTTATTCATTGTTGAGTTAGTATTTGTTGAGTTAGTATTTGTTGGGTTTTATCAGAAAATCTGCATAATTATATTTTGAATTATTAGTCATAATTATGATTAGTTAAATTGTGTTTTTAAATAGTTATTGATAACAGCCATAATAATGAATTTTTTGTCTGAAAATGTAATTATTCATGTTTAACGTCTTGTTTGTCTGCTAGGTTATCTATTACTATAGAATTATCTTTCAGTTACCCTGCAAAACCTTGCTGTAAATGCCTAATACTAGTCAAAAATATTCCGTGCGAGTTTATTATGAAGATACCGATGCTGGTGGTATCGTTTATTATGCAAATTATTTGAAATTTTTTGAACGAGCTCGAACTGAATGGTTAAGAGAGCTTGGTATAAATCAAACAAAATATTTAGAACAAAATATAGGTTTTGTGGTCAGAAAGGTTGAAATGAACAATGTTGCTTCGGCCAAATTAGATGACTTACTTGAAGTGCAATCTTCAATTGCTACGCTCAAACGCGCTAGTTTAGTTTTTCATCAACAAATAACCAACCAGGCACAACAAGTAATATGTACAGCTATAGTACGTGTTGCTTGTGTAAATTTTCAAAGTCATGACTCTCAACGAGCAAAACCTGTGGCTATTCCAGAATCTATATTAGGAGCGTTTAAACGTGTCTGCTGAATTTTCAATATTTGAACTTGTGTTAGAAGCCAGCTTATTGGTTAAATTTGTGATGTTAACTTTACTTGGCTTTTCTATTGCCTGTTGGGCGATGATTTTTCAACGTCGACAAGCATTGAACACAGCTAAAGTACAATTAAAGCAATTTGAAGATAAATTTTGGAGTGGTGCTGATTTAAGTAAGTTATACAACGAAATCTCAGTTAAAAATCAAATTCAAGGGATAGAAAGTTTATTCGTTGCTGGTTTTAAAGAGTTTGCCCGTTTACGTAAAAGCAAAATAAACGATCCTCATACTATTGTTGATGGCACTCACCGTGCTATGCGTGTAGCGTTATCTCGTGAAGTTGATAGCTTAGAAACCCATTTACCTTTTATGGCGACAGTTGGGTCTATTAGCCCTTACATTGGTTTATTCGGTACCGTATGGGGCATCATGAACTCTTTTATTGGTTTAGGCTCAGTACAACAAGCGACTTTAGCTATGGTAGCACCAGGTATTGCAGAAGCACTGATCGCGACAGCAATGGGCTTGTTTGCAGCGATACCAGCCGTAATGGCCTTTAACCGCTTCAGTCATAAAGTAGAAAAGCTTGAAAACAGTTACGGTAATTTTATGGAAGAATTTTCAAGTATCTTACAGCGACAATCCGTAATTGAGCCACAAGCATAATATAAGGCTAGAACTATGTATCAAAGAGTTAGACGCCGCAAAGTAGCTGAAATCAATGTAGTACCGTACATTGATGTTATGTTAGTACTACTCATTATATTTATGGTTACCGCCCCCCTTATTACTCAAGGGGTAAAAGTAGATTTGCCTAAGGCAGAAGCAGAGCCGATGGACAAAGATACTAAACCGCCATTAGTGGCATCCGTTGATGCCCAAGGTCTGTATTACATAACCCTTGGCGCAAATGACAAAGAGCCGTTATCTGCAGAAGAAGTCGCAACTTTAGTGAAGGCACACTTAGCCGTTAATCCTGATACACCTGTGGTTGTTAATGGCGATGGTGCAGTGTCTTATGATGCTGTTATACAGTTAATGGTATTACTGCAAACAGTTGCGGGCGTACCTTCTGTCGGCTTAATGACTGATTCATTGGAGAAATAAAGTGGATCAGAAGTATGATCGCAGTACACTTATTAAAGCCATTTGGTTAAGTATCATCTTACATATTGCTTTGGTTGCAGTATTATTTATGGGTGACTTCAGTACTCAATTGAAACCTAAGCAAACTCCCTCAGCTGCTGAACAAGCTAAGCCCATAGAAGCTACTGTTGTTAATGCAGAGAAGTTACAAAAAGCAATTAATAAGATTAAGAAGCAAAAAGCAGATGATAAAGCTGCTGAGAAAAGGCGCTTAAGAGATATTGAAAAGCGTGCCAGTGATGCTAAAAAGCGTCGTGCTAAAGAAGAAGCACGTATTAAAAAATTAGAGCAGCAACGCAAGCAAAAAGAGCAAGAGAAAAACCGTGCTGATAAAGCGGCTAAAGAATCTGCAGCGAAAGCGGCTAAAGCAGAATCGATAAGAAAACAAAAAGAGCAAGAGCAGCAAAAAGCAGAAGATGCCGCAGCACTAGCTCGCTCTAAGCGACTAAAAGCAGAAGCAGCAGCGAAAAAAGCCGATGAAATTCGTAAAAAGCAAGCTGCCGAACGCAAGCGTAAAGCCGAAGAAGCCGCTGAAAAAGCATTGCAAGACAAGATATTAGCTGAACAAATGGCAGCTGAAATGGCGACACGAAATAAAGCGCGTCAACAACAAATGATGACTGAAGTTCAGCGATATGGTGCCTTAATTACTAGTATGATTACCCAGAGAATGTTAAGAGATCGTAGTACGATGGAAGGAAAGTCTTGTAAATTAACCATAAGTCTTGCACCATCGGGTAATGTGCAGTTTGTTACTAACGGCAGTGGTGATCGAGTTGTCTGTGAAGCTGCGAAACAAGCTGTATACAAAGCGGGTACCTTGCCTGTTTCGAAAGACCCTGAAGTCTTTGAGCGGATGCGTAATATCAGTGTAGCCGTAAAACCTGAATTTTAACTGAACCAATTTAAAACTTTAAATAGAATAATAAGTGAACAATGAAAATTAAATTACTCCTTGGACTTTTTATAACCTTACTTTCTACTTCGGCTATGGCAACACTAGAAATAGTGATAACCGGTGGCGTAGATAGTGCTCGCCCAATTGCTGTATTGCCTTTTCAATGGCAAGGAGCTGGTGAGCCACCTGATAGTATTTCAAAAGTGATCAGTGATGATTTATTACGAAGTGGTAAATTTAGCCCTGTTAATGCTAATAAATTTCCACAATCACCAACCTCAGCGAAAAATATTGATTACAGTGCTTGGGCAAGTATAGGTGTTGAAGCCGTTGTAATTGGACAAATTCAAGAAACTACCGTAGGCAAGTATCAAGTAAGCTACCAGTTAGTTGATGTGATCCGTGGTCAAATTACGGGTGGTCAAGCATCTATGCTCAGTAATGGCGAGCTGGTACAAACTCGTGATCATATATTAAGTCAAAGTAGCGCCCAAATTGGCAGTGAACAATTTCGCCGTTACGCCCACACTATCAGTAATGCGGTATACGAAGCATTAACCGGCAGTAAAGGAGCATTCTTAACTCAAATTGCTTACGTTATTGTTCGTGATCAAGGAAAGTTCCCATATCAATTAGCTTTTGCTGATTATGATGGTTTTAACGAACAAGTCTTGTTAAGTTCTAAGGAGCCATTGATGTCACCGTCTTGGCACCCTGATGGTGAACAGCTAGCGTATGTGTCGTTTGAAAATCGTCAAGCTCAGATCCATACGATGAATATTTACACAGGGCAACGTAAATTAATTAGCTCTTTTAAAGGTATAAATAGTGCGCCTAGGTTTTCACCAGACGGTAAACAAATGGCAATGGTTTTATCTAAAGATGGTAATCCTGACTTGTATGTAATGACGTTAGCTACCCAAAAATTACGTCGAGTTACTCGAAATAGAGCCATAGATACCGAGCCAAGTTGGACTCCAGATGGTAAATCTTTGGTATTTAGTTCAGAACGGGGTGGTAAACCGCAGCTATATCGCGTAAATTTAGTCGACGGTAAAATTAGACGTTTAACTTTTGACGGTGAAATGAACCTAGGTGGGTCAGTTACGCCAGATGGTAAGCAACTAATTATGGTTAATAGAACACGTGGCCAGTATCGTCTTGCTAAGCAAGAGTTGGGCTCTGGTTTATTTCAAGTATTAACCAAAACCCGCTTAGATGAATCGCCAAGTGTTTCACCTAATGGCGGAATGATAATATACTCAACCTTGCATAATAATAGGCAAGTATTGGGGTTAGTGTCGGTAGACGGGCGCTTTAAAGCACGGTTACCAGCACTGGATGGGCAAGTAAAATCACCCGCTTGGTCACCATTTTTATAAAAGCTTTTTATACTAAAAATGAAAATAATTTTAAATTACTACTTTTGCAATTAAGGAAAAAAAATGCGCTTAAATAAAACACTTAAAAATGCAGTTATTGCTTTACCTCTTTTAGCCCTAGCAGCTTGTAGCTCAAATGATGAAGGCACTGATGAAACAACTGTTGATACTAATGCTGAAGTTATTGCTCAACAAAAAGCAGAAGCTGAAGAGGCGGTAAGAGTTCAAGCTGCTAAGAAAGCGGCTGCGATTGAAGAACAAAAGCGTCAAGAATTAGATAAATTACGTGCAGAGCACATTATCTATTTCGATTTTGATGTATCAAATGTAAACGATGAATTCGCTAACATTTTAGATGCACATGCTAAATTTTTAACAGCAAACACTGATGTTAAAGTGAACATTGAAGGTCATGCTGATGAACGTGGTACACCTGAGTACAATATTGCATTAGGCGAGCGTCGTGCTAAAGCGGTAATGACTTACCTAGAAAACATGGGTGTTATGGCGGATCAATTATCTGTAGTAAGCTACGGAGAAGAAAAGCCTATGGTTAAAGATCGCTCTGAAGATGCTTTCGCTAAAAACCGTCGTGCTGTAATCGTATATTAATCGCTAATTTTATTAGCTGTTACCTATAGCCACTTTTTAGTGGCTATATTTTAATTTCAAAATGCAATGTGATTTTCTT
The DNA here is from genome assembly GCF_057551365.1 of Colwellia sp. KS18-150. Lineage (NCBI taxonomy): Bacteria > Pseudomonadati > Pseudomonadota > Gammaproteobacteria > Alteromonadales > Colwelliaceae > Colwellia > Colwellia sp. KS18-150. Next base: position 132,533 of record NZ_BAAJMC010000003.1, on the reverse strand, counting down.
AGTCATAGATAGGTCAAAAAATGAAACTTGCCTTTCCTCCTAGAACGGCTTTATTTGGTCTTATGCTTACTGCTACTACTCCGTTAGTATTAGCAGCACAAGCGCCAGTTATAGACGTTAGCTCTTCAAATCAATCTTCTCCAGCCCCTGGCTCATTAACCGAACAACTTGCAAGCGTAGAACGAAAGCTTGACGCCCGTAATCGAGCTCAAGTGAATGTTCAGCGTCAGCTTGATGATATGCAAACTCAGGTTAATGAATTGAGAGGTGTTACCGAGCTACATACGCATCAGCTTTCACAAGTGCTTGAGCGTCAACGAGAGCTTTATCAAGAGCTTGATAGACGAGTAAGAGAAGCGTTGAAACCAACAGCACAAGTACCAAGTGCAATAGCTGTTGACACTGCGCCTGTATCACAAAGCTATAGTAACGATTTAACTGAAAATGAAGCGTATGACAAAGCATTGAACCTTGTGCTTAAAGATAAACGTTATGAGGAAGCAATTCCTGCTTTTCGTAGTTTCAATGAAACATATCCGCAATCATCTTATGCACCTAATGCACATTATTGGTTAGGGCAGTTATTATTTAATAAAGGTGAATTAGTTGAGGCCGAAAAAGAATTTTCAATTGTTGTCGAGCAACATACTGATTCAGGCAAAAGACCGGACGCATTATTAAAACTTGCTATGGTTGCTCAACAGAATAATAACAATAGCAAAGCGGTAAATTTATATCGTCAACTATTAAGTGAATACCCTGATTCAACATCTGCTCAGCTAGCAAAACCTCGTTTAGAAAATTTAGTACAATAAGTCGCCTTTTTATTGCCGACAAAACTAGCGCTTTGCTGTGTTTTTAGGCAAACGAGAAATAAAGCTAAAAAAAACGAAATTTGTTGTTGCACTAAATTTTTATATCAGTATCATATGCGGCGCGTTGAGGCACCAACCCCATCGCAATGTCGGCCGTTAGCTCAGTTGGTAGAGCAGTTGGCTTTTAACCAATTTGTCGAAGGTTCAAATCCTTCACGGCCGACCACTTTATCTTTGGATTAATTAAGTTATTTTAAGTTAAGGCTTAAAACTGATTAACCCAAGTCAGCATGAAGGTCTATAATTCATGCAGACCACGTCTTTTTAAGTTTAAAGCAAGTATGTTTAAAACTAAAAAAATCTACAGAGTTAAACTGTAGGTTGAGTAATTCTCAACAAAATAAATTATCGTCGGCCGTTAGCTCAGTTGGTAGAGCAGTTGGCTTTTAACCAATTTGTCGAAGGTTCAAATCCTTCACGGCCGACCACTTTTTTAGTTTAACCTTCAGGTTAAACGCAGTAAATGCCTCCTAGGCACGTTAGATATTTTCTAACAACACAATATGTCGGCCGTTAGCTCAGTTGGTAGAGCAGTTGGCTTTTAACCAATTTGTCGAAGGTTCAAATCCTTCACGGCCGACCACTTTCTCTTTCTTCTCTGATAGTTATTTAGCAAGCCAAGGCTTTTAACCGTTTATGCAAGTTATCTCGAAGGTTCAAATCCTTCAAGGTCGACCACTTTCTCTTTCTTCTTTGATAGTTATATAGCAAGCCAAGGCTTTTAATCGTTTATTTAAGTTATCTCGAAGATTCAGAATATCGTAAATTGTATGTGCGAATTTATTCCGACATGTTTATGTAATTTAACAGCTTAAACTAGAAGTAAGTCGGTAAATTACACTGAGTTAGAAAGAACTAATAATATTGGAATAACATAGTCTCCCTCGCCACTTATTATTGGTAACTCTATACTACACATTTTTCTCTATTTCCCTTATAATCACCGCGTTTTAAGACAATTAGTTATTACAATTACAGAGATAAATAATGAGCCAATCTAATGCCGCTGTTGATTTTGATTTTCAATTTCCAGCTAAGCCTACGTTGTTAAGTGTCGATGAAAAGGCAAAATACCTAGCCAAAATTAAAGCGCTATTGGTTGAAAAGAATGCCGTTTTGGTCGCTCATTATTATACTGATCCTGAAATCCAAGCTCTTGCTGAAGAAACGGGTGGTTGTGTAGCTGACTCATTAGAGATGGCTCGCTTTGGTAACCAACATCCTGCAGAAACACTTATTGTGGCAGGTGTTAAGTTTATGGGGGAAACAGCAAAAATATTGACCCCTGAGAAAACAGTACTTATGCCAGAGCTAGAAGCAACATGCTCTTTAGATTTAGGCTGTCCTATTGATGAATTCTCCGCGTTTTGTGATGAACATCCTGATCATACTGTTGTAGTTTATGCTAATACCTCAGCTGCGGTTAAAGCGCGTGCTGATTGGGTAGTAACGTCAAGTATTGCACTAGAAATCGTTGAAATGCTTGAGAGTGAAGGTAAACCTATTCTATGGGGACCTGACCGTCACCTAGGCTCGTACATTGAAAAAGAGACAGGCGCAGAAATGCTAATGTGGCAAGGCGCCTGTATAGTACATGATGAGTTTAAAGCTAAGGCGTTACGAGATTTAAAAATGCAGTTTCCAGAAGCGGCAGTATTGGTCCACCCTGAATCACCAGCTAATGTTGTGGAAATGGCAGATGCTGTTGGTTCAACAAGTCAGTTAATTAAAGCTAGTCAAGATATGCCAAATCAGCACTTTATTGTTGCGACTGATAAAGGCATCTTTTATAAGATGGAACAAGCAAACCCTGACAAAACTTTTGTAGCTGCTCCAACAGGTGGAAATGGTGCAACATGTCGTAGCTGTGCTAATTGCCCTTGGATGGCGATGAATGGCTTAAAATCGATTGCAGAGGCGCTAGAAAGCCCAGAAGGTAAAGAAATAACAGTTGATACCGAACTAGCCAAAAAAGCCTTAATTCCATTACACAGAATGTTAAATTTTGCTGCAGAAAATAAATTAAAAGTTAAAGGTAACGCTTAGGTTGATAAAGTTGGTTTTATTTTAACCAATACCTTGGTTTTATACATTTAATTAAGCATTTAGACTTGCGCGCTATATGCTTTTTCACTACCATAGCGCAGCTTTATCGCATTAATGAAAACCGTGTTGATAACACATTAAACACTATCAAAAATTTTGGTGAGCTGGCTGAGTGGCTGAAGGCGCACGCCTGGAAAGTGTGTTTAGGTTAATCCCTAACGAGAGTTCGAATCTCTCGCTCACCGCCATATTATGAGGTCTTAGATTTATTTCTAAGACCTTTTTTATTGGGAAGGGATCTATCAAAAACTAGAGTGCAGAAAGTATTAAATTTTTTGCTTAGTATTTTCTTTTATTAATTTGCTAGTTTGTGCCCAAAACTGACTTGATAGTTGGTTGATGACGTTAGATTCGGCATTTATGAGCAAAGCAAAGCCTATATCTAATTCAGGTGAATAGCCTATATCCGCACGAAACCCTTTAACCCAGCCTGAATGATACATAATTGGTGTATCAGCAAATTGATATATACGCCAGCCATAACCATAATGAGCATCGCTCAAATACTTCTTCCAGTACCTACGGCGCAATTCTTTTTTCGTTTTAATCCTTGGAGTCGTGAGTTCAGTTAATAATGATGTTGATAAAACGGCTGGTTTATAGCCTAAATTTGCGATTAGCCATTGTGACAAGTCTGTAATGCTTGAATTTACACCTGCAGCAGGAGCGACTTTATAAAAATCGTTTTCTACATCAACGGTACGCCAAATATACTGCTTAATTTTATTACCATTTTCATCTTTCTTTCCGGTATCAATTTTTTTTCTCAATACATGAGGCTTTGCCGTAATTTTAGCTTGTTGATATCCTTTAAAACCGATAGACGTGTTATGCATGTTTAAAGGTTCAAATACTCTTTCGTCAAGTAAAGCTGCGTAGCTTTTATCTTGGCTATTCTCAATAGCTGGTTGTAGCAAGCTATAAGCGATATTCTGATAACCATAACATTGCTCGGGCTTACAAATTGGTGTTATGCGATCAAAGCGTCCTATGATTTTATCTATACTCCAATTTTCATGGAGTAGATTGTCATAAGCATTGGGCATTAAGCCTGCTGAATGGCTTAATAAATGTTTTATCTGAATCTTTTCTGCAGCACCATTTTGCGCCAAAGTGAACTGAGGAACATATTTAGTGATAGGGTCAGATAAGTTTAATACCTGCTCTTGAGCAAGCATAGTCGTAATGGTAGAGGCAAATGTTTTCGAAACGGAAGCTAATCTAAATACCGTATTATTATTAACTTTTTGTGCTTTACTTTTATCTGTATGGCCGAATGTTTCTATAGCAAATACTTTATTATTTTTAACAATAACGTAAGCCCCTCCGGGAATACTGTACTTGTGAAGTTGGCTTTCAACTAGTTTAGAAAATTCTAGGTTGAACTTTGTAAGTTCATCGGCAAAAGAAAATGACATAAAAGTCATTGTTGAAACAAAACAGATAGTTCGAAATAACACGACAACAAACCTTTCAATCGGGAAATAAATAAGTTAACACTATTGGCTTAATAACTAGGCTGCTAGTGATAACATCATCATATCAAATTAACGCGCTTTAATCTTATTCCTTCTAATGGAGCAGGCCTCATTGCTTATTTAGAATAAATGCGCTTTCTGCATAAATTAACTTATTATTTCTTTTCATGTTTAACTGATAGTGATACCAAGAAAAGTAAGCCATCACTATCATAGATATTAATACCCTGTTCGTTAGACGCATATATATATCAAGCCTCGCTAGTCAATTATGTTAGCTATCTTTAAGAGCTAAGCATCTACTATTGTCTTGTTTCTAGATAGCTTCAAATAAAACACCAAGCTCTTCCCAAATACTTCGATTTTGAATTGCTTGCGCCCTCATTAGCTTAAGTGACGCTTTTGAGTGCCAATGACCATTTTTTATAACGGCTTCAGGATCTTTTAGTATCGATAAGTCTTGAATCGGGTTAGATAATGAAAAAATAAAATCAGCTTTATGATTGATTGATATCTTGCCTATTTCATTATCTAAATTAAGTGTTATGGCTGGTGTTAATGTTGCTGCAGTCAACACATCAAAAGCGTTAATTCCTGACTCTTCTAACAAACGCATTTCAGTGTGAGTAGCTATGCCATGAGGCGATAGTAAAACACCGGAGTCGGAGCCAACGAGTAGAGGAATATTATTGTTATGCATTTGCTTGGTAATATGCTGTAAGAACTTAAACGTTTTGTCGTTATGTTTAGCCATTTTATTAGACGCTTGTAGCCAGCGTTCAACCTGATTGTTAGAGGCTTCAAACGCTATTATGTCAGAAGTATAATGCTTTGAAGTCGTGGCTAAATAATCTTCCTTCTCCATGCTCAATTTGGTTAATTGATAGTAAATATTCAATGTGGGTGTTACAGGGACATTTGTTGCTTTAAGCTTTGTTAATATTTCTGGTAGGCGTTTTGGTGAAAATTGGTAATTAAGTGGCCCTTGATAAATATCTTCTACATGTTCAAAAGATTGAATCTCTGTTAACTGTGAAATTGGCATGTCTCCTGAAGCATGGGGGCCATGCTTTGCTAGCGGGATGCCTAACCGATGACTTTCCTCAACAATAGCGGATAATGTTACTTCGTTTAGACTGCCATACGCTTTGATTAGATCGTAACCTAAAGAGTGATATTCTCTTACTGCACTTTTAGCTTCTGCTGCTGTTTCAACGCCTCTATGTAGGAAGGTGCCTTTATTGCCTGATATGATTGGGCTACTGACACTTGAAGTACTACCAAGTTGCAAACCTGATGCAATTTTATCTCGCCATAACAGTTGCTTTGGTACACCATTCATAACCCTGACATGGGTAACGCCATGGCTTAACGTTAAGATATAAGCGGCTTTTTCATATGTATGTACATGCATATCGATAAGACCTGGCGTAACGTAACCACCACCTCCATCAATGACTTTTAGCTTAGCAGTGGTTAATGGTGGTAAATCATCATTAATTGAGTCGATTTTACCATTTTGTATCACCAGTGTTTTTGCAGGAAGAATCGTTTGGTTTTCAACATCAACAATATTCACGTTACTTAAAATAAAACTGCGTTCGTATGGTTGAAGCTTTACTTCATTTGTACTGCAGCTCACTGTTAAAACCAGTAAAAGCGATATAAGTGTTTTCATTGTTAACTCCTTTAGTTAAAGGCTAGAAGTTAATATGAAAACCAAGTTAGGTCGTCTAAAATCAGGTTTTTAGCAAGCTAGTATCTTGATGTTAGACGTTATGTTGAGACTTATATTCGGTTGGGGTTACACCAACTTTAAGCTTGAATACCTTATTAAATGACGCCTTGGAGCTAAATCCAGCATCAGCGGCAATGTCGGTAAGGGACTTTTGAGTATTTTCTAAAAGCGTTGTACAAACAAAATCAACCCTATAGCTATTCACATATTCATTAAAGGATTTACCTGTAATTAAGTTAATTGCTCTAGAAATATCTCTTGTTTGTAACCCAGTTAAATTACTCACATCATTAAGTGTCAGGCGAGGTGTAAGGAACCATTGATTATTAACAAATAACTTATCTAATTCTTCATATAGTGACTTGTAGTCGCTCTCATCTGTATTATTACTTTTATCAGCTGCATTGCTTTTATTGGTATTTAGAGGGACTTCCTTTTGTGTCAGCAGTTTGATGATAATCATCATAGCTGCAACAAGCCACACGGCATTATTGATACCTTGGCCTAAGATATTAAGCTCATAACTGATGGCTTGTTGAAAGTTAAGTCGGATAAGATCAATAGCATTAAATGCCGAGGTAATAACTAAAACCCATATCAACCAGCTTAATGAAAAATCATCTGAATCAGAGCGCTCTTCATCCAATGAGCGCTGATAATTCATAAGCATTAACATGGTTAATACAGCATAAAACAAACGCCAAACTGTGCCGATAGCGATGACAGTGTGTAGCTGTGAAGTAAAAAGAAGAATGGGAATGGCAGGCAATAGGTGCCAAAACTGTGTTTTATCTAGCTTCTTGTCAATGAGTAATTTAGTCGCCAAATAGATAGCAGGCCCAAATAACAAGATAAAAATAGGGCTAATTAGGTAAAGATCTTTAGTGATCCCCGTCTCTTCTAAAATATTGATGCATGCAGCTAATGCAATTAACATCTGTAAAGCTGCAATTCCTCTAAACTCTTTGGCTTTAGTAAGCCATAACAATAATCCGCCGAGCACCCCGGTGACAATAATACCTGCTTGAATTAGGTTAACGAAATTCAGGTTTTCCATTGATAGATACTTGTATTTTAGTCTGTGAGGGCTGTTATTTTCTATAATACGGTAAGTGTAACCTGCATTGAACTATTATATAAATTCGAGCTGAATGATTAGAGTGAATTTTTCTGTATTTAGTAGTAAATTAAAATTTATTGACACTAATTTAATGAAATTATGAATATTAACGAAATAGCTGAAAAGAACTACCTATGGGTAGAAAAAATGGGTTGGCATAACAAAACTACACTAGAAGCACTTGCGCTTGTTGCTTCAGAGGTTGGTGAAGCAATAAATGAGTGCCGGAATGAAGAGCCAACGGATGAATTTGGGGAAGAGCTGGCCGATATCATCCTTCGTGTATTAGATATTTCCCATTGGCAAGGAATAGATATTGAGAAAAAAATTATTGAGAAAATGGCGAAGAACGAGAGTAGAGGAACAAGAGGCAGGATTAAGTAAAATATTTTCGTGTATTAGGCAGAGTAAGGAAGATTAGTGATAATAAATCTGATTAGTTATTAGTTATTAGTTATTGGTTATTGGTTATTGGTTATTGGTTATTGGTTAGTTGTTAGGTGTCAGGTTATCTTACAATACGAATAAATATAATATTAACGATAAATCGCATCACATTGTAAACTTTAAGTATTTTAAAGTTGGTGTGTTTTTTGTATGGTTCATTCATTATTATTTGAACGATTACCACCAAAATCAATCGAAAGGCTTAAAAAGGAATATCAAATGAAATTATTGAAAAAAACAATTTTAGGTTTGGCATTATCATTAAACTGTTTAATTAATATAGCTAATGCTGGCTTAATAGTTACTACTCCATTAGCCACAAGTAATTATGATGAAGCTAACAGTACATTTAACAGTGCTTTTTTGTTAAGTACTCAGTTTGTAGGTAGCAATTATACATTTACTGAGATCGGAACAGGTCTAGGTTGGGCAAATCACCCAGCAGAGTATCTATATCAAAATTCCGGAGCAAACGCGTATATTGAAATTGCAACAAACGGTGGTATTGATTTAACAGGCTTGCAGTTTAATGTTTCAAATGGATGGAACGCAAGTACACAATATATTTGGCTGCAGACTTTTAGTAATGGACTCTCAACAGGATTTGAATTTGATGTGGATTTAAGTAACCGTGGTTTATTGACTGTTGTAGGTAATAATGGAACAACGTTCGACGCTGTTCGCTTGATGGTTTTTTATGATGCAGCAGTCCGTAATCTTCACGACGAAACTTCTTACAGCGCGGGCTCTATTTCAAATGTGCAAGGGCTACTAGCCGTTGACGTACCAGAGCCATCTACACTTGCTATTTTTGCATTAGGAATGATTGGTTTAGCATCACGTCGACTTAAGAAACAATCTTAATTTAGTTTCTTTTTAGTAAATTATAGAAAACATCAACTGTAATGGTTGGTGTTTTTTTGTTTCTGGTGGTTGGTAAACCAAGTTATTTACCTGTATTCACTGATAAAATCGCTACCCCCGTAAGTATTAAGCTATGTCCATTCGTCGAGCAATTCAAAATGCTGGTATTGAATATTTCCGTGTCCATGATTTTCGTCATACGTGTGCTAGTCGATTAGTGCAAAATGGTATGACGGTTCAGGAAACTGCACATATTTTAGGACATTCAAATATCGCAACCACCATCCGTTATGCTCATTTAGAGAAAAATCAGCTGGTTGAGCAAGTGAAGGGTTATTGGTAGGTTTAATGATGGAGGTTATGTTCCAGAGGGTATAAAAAAGCCCAACCGAAGTTAGGCCTACATGTTTCCTATGAGGAATTGGTACTGACTATCTGCTATCGAACTGCCAATTCTGTTTAGCTACTTATTATAAGGTAACTACTTGGAGTATAAAGCCTCATAGTTGATGCTATTTAACTAAATAATTAATACCATGAAATAGAATAATGTGCCTAACAGATCTTAATTTAACTTATGAGCTTATGTCTTCATTCTACTCATAAGTTATCAGAATGCTTAGGGAAAATAAGTTTAGTAGTGTCAAAACCCAATTCTTTGGATACCTTTATAAACTCATCTACAACGACTTTATCTGGGGTTGGTGTTCTTGAAAGTAGCCACAGGTATGAGGTGTTAGGGCCAGCAATAAACGAGTGCTGATATTTCTCGTCAAGATTGAATATTACGTAGGAGCCGTAAAAGGGACCAAAAAAAGACACCTTTAGAAACCCTATATCAGTACGTTCAACAAATTTTGCTTTACCTATGGCTTCACGCCACATTTTTTCCTCCGTAGAATAGCCACGATTAGTGACTTTTACGTATCCATCTGGCATGAGTTGATACTCAGCAGTAATTTGCTCTAAGCCTCTTTCGAATGAATGATCAAGGCGCGCAATTTCATACCACTTACCCTGATATTTACTAAGATTAAAATTTTCTACAGGTGTAACACCTTTCGGAATGCTAGTACATGCGGATAATAACAAGCTTATCATCGATGTAAAAATGACTTTAAACATAGTGTCTTGATACATAGCTACCTCATTTTCGAGCAAGTAAGTGAATGGTACTGGTAGAACGTTCTAAAAAAGCGCCTTCACAATAGGCAAAATAATAAAGCCATAAGCGTTTAAATTCTTCATCGTAACCGAAGTTGGTTAATTCTGACCAAGAGTTTAAAAAGGCAGTGCGCCAGTCAGCGAGTGTTTTTGCGTAATCTAAACCTATATCGTCGATAGTTTCGACCACTAAATCTGAGTGCTTAGTTAAGTGATTTGATAACACTGAGATTGAAGGAAGAAAGCCCCCTGGAAAAATGTACCGCTGAATAAAATCAACATTGTTTTTGTAGTAATTAAAACGTTGATCGGTGATGGTGATTGACTGGATTAACAGTTTTCCCCCCGGCTTTAAGCAGCGATCACAAACCTCAAAAAAGCTAGATAAATATTTATAGCCAACAGCTTCAATCATTTCAATAGACACTAATTTATCAAATTGCCCTTTGAGATCACGGTAATCATCTTTTAATAAGGTAATTTGCTGTTCTAGCCCATTGGCTTTAACTATGTCATGGGCATACTCATATTGTGCATCGGAAATGGTTGTTGTGGTGACTTTACAGCCATAGTGCTTGGCGGCATAAATTGCCAAACCGCCCCAACCCGTGCCAATCTCTAGTAAATGATCATCTTCAGTTAAGGCTAACCGTTCACAAATAGTTTTTAATTTATGTTGTTGTGCTTGTGCTAATGTTGCTTCAGGTGATGGGTAAATGGCGGATGAATACATCATGCTGTCATCAAGAAAACGGGTGTAAAGCTCATTACCTAAATCATAATGGGCGAGAATATTGCGTTTAGATCCAGACTGATTATTACGATTTTTCCAATGAAAAAACTTATTTTTAAGTTTGTTTAACCAAGCGCCTTTTTTTTCTAATTGGTCGGTTTGTTGTTGTGCTTTTGCAAAAATACGGATTACCGAGGTGAGATCTGGACTTGTCCATTTGCCTTCGAGAAAAGATTCTGCTGCGCCAATACTACCGCCGCGAACAAAATCTTTATAGACACTATTGTCATGGATAATGATTTTTCCTGTAATGTTAGCTTTAGTATTTTTATCTGGGAAGAAACTATGTTGAGTACCTTCAACTACTTCTAACATGCCATAATTTATTTTTGAAAATACAGATAAAACTAGCTTGCGACAATGATTTTCAAGCCAACTCATTTTATTTTTTAGGGTAATAGATGCAATGTTTTCCATGCTTAACTCCGCTTTTTGTCTGCTAAGGTTTGATAACCAATAAAAGGAATGCGCTTAATAAATAACGTTAATGCCTGCCAATAAATACTGCTGACTATTTTGATTGTCATCACAGGTAAGCTGCACCAAGTTTTGAAAATGTTTTGTGACGTTAATGGTTTAGGCTGCATAGCTAATCCGGCGGCAAAAACTTTATTATTATCACCATGGGTTTTATAATTTTCAATCTCGATAAGCAGTTTATTAGTTAGCTCTGGCGGCTTAACCCGCCAGTGATAACGCATATCTAAGTCCATAAAGGGAGATACTTGGAATTCTTTTTCGCAGATATCTTTTTTTGTCACGTCGACCAAATAATAATGCCTTTCATGCCATGGGGTGTTACTCACCTCAACGAGCATTTGTTCACAGTCATTATTTTCGTTGTAGCAAAAATAAAAATTCGCGGGACTAAAGTAAACTCCAAAGCACCTTACTTGCGCTAACATGGTGATACGAGATATATCGCTTTTACCATCAAGCTGCTGAACTTTATTTGTTATACGAGCAAATAATGTTTTTGGTTCACTTTTTTCATCATTTTTTGTTTTACCCTTAAACGACGCCTTTAGGTAGTCTTTTACATTAAACCAAAGGGGGTTAAAGCGTGAAAAGCCAAAAACGCCCGTTGCACCCTGTTGTTGATCCATTTGTTCAACATCTAAGGCCAACATAAATAACCGATAACTAAAGCTGTGATTTTTAGGTGTAAATCTACGGTGATAAATTTTACCTGTATATATTTGATTAATCGTTTTAGTATTCATAACGTTCGCCATTAGCTTAGCCTTTAGTTGCTAAACTGAGGGCGCAACCAAAACGTTCAGCGACTTCAATAGCACTCTTTACGCCATCTTCATGAAAACCGTTATGCCAATATGCGCCAGCAAAGTGAGTATTGCGCTTGCCACAAATTAAATGCCTTTGTTGTTGTGCTTGGCATGATTGCAATGAGAAAACAGGATGATGGTAAGTAAACTCTTTTAAGATTTTATCGGGGTCAATTGTTTTCTTTTGGTTTAAGGTAACGCAAAAAGTATGAGGTGACTTAATACCTTGTAAAATATTCATATTATAAGTAACGCTAGCGTCAGCGTCGCGATTATTACTTAATTGATAATTCCAGCTTGCCCAAGCTTTCTTTCGTTTAGGTAACATTTTAGTATCAGTATGCAGCACTACTGAGTTAGCTTTATACGGCATCGCGGATAAAATTTTTCTTTCACCTTCACTGGCATCAGATAAAAGGGCTAAAGCTTGATCTGAATGGCAAGCAATAACAACCTCATCGAAATATTGCTCTGGTGAATCATCAAATTGAACGGTGATACCATTTATTGTTCTGGTAATGGCTTTAATATTAACGTTTACATGGATATTGTGTGAAAAAGGCTGACACAATGGTGTTAAATAGCTACGTGAGCCGTTTGGAATAACGTACCATTGTGGCCTATCTTGTATGTTAAGTAAGCCGTGGTTATAGAAAAATTTGACAAAAAATTGAAATTCAAATGCTTCCATTTGTGCCAGAGAACTTGACCAAATTGCCGCGCCCATTGGTAGAATATAATGCTCAGAAAAAAAGGAACTAAAGCGGTGAGTAGATAAAAAGTCACCTAGGGTTAGCTCCGGTTTATAGTTGTTTTTCTGATAAATTTCTTTGCAGAGTTTGTTAAAACGTAAAATTTCTTTGATTAACATCCAGAACCTAGGTCTAAAGATATTTCGCCTTTGCGAGAACAAAGAATCAAGGTTATGACCATTATACTCTAAGCCTGTTTTACTGTTATGCACTGAAAAACTCATTTCAGTTTCTTGTTTATCAATACCTATTTCGCTCAGTAAAGCTAAAAAATTAGGGTATGTTTTATTATTAAAAACAATGAATCCGGTATCAATGGCATAATTTTGTTGTTCTAAAGACACATCAACGGTAGCAGTATGGCCACCAATGATTGAGTTTTTTTCAAAAACAGTAACATGATGCTTCTTTGATAATAGGTATGCCGCGGTTAACCCTGAAATGCCTGACCCTATAATGGCGATATTTTTCATGTATTTAATCCTTGCTCAGTAGTGAACTACTAAATGACTGCGGTAATATAGCTAACAGCTTTAAAAGTAAAGTTAAGCGTTTTGGAAAGTGCAGATAATGCTTTCTTCGTTTAATGCCTTGATATATCCTTTCTGCAGCTTGTTCTGCTGTGAGTAAAAATGGCATGGGGAAGTTATTTTTATCGGTTAATGGGGTTTTTATAAAGCCAGGGTGAATGAGACAAACGTCAATGAGTTCTCTAGTTAGGTCAATTCTTAAGCTATTGGCTAAGTAGTCTATTCCTGCTTTTGACGCGCCATAAGCTTCTGCACGAGCAAAAGGTAAAATGGTTGCGCTTGAACTGATCAATGCCAGTTGACCACCTGAAACCACCTTAGGTAAAAAACACTCTAATAGAGCTCCCATGGCGACTAAGTTGGTATTGATAACTTCCCTAAAGCTTTTACCATCAAATTGCTTAGCGTTATCAATATAAAGGCAAGTGCCAGCATTAAGAATAAGGATTTCAATATATCCAATTTTTTCGGCGGCAGTTTTAACAGCACCGACATCATTAACATCAAAAACTAAATGTACTGCGGCATGCGGAGTTAATTTCTCTAACTTCTGCCTATTTCGTCCACAGGTGATAACTTGATAACCTAACTTACTATAGTGCTGGTATAAAGCTAGACCGATGCCCGATGTAGCACCTGTAATCAGTACTATTTTACCTTGAGCATTTAAATTGGTCTTATTCATGTTTACTTGCTCTACGCTTTATAAAAGCAATTAATTTACCAATAAATGGAATGTGTTCATAAAGCATCGCGCCAACATCAACAAAGTCTTTGTGATAAATGATTTTATCGTCAACCCCTTGGATTTGGGAGCTACCAGACACTTCAATTTCATGTCCTTTATTTAACTTAGGGTGGCAAAATTGCATTTGCCAATAAATTGCAGCTTGGTTACCCTCATGAATTACCTGCACTATAGTAAATTTACAACTTACAAGATTACTATAAAGATTTTCAAAGTAGGCTTTCAACTTGTCTATGCCTTCTAATGAATGCATAGGATCAATAAAGATAATATCTTGGTGATATAATTTATCCAATAAATGCAGGTTATCAATCGACAACTGGCTATAGGTTTCGATAAAGTTATCTAACCAAGGTAGTTGTTGCTGTTTATCTTTATCAACAATGTTTAATTGCACACTCATATCTTTCCTTCATTACTTCTTTCAATAGATTGGTAGAACGTTATGGCATCAATTCTTGCAATACCATGTTCAACAATCGCTGGCCAATAAACATCGAGTTGATGTTTCTTTAGATACTTGTGTGGAAAATGTATCTCTTTATCTGGCACAGCGATAAGTTCTGGCAAATAAATACGAATGAATTGACCAAAAGGATCAAACTTCTCACTTTGCCTGATAGGATTAAATACTCGAAAATAGGGTTGAGCATCACAACCAGTACTAGCAGACCATTGCCAGCCGCCATTATTAGCAGCCAAGTCCCCATCGATAAGCTGCTCCATAAAATACTGCTCTCCCCAACGCCAATCTATTAAAAGATGTTTAGTGAGAAAGCTTGCCGTTAACATACGAAGCCTATTATGCATCCAGCCCTTGGTGTTTAGTTGTCTCATGGCTGCATCTATAATGGGGTAACCGGTTCGCCCTTGTTTCCATGCCTCAAAATGTTTTGGATTATTAGGCCAGCGAACCTGTTGATATTTTTCTTTGAAGCAATGATGTTTCGATAGTGCTGGGCGGTGAAATAATAAATGGCGATAAAACTCTCGCCAAACTATTTCATTGAGCCAGCTGAAATTTTCACTATCACTCTCCAATAATAAATCAGGCCAATGATTGAGTAGAAGTCTTAAAACATACCTCGGGCTAATAACACCAGCAGCTAAATAAGGAGATATACCTGAAGTTCCTTTTATACTAGGAATGTCTCTTTGCTTTTTATAATGTTGATGCTTGTGATTAATAAAGTGAGTTAATACTTCTTGCTCAAATTCATCGGCAAGTGGCCAATGCTTTGAGGGCGAATTTTCAATGTCATTGTCACCATTAATTTGAGCATAAACTTCTGCATTTTCAGTTGCTTGAATTTTTCCTAAATATTCAAAACCATTAATTAGTACATACTTTAGCCAAGCGTGCTTAAAGGGGGTAAACACTTTAAACATAGTGTTCGATTTGGTGAGTATTTTTCCTTTTGGCACAATAACATCAGATTCAAAAAGTGTTAAATTGACCCCGTTTTCAATAAGTGCTTTATCACGTTGTTGTTCGTTAAACTCAAGTTCGGCGTTGGCAATCACTTGGGTTATTGCATATTGATGGCAATACTCTTGTATATATTTTTGTTGCTCAGCAAAGGTATCAACATGAACGATGTCGAGTTCAATACCTACATTAGCGAGTTCTTTAACCAGGGAAAAAGCATGTCTTAAGATAAAATCTATTTTTATCTCCGACCAATGATGTTGTCGCCATTGAGCTTTTGAAACAAAGAAAATAGCCTTACCGTAATCTTCAGACTTTTTATGGTTTAAAAAGTAATGTAAGGCTGGGTTGTCGTGGGTTCTTAAATCATTTCTGAGCCAAAGTAACACAGATATTCCTTAGCGTTTATTGAGAAAATTGGCTTAGTATGCGTACCTTAGTCTTAACTGTTCAGGATAAGGCGATAAGTAAGCTTGCTTTGCTAAATAATTTTTTGGGTATTGTAAAAGATAGTGCTTTATCAAAGTTAGTGGTGCCATTAAAGGTACCAAACCTAATCGATAATCATGTATTTGTTGCGTTAATTCTTTACGCTCATTGCATTTAAGGTGTTTAGAGAAATAACCTTGAATATGTGCCAAGGTATTAGCATGTTTTTTTCTTGTTGCCAGTGTTTTAAGGGCTAGCATTAAACCGCTAATATATTGCTCTGCCATTTGCTCTAACGCTATATCTGAACGAGCCAATAATTGTCCTAACTGTTTGTAAGCAATTAAATCGTGACTCATTACAGTATACTTATATTGGCTATGAAAACTGGTGAGTTTATGTTTCGTTAAGCCTGACTCTGTTAATTGCTGCCAGTGTTTATAAGCATATATCCGGGCAATAAAGTTTTCCCTAATCAAAGGGTCATTGAGGCGTCCGTTTTCTTCACATGGTAATAACGGATTTGCCGTCATTATTTCTTTCGCAAAAACTCCAACCCCGTCAGCCTTTAAGGCATTGCCTTCTGGGCTGTAAATTTTTACACGTTCCATCCCGCAGGTAGGACTTTTCGCACAAAAGATATAGCCACTAAGGTTTTTAGTTAAACCAGCCACTTTTTTACCGTAAGTAATTAAAGATTGAGTAACATCTCCACTGCCATCTGGCCTAGAAACAGTGATTAAATCATTCTGTTTAATTTGTCTGATAGTTTTTCTTGGTATAGGTAAACCTATTGCAACCTCAGGACAAAAACTTTTAAAGCTTACATGCTGAGAAAGTTCGTTAATACAAAATTTTGAAGGCTTATTACTGGCGTCAAAACGTACGTTTTCACCCATTAAACAAGCGCTAATACCAATATGTAGATCTTTTTTGTCAACTTTAAGGATCATAGCTAACTCCTTAGTATATTTAATAAATAAACGAACCTATTGGATTAAGTAATTTGTTAATACCTTGAGTGAAATGCAATGCATCGTTTGCTACGGTGTAACATAAGCAACCCTCAGTTGAAATTGGATGATGTTGATGGTCACCACTTAACATAATGAAATCACCTTTTTCATAGTGACCGTTTTCGTCTTCAAAAGAACCGTCAAGCAATAAAGTTAACTCGAACCCTTTGTGTGTATGCTCGGGCACACCGCCACCTGGTTCAATGTGCAATAAGCTGGTATGAATTTCATTTTCTTCAAGCTGAATGCGTGCTCGAGATAGTTTACCAATGTGTGCTGTTCTGCCAAGTTCCATATTATGAAGTGCATGTGGTAAAATATATGATTGCTCATTAAATGATATCTGCTTTTCCGTTTTTACTACGTTCTTGGCTAGATCTTCTGTTGCGGTTATATCATCAATCATTTGATCAAAATTGATGACTGGCATATCTGCAATATCCTCACTACTGTCAACAATAAATCGATCAAGATAAGCTTCTTCAAACTCAAAACTAGCTTCTGCCACTTGGTCTGTTAATTGTGCAATTTGACGCTGGCAAGCTGGACACATGTCAGCGTGAATAGCGATTCCTGCTGATAATGATGCCGGTAAGTCGCCATCAACGAATGATTTGAGTAACTCAAATGTAGGGTGATGTTTAATCATGATCTTCTCCTAACTGCACTTTGAGTTTAGCGAGTGCTAAGCGCAACCTCGATTTAATCGTACCTATAGGTAAATTTAATTTAACAGCTAATTGTTCTTGGGACATTTCCATGAAGTAGAAACCTTTTACCACTTCACGCTGGGCTTCTGGCAGTGTATCGATAACACTGAGTAAATTATCTTGAGCTAGGTGGTCATTAAAGCTGTCGTCTTCACTAACCATATTTTCAGCAATTGGCCAGATGTCATCACTTAGATTATCTTCTTTGTTACCCTTAATTTTACGCAGCATATCAAAGGTGACATTACGCATAATTGTATAAACCCACGTGGTAGCAGCACCTTTGTCAGCATTAAAAAGGTGAGCTTTACGCCAAACATTACTCATGGTTTCTTGAACCACTTCATTAGCTTGTGCTTCGTTTGGAAATTTACCACGAGCTATACATAAAATTTTGGGTGCAAAGAACTTAAACAAAACTGTAAAAGCTTGCTTATCTCTGCTTTGTGCGACAGCGTTTAGTTTCAAGCAAAGCTGAGAGTGATCTATTTCATTCTTCATCTTAATAGATTTAGCATTTGTCTTGGTGTATAGCAAGTTAGTTTGCATCACTGTAAATACCAATTAATAATCATTTAATTACCTATACGTTGGTAAGCTGTAAAAGATCACTCAAATTTAAAATTATTTTAAATAATGACGTCATTAACAAAACCTTTTGCTTGAGAAAAGTTATTTTCCAGAACAAATTGATTTTTTACCGTTAAGCTAACGGGTAAGATTTCTAACCACCTTGCAATGACCCAGTGACTACTTTTTAGTAGTCTATGCTGATATAAACGACTTAATAAGGCATTACTGTTGATTACCTCGTTCAGCGCTTTTTCTAAATCTGAAGAAGTCAAACTGTCATTGACATTGTTTTGAGACCAATGCTCCAAAGGTTTAACCTTGGCAAATGCTAAGCTATTTTCATCAAACTTAATATTTGATATTTGAACTAGTGAGCAACAGTGAACATCAATCTCTAACAAACCATCATCTCCCTGATTGAAATCCTGTATTTTTACAAGGCTGCCCCAATCGTTATGTTTTATGTCTTCAGTCGTTGAGGTAAGTTGAATAACAAACGTTTGATGTGCCGATATCAAGCTCAACATTTTGGTGTATTTAGCTTCGAATATTCTTAACCTCAACCTTCCCTCAGGCAGAATAAAAACCGATAAGGGAAATATCGGTAACGATAAATAGCTAATATCTTGTTCTATTATATTTTTCATACTACTTCATACGTTACAACTCGCTCAGGCGATCAACCTAAGGTGATTTTTATCTCTATGATATTTCTAGTCGTGCGATTTCAAAGAGATAATCAAGATAAATTCAGTTTCTAAATATAAAAAAGCCCCTATATAGGGGCAAAATTTACAACAAGGAGCTAAGTCGGGTTAGTTTAGGATTACGGTATCAATAACATGAATAATGCCGTTACTGGTTTGTATTTCAGTCATCGTTACTTTAGCACCGCCAATCATTAGCATCCCGCTTTCTGCGTCGATACTAACCGCCACGTCACTACCTGAAGCTGTCGTTAATGACATACCATTAGCAGCATAAGCATCAAGAGCGGTGATTGCACTATCACTTACTACGTGTGTCAATAACACATTAGTTAATGCTGTGGTATCTGCTAGAAGTGATGTTAAAGCTGCTGAGTCAATTTTATCAAAAGCAGCATTGGTTGGCGCAAATACAGTGAAATTCGCTTCTTCATCAGCTAATGTAGTAACTAAATCAGCAGCAGTTAACGCTGTTACTAAGGTTGAAAAGTTATCTGGGTCTGCTACCGCAACATCTACAATGGTTTGAGATGACATATCAACGGAAGTAGGTGGTAAGATAACCGTATCTACTACATGAATAACACCATTAGTTGCCAATACATCAGCAGTACTTACTTTTGCGCCATTAGCAAAAAGCATGCTATTAGCAAAGGATAATGCAATTGAACTTCCCTCAGCTGTTGTTGCCATATTATCGGTTGTTTGAGCTAAAGAAATAGCCGCATCAGACATCACTTTATTAGGTAGTACATGATATAAAAGAATATCAGAAAGTTGTTCGTTAGTTAAACTATCCAAGGTGCCAGCTGGCAGTTTGGCGAATGCAGCATCCGTTGGTGCGAATACCGTATAATTATTATCAAGATCACCAAGCACAGAGTCTAAACCTGTTGACTGTAATGCTGATGCTAGCGTGGTAAAGTTGCCATTTGCAACGGCTACTTCTACTAAACTCATGTGAGCAGGAATCTCTACTTCTCCAACAATCACTGCATCTATTACATGGATGATACCGTTGGTTGTATGAATGTCTTTCATAATAATATTAGCACCACCAAAAGTTAACATATCGGTCATGGTATTAATCATTAAGGGTTGCATAGCCATTGATGCGGTTTCTACTGAAGTGCCATTTAAAGTAAATGCTGTCACGGCATCAACTTTTACGCCAGAAACTACGTGTTGTAAAAGAATGCTAGATAATACGTCAGGATTAGCTAACAATGTGCTCATGGTTTTTTCATCAATGAGTGCGAACGCGTCATCTGTTGGGGCAAATACGGTAAAATTGGTGCTTTCATCAGCTAATACTGCATCTAAGTTAGTTGCCTGTAAAGCAGTAACTAAGGTAGTAAAGCTACCATTGGCAATAGCTGTATCAACAATATTCATTGTTGGTTCCATCATATCCGCTGGCGGAAGTAACACAGCATCTATTACATGTATTATACCATTATCGGCAACAATATCTGTACTCGTTACTGTGACTGTATTAATCAGTAAACTACCATCAGAAAGAGATAAACCAACTTCGTCACCATTGACCATGGCGACTTTTGTACCTGCAAGCGAAATTGCTGTACTGGCAGGTACCTCACCGCTAATCACATGGTAGGTTAAGATATCTGATAACTTGTCTGTATCCATTAACAAGCTATCGATAGTTTCTTGACCCAACAAGGCGAATGCTTCATCTGTAGGGGCAAAAACGGTAAATTTTTGACTGGTATCACTAAGTGTTGCGTCTAGACCGGTAGCCTCTAGTGCCGCAACGAGTGTGGTAAAGTTTCCGGCAGTAACTGCTGTATCTACTATAGTCTTGCTTACCATAGGTTCATCAGCAACGGCTACAGTATTATCATCGTCATCATTACATGCTTGTAATAAAACGACACTTGCTAAGGTTATGCATAACAGTTTGAATTTATTCACGGGTGTTCCCCTCAATTTAATTAATTTCCATCATTATTTACGAGGAGGTAATTAATTTTGATCACTTTTAATATTAAAAAAAAGATATTTTTTATTGTGATCTCAAGTTGAGTATTGTTCGTATGTATGATGTTTTCACACTGTATAAAAGCATTATAAAACACTGGTTGATGGTTGATGTTATTTTGTTTTAGGATGTTAACTTTACATATGAATTAACATCCTAAGTCGTGTTAATGAGATAAAATGATAATTTAGCGCCCAAATTAAAGTAATGAAGTAACGTAAGAGGTGAAGCAAGAAAGGTTTATATTTTTAATCTTGGCAACGTTTATCAGGCATAGATTTATCAAAGAATAATGTTATATCGGCAACTGTTATGCCTAGCTTTTTCATTTTAGTTTTATTTACCACGCGATCTCTATTTAGTTGATACATCCAATCATCTAAATGAAGTATATAAACATCATCATCGACTGGTACCTCTAAACTATACTGCCAATGAAAAGCAAAGCCGACATGTTGACCACTTGCTGTACCGATAACATCTTCAGCCGTTCCTTGATAAGCGCCATTTGCCAGTTTGACCAGTTGCCAGTTTCGATAAGTGATTTCACCATCATCAAAGTAGAATTTTTCAGCTAGCAACCCTTCATCACCTTGCCAACTTCCTTGAATTTCGACACAAAAGCGTCGAGTAACTTGACCGGAGTAATTCTGTACAATACCCCAAGCAAGCACATGCCCGGTAAAATAGGTCTTAATATCAAAGGGCTTTTCAACCTTTTTATATTGTTCTATATCCGTTGAACAGCCATAAAGGAAAAACATCATCATAGCGATTAAAGTCATTTTAATAACATTATTCATGGTTATCACCTCCTAATAATTGCGCTCGCAATTTGGGCTCACTGGTACTTTCATCAAGCCAAATGTCGACGAATAGCTGACCAAAAATATCATCGTTAATTGTACCGATATATTGGTTGTTGAAATAAAACACACTTTTATCTTTTTGCATTAACATGGCTAAATTGTCTCCTTTTTTAATGTTTGGCCAAATAGCTGTTAGTGCTTCAATGTAATCTTGATAGGCTTTTTGCGGAACGCCTTGATGCTGCCATTGTTCAATAGTTCGCATAATTAAGTCTTGATTAGATATATCGGCAAAATAACTAATTTGAAATATCAGCTCATCACTCTCAACAGAAATAGGGTAGTGCCCCGACGTTGTTTTTAATTGGCTTTGATATAAATCCCAAAATAAAATAGAAAAGGTTGCGCTACCTGTAGTAATAAATGGTTGGGCAGCCAAAACTGATTCGAGGCTAGCTTCACCTGAGAAGCTGTCATCTAATTGTAACGGTGAATTAGGTTCGCCCCACACGAATGAATGGATACAAAAATATAAAAGAATACTAATAAATGCTTTATACATAGCGTAACTCCTCTTGAATTAAGTACGATTTCAACGAGAAGAACAGGATCATTAGTAGCCCCCAAATAACTGACAGAATGACAAAAGTGTTTGTCACCGTAAAGCCGAAAGATACTGCATTCATCTCGTTGCCTGCTAGGTAACTTATAGGGGCCAATAAAGCTCCGGCAAGACCTTGAAATAACTTCGAACTTTGTAAAAACTTCAAGCTATGGCAAAGGGTTGAAGCAAAACAAAACCATAAAGTGATTAACCAAAAAGGCATCATTTGTCCTTGTGGGAAAACAAATACGCCTAAGTATTGCAACAGAGAATCAACCACTATTCCTATAACCGTTACTGCACAAATTAAGTAAAACTCTTTAGCCTTGGCTTTAGATATAAAGTAGAAGTGAAGTCCTAGCATTATTAATGCAACAGGTATGAAGAAATTCCCCCAATACACTAAACCAAACCAAGCTAAATCAAAGCCAATAACATTAATAATAAACACGAAAGTCACCTAAGAATAACTGAGCTTTTGAAACTAATACGAAGCTAAAGCCGTTTGGGTTTACTTTTAGGTTAGATGTATCGAATATTTAATAAGTTTACGATTAGTGAATCAATTTTAATTCATTTACCTTAGGTAAGATTAGTACCCCTTTCTTTATTAAGGAACGGGTAATCCTAAATGGTGTGCATTTCGTGCCTAGCTTGTAAAAGTAAGGTTCTTGGTATGACAGGATTAAATCAGGTATAGGCTACAGAATAGGTGGGGTAGATGGTTTTATTGGTACTAGTGAATTGACTATAGAATACGACCAAGCGCTAGATACAAAAAAGCCCTAACCGAAGTGTGGGCTAGAATGAATAGTACAGACTGCCGGAGTCGAACTGTTAAATCTGCTTAGCTACTGATAAATCAGTAGCTAAGCAGATTTAAATTTTACAAATAAAAAAGCCTCAACATAAATGCTGAGGCTTCGTTATGAATGGTGCCGACTGCCGGAGTCGAACTGGCGACCTACTGATTACAAGTCAGTTGCTCTACCAACTGAGCTAAGTCGGCACACAAAACTGTGTGCGATAATCAATTTTTACTAAGTAATAACTAACTATCTTGGCACCGAAACAATGTTTTATTTCTAAGGGAAAAAAAGCACCATTTCTTTAAATGGTGCCCCGACCCGGAATTGAACCAGGGACACGAGGATTTTCAATCCTCTGCTCTACCAACTGAGCTATCGGGGCATCTCTATTCGAAGCGTTTTTGCTGCCTCGTTAAGACGGGGCGTATTAAACTGTTTTTCACTTTGTTCGTCAACTGTTTTTTTACAACTTTTTTATAAAACAGGTTTGTTTGCTGTTTTATTATGCTTATTGTTGTTTATTTAACAGTAATTGTGATCTTTTCTGACAAAACAGGCTTTTCATGTGGAATATGTAAATGATTACCTAACACCAATTGTAGCGTATGTTTTCCTGGTGCAAGTGTTATTTGTGTTTCAGTTTGACCACCACCAAAGTGTTTAAGTTTATCTGTTGCCGGTAAAGGAAGGCTCATATCAGGTAAAGTGTCCGTATCAATTAACAAGTGATGATGACCGGTATTGTTTTTTTCAATACCAGCAGGGGATACGCCCATACCACTTAAACCGAATTTAACCGTAAATGTTGTTGAAACAGTTTGTCCATCTAAAGGCGAGATAAAATATACTTTAGCGTTGGCAGGAGCTGTTGAAGTATGTCCATGACTAAATACCGCTGTGCTTAACGTTGCAAGCGCAAGAGTTAGTACCATTATTATTTTTTTCATTTTCTTTCCTTATTGAATATTCGTTAAGTATTATGTTGACGGTGGAACATAACCATCAATCGTTGGCTCTATTCCTTCAAATAAATACGCTAACATGGCGGCTTCTAGAAAAGCACGATCGTCAGGGTTCATCATATTCATTTTTTTCTCGTTAATTAGCATGGTTTGTTTTTTTTGCCAATGTCCCCAAGCTTCTTTTGAAATATTATCAAAAATACGTTTTCCCACTTCACCGGGGTATAACTGAAAGCCTAGACCTTCGGCGTCTTTTTTTAAACTCTGACAAAATACTGTGCGACTCATAATGTTTTCTCGTTTACTTGGATTAATTATACTTTAATTGGTTTATTAGCTTTTGGGTAGATGCTGCCAAACCAACGTTGGCTTCAATGGCTAAATCATACCATTTTTGTGGTTGTTGTTCGTTAATTTCTGGTTTTATTTGCGCTACCGCACTAGGCTGGCAATTAATGACAATGGGTTCTATATCCAAATGAAAATGACTAAATGTATGTCTGAATGAGGTCAAGGCTTCTCTTGATTGCTCTTGCAGTTGTAGTGAAGCTAATAAGTCTGCTATTTCAGCGTGTTTTGTCACTTCATAAAAACACCATAATCCACCCCAAATTCCCGTTGGTGGACGCTTTTCCATTAATACTTGGCTTGTGTTCTCAGTTGCCATTTTAGGAATAACCATAATAGTGCTTTTTTCGGGGATCTTTTTCTTAGGCTTTTTCTGGGGATAATTGCTTTGCTCGTCACTTGCAAGCGCTAAACAGCTTGTTTGAATAGGGCAAAGTTCGCACTTAGGCTTGCTGCGAGTACAAACTGTTGCACCTAAGTCCATCATTGCTTGATTGAAGCTAGCTGTTTCCACTGCAGGGGTTAACTGCTCGGTAAGTTGCCATAAGCTTTTATCAAAAGCAGATAAGCCATTATAACCTGCGACTAAATAACAACGGGCAAGTACGCGCTTTACGTTACCATCTAAAATAGGTTGGTGCTGATTTAACGCTAAAGACAAAATTGCGCCGGCAGTAGAGCGTCCTATGCCAGGCAGCGCGATCACATCATCTATATTTTCTGGAAAAGTGCCTTGATGTTCACTGACGATTAATTTTGCGGCTTTATGTAAGTTACGAGCTCGAGCGTAATAACCTAAGCCCGTCCAATGGTGTAGTACTGTGTCTTCATCAGCAATAGCCAAATCTTTAATGGTAGGGAAGCTATCCATAAATCTTTGGTAGTAAGGAATCACAGTGGCCACTTGGGTTTGCTGCAACATGATTTCAGAAATCCATACACGATAAGGCGTTTTATTTTGTTGCCAAGGCAAATGTTTTCTGCCTTGTTGGTGATACCAAGAGACGACTTGCTTACCAAAATAATTTGCTGACTGGTTTGATATTTGAGTTTTAATGGTCATTACTTTTTAAAATTTTTTGGCTAGTGTAACCAAAAGGCTACTAGCACTCAAAAATAGTTTTATTGAGGCTATTATCCTCTGTATAATATCGCCAATTATTATTAATAAGGTTTCCTGATGAAATTAAATGCCAAAAACCGCAGTATGCGTCTGCGAAAAAAACTTCGTGTTGATGAGTTTAAAGAATTAGGTTTTGATGTTGCTTGGCAACTTAACGATGGGATCACAAGTGAAGAGCTTGATGCTTTTATCGATAAATTCTTCGCTGAGGTTATTCAACCTAACGGTTTAGGTTTTGGTGGCGAAGGTGATACGTTATGGCATGGTTTAATCTGTACTCAAAGATTAGGCTCTTGTACCGATGAGCAAAGAAATGCAGTTGAGTCTTGGTTAACCGATAACGGTGCTACTCAAGTGGCAGTAAGTCCCCTATACGATGTGTGGTGGGCTGAATAAATTCTGAGTGTTTAAAAACAATTTATACTACGTTAAGTAAATTTGAAATATGAGTAACTATTTCTGCTTTTACTTGCCTTGCCTAAATTGTTTTTAATTCTCTCAGTGGTATTTTCAAGCAGTAAATAAAACCGCTAAAAAATACCTTGACAGCTTTGCCTAAAACTCACTTGTTTAGAAGAACTTGCATAAGTAGTACTTTGCAGTATTTGTTCAGAGAAAGCTTGATTACAAACATCTTGATAGTTTTTGGGACACCCAAATTATTGAGAATAAAGAATAGTTATATTGAAGAAAACCTATGACAGAAGAAAATAAAAAAGTACATAAAACCTTAGAGCAGGCAGAGCAAGAAGGTAAATATATTCGTAAAGTGCGTAGTTTTGTTAAACGTGAAGGTCGGTTAACAAAAGGGCAAGAACGTGCATTGAATGATCATTGGGCTACGATGGGGTTAACCCATGAAGCAGGCCTAATTGATGTTAAAGCCTTGTTCGGTAATGACAACCCGATAACGTTAGAAATTGGTTTCGGGATGGGGAAGTCATTAGTTGAAATGGCTAAATCTGCGCCTGAAGTGAACTTTATTGGCATAGAAGTGCATAAGCCGGGCGTAGGTGCATGTATATCTCTGGCAGTGGATGAAGGTGTAAGCAACTTAAAAGTATATGAGCACGATGCTATTGAGATCTTAGCGGACTGTATCGCTGATAATAGTTTAGATACCGTGCAACTTTTCTTTCCTGATCCATGGCATAAAAAGAAGCATCATAAGCGTCGTATTGTTTCTGCTGAATTTGTGGAAACTATTCGCCAAAAACTTAAATCTGCTGGTGTTTTTCATATGGCAACAGATTGGGAGAATTACGCTGAATGTATGCTAGAAGATATGCAAAGCGCTCAAGGGTATAAAAATTTATCACAGACCAATGATTATGTACCACGACCTGATTCTCGTCCGTTAACGAAGTTTGAAAATCGTGGTCAACGTTTAGGTCATGGTGTTTGGGATTTACAATTTGCTAAAGTGTAACTTTGTTGATTGCAATAACTTGAATTCTTAGTTAAACGCTTTTTCGACATAAAATAAATGCTGAGCATTACGTAGGTTACCTGAGTCTTTTAACCATTGCTCCGTAATTATTTCTCTTTCTAAAGCCGCATGTAAAATGCGGCTTTTATATTGTGTCCAATAAAAAATGGTTGCCTCTTGATGGCATGCATTATTCGGGAACACATCGCATCTGCTTTGTTCTAAATCTTCAATGATTTTGTTAATCACTTTATCTTTTAATTCATCTTCAATCTTTTGTTTAAATTGGTTAAATTGTTTGGCTTTAACTAACTGCCAAATTAACCAAGCTAATGCGCTTAATGCCAATACTGCGATAATTTGGATAAATTGCATTGTTTTTCTCTGTTAACGAATATGGAAAGATAATAACAATTCTTGCTAATAAAATATCTGATTATTTTTTTTATATTCGTTACAGTATACGACAATTTTAAATAAGGATTTTTCAAAAGTTATGCACATCATGAAAGTTATTTTACTCACTAGTCTCATTTTTATTACTTCCTGCGCTAGTGCAGATAACACCATTCAAAAGCTTTATAAATCAGTTAACCCTGCAGTGGTAGAATTGCACGTTAAAGCATTAGCTGATCCAAAACCGGGACAAGCCTCGTATAAAGCTAACGTATCTGGCTCTTTAGGCTCAGGCGCATTAATTAATGACAAAGGTCGAATTTTAACAGCTGCTCATGTTGTTGATAGAGCTACTGAAATTGAAGTGGTCTATGCCGATGGTACTAAAACTAGCGGTCATGTTGTTTGGGTTGAGTCTATGATTGATTTAGCGATGATCCAAGCTGTTGATGTGCCTGAGCATATCCAGCCGTTGAAATTAGCTAAGTCGAATGATTATCAAATAGGTGAGCAAGTTGTTGTTATTGGTGCGCCATATGGTGTTAGTCATAGCTTATCTGTTGGTTATTTAAGTGGTATTCGTGATGGTAAACAAATTCCGGCCACAGACATCACCCCACGCTTATTGCAAACTGATGCATCAATTAATGTTGGTAATTCTGGTGGGCCAATGTTCAATAGCCAAGGTGAAATCATTGGTATTGTTAGTCATATCTTATCAAAAAGTGGTGGTAGCAACGGTTTAGGCTTTGTTGTTTCAATTGACACCATTCATGACATTATGGACAGCGACCCTGGTACTTTTTCTGGTTTTATTCCTTTTCTTCTTAATAAGCAACAGTCTTACGCGCTAAATAATGCTTCTGGTCATGGCATGTTAATTCAGCATGTTGTACCGCGTACTTTAGCTGATAAGCTTGGCTTTAAAGGAGGCAATATTAGCGTTACTATCGGGCATACTTCTTTGTTACTTGGTGGCGATATTTTGTTATCAATAAACGGCCATAAAATTACCGACATTGAGTCAGCAATAAAGATCAAACAACGTATGGCTGATGTGAAAAAAGGTGATGAAATTTCATTTACTTTCTTAAGGGCAGGAGAAGTAAAAACCGTTTACTGGAAAGTTGAGTCTGATCGTTTCTAATTTATCGATTATTTATCCCTCCTCGTAATCACTTCTTAAACGCATCAAGTTTTTTATTGTAAAAGCTTGATGTGTTTTTTTATCAATTGTAAATCCTAGACGCTTTTGCTTTAGCTAAGTTGCATGACAAAGTTGGCTGCTATATATTAAAACGCTTGTTTAAATACTATCCGAAATCAGTAAATTGGTTCACATTATAAAAATTATAGGAACGCTCTTGAATAAGAAGATTGTAATAACCGCTTTTGTGTTAATTATAACGATATTAGCCACTGTTTTTTACCCTAAGATAAGTAACATGCTATATACAGCAACAGGGTTTAGTGCCAAAAATATTTGCTCAGGGCATTTTATTAGCGGCTTTGAAGTACAAAGTATTGTCGATGAGGCGTTAACTCCCGTTGATGACGCTTTTTCATTGGTTAGTGTCGATATTGATAGTAAAAACCAACGTATTAAGACAAATGTATTGGGTTTATTTGAGCGAGAAGCTGTTTATTATCAGGGGATAGGCTGTACGTTACTCTCTATTGAACAGGAGACAACAGTAAAAGAAATCAAGCCATTAGCATTTACTTTCCAAGGAAACGACTACGCTACACCATGGCCACTAGGAGAGGGAAAGGTTAATGAACAAGTCGCAGGGGTGAACTATAAAGCCTTATCTGAAGTCATAAAACGGGCATTTTCAGAGCCACTCCCAAGCGATAGCCGGCGTACAAAAGCTGTGGCAGTTATCTATAAAGGTCAACTTATCGCCGAGTACTATGCAAGCGATGTTACTCAAAATACACCTTTGTTGAGTTGGTCTATGGCGAAAAGCATAACCACCTTGCAAACAGGTTTACTAGTAAAGGATGGTTTAGTTGATATTTATAAGCCAGCTAATGTGCCTTTATGGCAGAATAAACAAAGTCACCAGCAAATTACTTTAGATCAATTACTGCGCATGAGTAGCGGTTTAGAGTTCGCCGAAAATTATGGCGGTGCTAGTGATGCTCCTTATATGTTGTCGGTAGCACCAAGTGCCAGTGATTTTGCCGAAAATAAAGCCGTTATTCACAAGCCTGATACTTTCTGGGCTTATTCTAGTGGCACATCAAATATTATTTCAGCCATTATAAAACGTTCTATCTCGGGAGGCTTTCAGCAGTATTACGAATATACGCAAAACAAACTTTTCAAGCCATTAAATATCAAAAGTGCACAATTAGAGCCTGACAGCCAAGGGACATTTATCGGCTCATCATATATCTATGCAACAGCGAGAGACTGGGCAAAGCTTGGACAATTAATGCTTCAAGATGGTGATTGGTTTGGTGAACGTATTTTACCTATTGGTTGGAGCGACTATGCGAGTAAACCTACTGCAACTGACCCGTTAAATCATTATGGCGCTCAATTTTGGCTTAATGGCGACCCTGATGATAAGGAATTACAAAGAACTTGGCCTAGTGTGCCTAATGATGCCTA
This sequence comes from Colwellia sp. KS18-150, assembly GCF_057551365.1. NCBI lineage: Bacteria > Pseudomonadati > Pseudomonadota > Gammaproteobacteria > Alteromonadales > Colwelliaceae > Colwellia > Colwellia sp. KS18-150. The sequence goes on along the minus strand of NZ_BAAJMC010000003.1, from coordinate 102,666 downwards.
CTCTATGAATGGTTACCAAGGGCAGTATGTTGTCATGATCCCATCAAAAGACCTTGTTGTAGTAAGATTTGGTTTTACTACCCCAGGTGCAGACAAGGGCATAGAAGCCCTTCTTGCTGGTGTCGTTTCATCAGTAAAGTAATGATAAATCTGAGTGATTATTAGCTTTTTTAATAATCACTTTTTCAAGCAGTGTTACATTATTTAATAGAATGTTATTTGTTACAAGACGATAAATAACTCAGCTATATCTGCCATTTTTTAGCGCTTTTTCAATAATCAATCAGTCTATTTTAAGAATACCTCAGGCTTTTTTAATAATACGTAAGCTATTTTGACTCACTTACTTATAGTGAATAGTGAAAAAACTTTAAGCACTCAAATAGCGTTGTAGATTTAACAGGCAAAAACACATACTAACAATAATACAATTACAACATTTTAAAAATCATCCTGCCAGTAGAGCAAGGTTAAAGATGAATAGGGGAAATATAGATGTATAAGAAAAATAAAGTCGCATATGCGATAGCCTCAGCCTTAATATTATCGTCATTATCAGTAGTCGCAGAAGAAGCAGATAGTGAAGTGAAAGAGTCTGATATAGAAGTATTAACTGTTACGGCGCAAAAGCGTGTGCAAAATGTCTTAAAGGTACCTGTTTCTGTTGGCACGGTATCAGCCAGTTTAATAAAAGAAACGGGCTCGACCTTATTAGCTGATATTGACAAATTTATTCCCGGTTTTGAATTTAGCGATTCTAATATGACACAAGCTGGCATTACTATGCGTGGTATTACTAGCCCAGGTATTAGTGTTGGTGGTGACCCTTCCTCTGCTACATTTTATGATGATGTCTATATGCCTAGAGCCGCACAAAACGTACTGTTCTCAGACATGGCTCGTATTGAAGTATTAAAAGGACCACAAGGTACATTGTTTGGTAGGAATGCGGCAATGGGCGTAGTTAATATGGTGCCTAATGCTCCAGGAGAGGACTTTGAAGGCTTTGTAAAAGCAACGTTAGGCACTGATAGTTTACAGCGCTATGAAGGTATGATTAACATTCCTATTACTGATAATGTTTATATTCGTGCCAATGGTTTGTCAAACAGGCAAGATGGTTTTGTTGAAAATATCGCTACGCCCAGCTGGAATGCAAATAATAAAAACTGGGGGATTGGTGAAAAAGGCCATGATGCTGGTCGAATAGCATTATTGTGGGATATTTCAGATGATACAAATTTCCAAATATCTTACGAAATAGACAGATTAGATCAAGCGCCTGAAGTCAACATTGGCTTAAGTCAGTATGGTTATAATGGCGGTGAAGACCCTTTTGCCTCAAAAACTGAAAACGATGTTAATGGCGGTGGTGAATCTCGTGATATGAGTGCGGTTACAGCCAAATTTGACCATTACTTCAGTGATGAGTTATCAATGAAATATGTGGTTAGTTATCGTGAGTGGGTGGCAGATAATAAGCAGGAAGAAGACGGCACTGCAGATATTACTCGTTACTTCGATACAGTCAATTATGAAGACTCTGATATTTTCTACACAGAATTACAGTTTAACTATGAAACAGACAAGATAAGTGCAGTAGCTGGCTTTTCTTATTCAAAAGAAGACGTTTATCAAAAAACAGAGCTAAACGCGATTGCTGACTCTGCATCACGGTTAATAACCGGTGAATTAAATGGCGTTATTCATGATGGTGTAGCTCAGCAGATTGCGGGCATGATTGGTGGTGATACCGATGATCACGCTGAAGCCGCCTTTGGTCCTGGAGTTACATTTGATGGTGCAGTTGATGCTTTTTATACCGCCAATGGCTTCCCGATGGATCATATGTGGAATCCTGACGAATGGGCTGGCGCATTAAATGTGCTTGGTGTTGCAGACGATATAATGACAGGTATTGGAATGCCCGGTGTTCCATTAACGTCTGAAATTGTCACTGCTACCGGCGATTTGACCTACGATATTGTTTCACAGCAAATGGGCATAGCTGAAATTTTTGGACCAAGTGTTACAGGCACCTTTTGGGAAGAGCGAGTATACAATACCGGTGATTTTACTAACTGGGGGATTTATGGCGATGTCGATTACTCGTTAACGGATAAGTGGAATATTATCGCGGGTTTACGTTACTCAAACGATAAAAAAGATTTTACTTGGATGATCCCTGAAAATAGCTTTGCAGCAATTAAACCTGGCGTCAGTAACTTAATCTTTCCTATGGTTGATATGTCGGCATCAGATGAGTGGAGCCAAACTACTGGCCGCTTAGTAACAAGTTATCAAGTGACCGATGATGATATGTTCTTTGCCTCGTATTCGACAGGTTATAAATCAGGTGGATTTGATTCATTAACGCCTAACCCAGAAGCCTTTGAACCAGAAGAAACCTCTAATTTAGAATTTGGTTATAAAGGTATTTTATGGCAAGAAGTTGTGGCGAATATCAGTGCTTATTATATGGAGCTAGATAATTTCCAAACGGTTGTTGACTCTAAACCGCCAGGCTATAGCCAAGCCATTCCAACTATTTTAAATGAAGACAGAAATATTACCGGTATTGAGTTAGATATTCGCTGGTTTGCCAGTGAAAATGTAACCTTAGGGCTAGTCACTGAAGTGAGAGATATGGAAGTGAATTCGCCAGAGTTTTACAATGGTGAAGGTACATTAATCGCTGCAACTAAAACTACAACCGATGCGGCACTAAATTACACCGCTACTTTTGACTGGTTACTTGATATTGGTTTGGGCAATACCAACTTGCACGTTGACTATCAATTTGTTGAAAATACCAATGCTCAACAAGCAGGGCTAGAAGATTATAAAAAAGACATAGATGCCTATTTTTATGATACCAAAGACTTAAATGCGCGTTTCTCATGGATAAATGAAAATGACACCATAGAAATTGGTATTTGGGGCAAAAACTTACTTGATAAACGTTATGTAAGTAATGTTGGTGGTTACACTGCCGCAGATAGTGTTTTTGGTACTCCAACGGCGGATATTAACCGCGGACTAGAAGCCGGTATTGATTTTAAATACATGTTCTAACCCTGAACGTTTAACTAGATAAATTAAAGCCTTACATGAACTCATGTCAGGCTTTTTTATTTTATTGGGCAAATAAATTGAAAATAAAGTCTTAATTTACTTAAGTCTACAACATGGGGTAGACTGACTGCTGTTCACCTTTCTTAATTAGCGATTATGCATACGACTTCTCAGTTCTTATCTTCTTTTGCTCTTTTACAAATGCTTATGTGTAGCATGTTGTTATTTCCTTATTTGTTCAAAAAAGCTAGAGAGGGAAATAGCAATGACTCAATCGCATTATTTATTTTATTAATGGTTTGCAGTGCCTTTTATCTACTCCCGAGTATTTTTGTTAATGCTGAAAATAGTCCTTTTGTTTGGTGGTTAAGTCATATTGGCGGTAATGCTTTGCCCGGTGCTTTTTGGTTGGTGGCGTTAACGATATTTTCTGAGCATATTGAGCTGAAAATTCGCCATTACGTCGTGGCGTCAATGACCTTAATTATTCCGTTAACCTCGTTATTATTACAATGGGTATTTTCTTATAATCTAACCCAAACTATGACATTGTATTTTATCGTGAAATACGGTGCTATGGCGTTAGAGTTGATGTTGATTAGCCATGCTTTGCTCATTGCTATTAAATTTTGGCGTGATGACTTAGTTGAGCAGCGTCGATATATTCGTGGTGCAGTGATCAGTTTATCGGCGTTTTATATTTTTGTGGTCATTGTTATCGAGCAGATATTTAAGTTGCAATGGCAAGGCATAGATTTAGTTAAGTCGCTGCTGTTATTACTGCTGATCACCGTGATTAATTTAGTGTTATTTAAATTGCGCTCTAATAGCTTATTTATCATTGAAAATAAAAAATCCACCTCGCATAGCGCCACTAACAATGTCACATCAAAACAATCTAAAGAGTTAGCGTCCATTCTCGATGCCATGAATAAAGACTTACTGTATCAACAAGAAGGACTAACTATTGCAAGTTTTGCTAAGCATCTAGCTATTCATGAATATAAATTAAGACAGTTAATTAATGGTGAATTAAATTATCGTAATTTTAATGACTTTTTAAATTTTTATCGCATTAAAGAAGTGACAGATAAGTTAACCCAGACAGACTTTGCACAAACGCCGGTTTTAACTCTTGCTTTAGAAAGTGGTTTTAGAAGTTTAAGCTCTTTTAATAAGGCTTTTAAAGATACTCATCAATTAACTCCAACTCAATATCGAAAAAAATATCTTTCGTAGAGCCCTGTAAAAATAGGCTTCTTTATAATTCGTCAGCTTTTTCAATGAATACGTAAGCATTATTTTTCATAAGTTTTATAGTCTAAGCATCTTCTCAATTATATTTTCAAATAGGTGCTTAATTCTATGTCGGTAAAGTTTAACTCCTTAGTTATATTGGTACTTGTTTTTAGCACTTTAATGTCTTGTTTTGCATTATCTCAAACTGCAGCTGAAACCTTATATAAAGAGTGCTCCGCATGTCATGGAGAAAAAGGTGAGGGTAATAAGGCTTTAAATACACCCGCAATAGCAGGTCAAAAAGCGAGTTATGTAGTTCGACAGGTTAATCATTATGCTAACGATCTTAGAGGCAAGTCGTTATTAGCAAAACCTATGGTTGCTATTGCTAAGACTATTGATATCAATACAGATTTACCTATTTTAGCAGCCTATATTGAAAAGATGCCCGTGCAAGCAATTAGCAATGATGTAAAGGGAGATTTAAAAAATGGCTCTCGATATTATCAAGCAAAGTGCGGTGCTTGTCATGGTGGTGAAGCGCAAGGCAACTCCAGTTTTAAAGCGCCTAGACTGGCTAATCAAAATGTTGAATATTTACAACAACAAATGAAAGACTTTGTTGCAGGTAAGCGAGGGTATGCCAAAGAAGATAAATTAGGTCGTCAAATGGCAATGATGGCTAATACCACCCAAGGCAAAGAGCTTACTGATATCTTGTATTATATCTCTATGCAGTCAGTTAAGTAATGAGTGTATATATGAAAATATATGAGCAAAAAGGTGCTGTTACCAAGCTCATTATCGGATTGATATTTGCTCTTTTTAGTTGCGCTATAGTTCAAGCAAAGAGCTTTGTGCTATCAGAAAACTGTCCAGCGAGTTTTGAGCTTGTAGCCGTTGAAGGCAAGGAGTCGGTTTGTCGCTTGGTGAATTTGTATCAGTTTTATGATTCAGTACAAAGTAGAGGAGTAGGCGGAACACAGACTTCACTACCTAAACATCGCGATGGTTTTACACCAGCACAAATCGATTTAGGACGATATTTATTTTTTGATCCGTTATTGTCTAAAGATGGCTCTATATCATGTGCTAGCTGTCACCAACCTGATAAAGGGTTTAGTGATGACTTAGACCGAAGTATTGGCATTACCGGTGATAAAGTTGCTCGAAGCGCTCCTACGCTTTGGAATGTTGCTTTTTTAGATAGATTTTTTTGGGATGTCAGAGCAAATAGCTTAGAAGAGCAAGCACAAGGTCCACTTTTCGATCCATTAGAGATGGGTAATACGCCAGAGCAGCTACTAGAAACGCTTAAAAATAATGCAACTTACGTTGCCATGTTTCACAAGGCATTTCCAAAGCAGAAATCTCTTGATGTTGCTCAAGTGTATACCGCCTTAAGCGCATTTCAAACAAGTTTGATTTCGTTAAATAGTCGTTACGACAGATATGCCCACGGTTATCATCAAGCGTTAAATGAAAATGAAGTGAAAGGGTTAAATATATTCCGTTCATTTGTTGCTCGTTGTGCTGAGTGTCATCAACCACCATTATTTACCAACAACCAAGTAGCTGTTATTGGCGTGCCAGAGGCAAAGGATCGAGCGTTTGATATTGGTGCTCAAAAAACCTATGCCGACACAAAAAATGCTCAGAAATTGCGCGGTGGCTTTAAAGTGCCAACTTTAAGAAATATAACTAAAACAGCTCCTTATATGCATGCAGGGAATTTTGATAAGTTATTTGATGCGGTTGAATTTTATTCATTAGGTCGAGGCCACGCCGTACCTGAGAATGAGAACTTACAGTTACATTGGCATATTTGGGAGCCTGATTTAACGGAAGAAGAAATGCATTTAATCGTTGAATTTTTAGGCGCGCTAACGGATGAAAGTTTAACACCTGAAATGCCTATGTCGCTTCCATCGGGTTTACCTGTGGTTGATGCAAAGTATCAAAGTCAAAGAATGAGTACAGAGTTAACAAGCGTGAATGAATCAAACAATAACAAGTACGAGCAAAACGGGGAAGAAGATGAATAAACTAATAACAGCAATTGTTGTGGTAGGGGCTTTTGCCGGAGGTCTATATTTTGGCAATAGTCAAAACGGCACACCAGTGATAACAAAAAGTGACAAAGGGGCTAGTTATGGTGGAGGTTTTGATAAAACTAAGCAAGTACAGCAATCAACATCAGGTAAAAAGTCTGCGGTTGCTGAGCGTACCGTCGCTGGTAAAACTCATGTGGTTAATGACGGCGATAAAATTATGGACGCTGTACAAAAAGCGCAACCGGGCGATACATTACAAATTATGCCCGGTACATATTCTGAAACTGTTTATATCGATAAAGATGATATTCGTATTGTCGGTGTTATTAAAGAAGGGAAGTACGCCACATTAGATGGTAAAGGTAAACTGAATGATGCGATATTATATTCGGGCAATAATATTGTAATAGAGAACATGCGTATTACCAAATATAAGGGTAATGGCATTATGGGGCAGGCAGGTAATAACTTTGAAATTCGTAATAATATCATCGTTGATACTGGGGTTTACGGTATTTTTCCACAGCTTGGCCAAAATGGAATTGTTGAATACAATGTTATTTCAGGTATTGAAGATGCGGCTATCTATGTTGGCATGAGTGATAATATTCATGTTGCTCATAATGATGTTTTTGACAGTGTTGCAGGTATTGAAATTGAAAACTCTCGCCATGCGATTGTTGAGAATAACTATGTTCACAATAATACCGGCGGTATTCTAGCCTTTATCACACCAGGCTTACCGATTAAAACCACTTTCGATGTAATTATTCGAAATAACTTTATCGATAATAATAACCATAAGAATTTTGCCGCTCCGGGCTCAACCGTTGCTGGTATACCTGCAGGTACGGGCATTCTTATCATGGCAGCTGATGAAGTCATTGTAGAAAATAACATTATCTCGAATAATAAAACTGCCGGTATTTTAATTACTGATCATGACAATGCCCCCAATACTACAATTGATCCAGAGTCAGACCCAGCTCCAGATAAGGTTATGCTTTTAAATAATATTATGCTAAATAATGGTTACGATACTATTGATGAGGCTAAAGCATTAATGTTAACGGAATTTAAACAGGGCAATCCTGATATTTTACGTGTAGGTGTTTCTCGTGATAGTTGTATTATCAATCGTCATCGTTATGTCACTGTCGGTGTCAGTGATTGGGATGAATGTAATTTCACCAATACTAATGCTATTGATAGTTACATTTTAGATGAGCCAGTTGCACCGAGAGAAATCGATCCTTCAGAGCGTGGTAAAGTCGTTTATATGGGGATTTGTGCAGGCTGTCATACATACACTGGCCGTATGATTGGTCCGCCAGTGCAAATAATCCAAGCGTTATATATGGATAACCCACAAGGTATTGCTGATTATATTGCGGCACCTACTAAAAAGCGCGAAGATTATCCTGAAATGCCACCACAAAATTATTTAGATGCTGAAACACGTTTAGCCGCAGCTAAATATATGCTTGAAAGAAAAAATTAACCATAAGTGATTAGTTCCCCATCAATGGTTAACGGCAAATTATTTACATAATTTGCCGTTTTTATTTTTATGCACAACCTTAGCTATTTGCTTTGTTGCTGTTTTTGAGGTGGAAAGTTCGCTAGCATCCTATTAACCGTTGTTGAGACTAAACTATTCAGCTCTTCTGATGTTATATCTCCTTTAGCTTCATAACGATCCGTCCCGTGCCAAACGGCAACGTCTTGATGGCTCATATCCACAATTATTTTGGTGATCAATGTCGCGTCACTTTCTATTGGAACATTTGTACTTACACCTAAACTACCGCCACCATTGCTACTCATTCTACCCGTACCGAAACCGATACTAAGCGATGAGTTATTTTCCTTTTCTTGTTGATTGAAATTCACCTTAATAGTTAAATCAGCATTTTGCTCAGTTAAGTCGTCTATTTTAACAAGTCCATGCTTGATAAGCGCATGCTCAACAGCAACTTGAATACGATTTGTCATAATGGGGTTACTATCAAGTGTTGCTGGTTTAGCAGGGGTAAATTGAAAGCTAGAAAAAGAAGAAAAATTTGTTTCAGGATTAAAGTCAATCCTTGTGGTGGGTTTACTGCTACAGCCTGAAAGGACACTAAAGGTAAAAACTACCGATAGTAACATTGAAAGCTTAGTTAAATTTATCATGGTGGTTACTCTATTAATTAGATAAATATATGATATATTTAAAATTCCTACTTAGGAAATGATAATTTGTTAATAGTTAAAAAGTGTTGTTAAATAACTGTTAACATTAAAGATTACTGTTGACTTTTTCTTAAAAGGCGCCTTAAATGGGAGTGAAGGAGCAGTATGATACGGTAGTTTATTTGTATTACCCTAATAATTTCAATGAGTAGCATTAATGAATAAAGCAGTTGAAATAAAAGATAAATTAACAAAGCGATTGTTGCTTTATATATTATTATGTAGCGCTTTTGTATCGGTTTGCGCAACTTTAGTGCAACTATATGCATCATTTGAAGATGATCTTACTCTTTTAGAACAACGATTTGGTGACATAGAAAAAAGCTATATCCCTTCAATTGCAAGTAGTTTATGGGACTTCAATAAACCACTTGTTGCTCAGCAAATCCAAGGTATTGTTGATTTACCAGATATTAGCTTAGTCAAGGTAGAAAATGATTTTGACTACCAGCAACAAGTTGGCAATGCCGATGCTGAAATGGATGCAAAAAAGGTTGTTGAGTTTCCAATTGTATATGATGGAAAAAATGTTGGTAAACTTAAAGTTTATGCGGATTACCAAGATATTTACCAACAGTTATGGTTACAAGCTGGTTTTATTCTAACCTCTGAATTTATCAAAATTTTTATTATCGCGTTTTTTATTATTATTATCGTCGATAAATTAATTACTCGTCATTTATTTCAAATTACTCGTTACGCACAACAGTTAGCTACACATAATTTAGATGATGAACTGTCTTTATCAAACCGTCCAGAGCAAGAAGATGAACTGGATTACCTTGTTAATGCCATTAATAGCATGCGCATTAAACTTAAAGATGAGATAGTCAAACTTGAAAGTGCTGAAAATGCTTTATTAACATTAAACGGTGAGCTTGAAGTTAAGGTTCATGATAGAACGGCTAAGTTAGAAAAGAGTAATCAGAAGCTACAACAAAGCTTTGATGATTTAACGCTTGCCCAAGATCAACTCGTACAATCTGAAAAAATGGCCTCGTTAGGACAATTAGTCGCGGGTGTAGCGCATGAAGTAAATACCCCTTTAGGTATTTGCGTCACTTCAATTACGGCATTAAAAGAAAAAGTTGATAGCTTAAAAAAAGCGGTAGACTCACAAGAGTTAACGAAATCATTTTTATCTGACACCCTGAATTTATTAAGTGAATATGAGCAAATTATAGAGCGCAGCTTAAATAAATCGGTGGAGTTAATTCGTAGCTTTAAATCTGTTGCTGTTGAACAACATACCGATCCTGAAGTGAATATAAATTTACATCAACATGTATATGACGTAGTTAATACGGTAAAAACTATGTTCAAACATAAAAAATATCACATTCATATTGATGTTGATGAAGAGTTCTCGTTGGTGACGTATCCAAGTGCTTGGAATCAGATCCTTACTAACTTCTTAATGAACTCCCATATTCATGGCTTTGAAGATCGCCGAGAGGGTGAAATATCAATAGAGTTTACCCATTCAAAAGGCTATTTAACGCTACTATACTGTGATAACGGCAAAGGTATTGCTCAAGACTTTAAAAAACGAATCTTTGACCCTTTTGTAACCACTAAACGTGGTCAAGGAGGCTCAGGCTTAGGTTTGAATATCGTTTTTAACTTAGTAAATGCCAAGCTATCAGGCACGATTAAATCTCTGGAAACAGAACAAGGAGTATGCTTTAAAGTTAAAGTGCCTATTGAGCAGCAAAACAACAAAAAGATAGCTCAAGCAAAAGTAAGTTAAATTTCTTATTTTCATAGACTTGCTTATCACATAAATGTACAAATATTGACATTTTGCTCTTAAATCTATACTATCCCCGCCCTTAAATCCTCAGTGTTTGATAATAATTGCCTATACTCATAGGGCCATTGTTTACAAACTTTGCGAAGGTATTTTATTTCGCATTACTAATCAACGAGAAAGAAATGTTTGAATTACACGCCAGTAAAGTCTCTAATCTAAAAAATGATGTGCTATCAGGGCTAACAGTTGCCTTAGCATTAGTGCCTGAAGCCGTTGCTTTTGCTTTTGTTGCTGGAGTAGAGCCGTTAGTTGGTTTATATGCCGCATTTATGGTGGGATTAATTACTGCTATTTTTGGCGGTCGACCTGGAATGATTTCTGGTGCTACAGGAGCTATGGCCGTTGTGATGGTTAGTTTAGTTGCGATTCACGGGGTTGAATATTTATTTGCTACTGTGGTCTTGACTGGGGTCTTGCAAATTCTCGCCGGGGTATTTAAGTTAGGAAAGTTTATCCGCTTAGTTCCGCATCCTGTAATGCTTGGCTTTGTTAACGGTTTAGCGATTGTTATCTTTTTAGCTCAACTTGGGCAGTTTAAAGAAACAAATAGTGCCGGAGAGCTTGTTTGGATGCAAGACTCTGCTCTTTATACTATGGCAGGTTTAATTCTTTTAACTATGGCTATTATTCATTTCTTTCCTAAGTTAACCAAAGCAATTCCTTCGACATTAGTTGCTATCGTTAGTGTGTCTGTATTAGTTTTTGCAATTAATCTTGATACTAGGCTTGTTGGAGATATAGCGTCAATTGCGGGAGGTTTACCAACCTTTTCTATACCCGACGTTCCGTTTACTTTGGAAACATTTAAAATAATTTTACCATTTGCGTTAGTTCTTGCTGCGATAGGCTTAATTGAGTCTTTATTAACGTTAACGCTGATTGATGAGTTAACAGGTACTCGCGGGCGCAGTAACAAAGAATGTATCGCTCAGGGTGCTGCAAATACGGCGAATGGCTTCTTCGGCGCTATGGGTGGTTGTGCAATGATTGGCCAGTCTATGATCAACGTTAATTCAGGTGGTCGAGGTAGAGCATCGGGCATTACTGCTGCATTGGCATTACTTGGTTTTATATTATTTGCATCAGGTCTAATTGAGCAAATTCCACTTGCTGCTTTAGTTGGGGTTATGTTTATTGTTGTTATTGGAACCTTTGAGTGGTCAAGTTTCCGTATCCTAAACAAAGTCCCTAAAGGCGATGCCTTTGTTATTATTCTTGTTTCAGGTGTGACTGTATATTCGGATCTTGCTATTGCTGTTATTGTTGGTGTTATTGTTTCTGCATTAATTTTTGCGTGGGAGCATGCAAAACATATCAATGTTATTCGCTCTACCAACGAAAAGGGTTCAACAGTTTATGAAGTAAATGGCCCGATATTCTTCGGCTCAATTGCAAATTTTTTAGAGCAATTTACCCCAGCAGAAGATGCTGATGATGTGATTGTTGAATTCAAAAATGCACGCGTTGCTGATCACTCAGCGATTGAAGCAATTGATACCTTAGCAGAGCGTTATATTTCTCGCGGTAAAACAATGCATTTAAGACATCTTAATCAAGAGTGTAAGCAGTTATTAGAAAAAGCTGATAAATTGGTTGAGTTAAATATTATGGAAGATCCTGATTACCATATTGCTACTGATAAGTTAGCTTAATTAAAACTAAGTTCGCTATGGCTTAGTGTTATATTAAAATGCGTTGATAAGTTATACTTAACTTATCGCGCATTTTTTATTTATAGGATGAAAGCAATTTTGCAGCGATGGAAAGTTAAATAATTAACTACCGGAAAATAAGCAAAATGTATAGTTTTCATAGGAAGTAGAGTGCAATGCAGTTAGAGTTTTTTGACGTTCCAAGCCCTTGTGTGGGCGTTTGCCAAAGTGATGTAAAAGGCTACTGCCTTGGTTGCATGCGTTCGCGTGATGAAAGGCAGAAATGGCAAGAATTTGATAGCGATAAAAAACAAAAAGTAATTAAACTCTGTTTGCAAAGAAAAAAACGTAAAGATAATAAAAGTAGTAAAGCTTTGGAAGAGGAGCCTTCAAAGCAAGGTGTTGAGCAAGTTGAATTAAATCCACAAGCTTCACTATTAGACCCACCAAGTAAGACCTCAGTTTCTCAAAGTAATGACTTAGATTTTGGTGATTTTGAGTTATAACTCTCCCTATTATTTAACCTTTGAAAAAGTACAAGAAAACAGTTGCTAGCAAAGAATATAATAGCTATTATACGCGCTCTTTAAAGCATACCTTGTTTTGTGTTATGTGATTAAAGAATGCCCCGATAGCTCAGTTGGTAGAGCAGAGGATTGAAAATCCTCGTGTCCCTGGTTCAATTCCGGGTCGGGGCACCATAAAGATAAAAAAAGCCTGCATAAATTGCAGGCTTTTTTTATCTTTGCTCCGTTCTAAATATCTCTTTACAACTTTAAGAATGTGTCAGTGGCTAAACATTGCTAATTTGAAAAGCTACCTTGCATTTAAAACTATCAAGAATTCTTAAATTTGCGACTGGCTAAACCCAATAGCGCTAAAGCAAAAATCGCTAAAGTTGATGGCTCTGGAATTTGTCTATCAGCATTAGCCGTAAACACATAACGATTCCAGTTTTCAGCATTGTTTAGGTCAAAGTTACTACCACTGCGCCAACCACCATCAAGATTTGCTGGGGAAATACCGTAATCGAATCCTAACCCGAATTCAGCTTCAGTATGCCAAGATAATCTAAAATCAGAAGTAGCATCAATAGCTGTACCACCATATAAACCAGAGGCATTTACATCGGCAGAATTCTGATTAATTACAGCACCTTGTGGAGCAAATCCCATAGAGCCACCATTGAAATACCATTCAGCGCCATTCGATGTATGAGTAGCATTGTGTGCTGTATAGGTAGTCACGTCAGATAATAATGCAGCTGCAGCAACATCTAATATATCTGAGTCAGTGATACCTGCTGCCAGCATGACATAATCACCTGTACAGTCATCAAATAGGTTAGTGATTGTAGTGCCAGACGTAGCGTATGTTTCTGAGTGGCATAAAGTCCAACCCCAAGTGTTGGTTACAGTGTTTATCGATATATCATCTTGGACACCGAACGGGATAAAGCCTGCTTTTGATACGAAGGTTGTTAAAAGCATAATACCGACGGTTACACATTTAAAAAATTTCAATTTCATAATTGCTTCCTCTGGTGGTTTATCTTTTCTTCACCATACAATAATGCAATTACTGTGCAATTTTTTATAAAGCTACTATTATCATGAAGTTAATTTTTGTATAAAAAACCATCAAATAGAATTGTAAAATAATTGGACGCTTTTAGAATAAGTATTGATTAAGCTTTCTCTGATATAGCTTATTTTAGGGCTTACAGACAGTGATGAAAATCTTTGACATGAGTTGGTTATTGATGATTTTTCTAAATGAATTTTAGTAATGAGGGATTATTTCATGCCATTAAAAAAGCACCAGTCAAATGAGAAAGGTGCTTTATGTAAAACTCAATTAATAAGAGCTAAATAAATTAGTTATTATTGTGTCTACGATATACTAAACCTAATAAGCCTAAAGCAAAAATCGCTAAAGTAGATGGCTCTGGTATTTGCTCTCTTAAATGGGTTATGCTTAAAGAAATCTGAAACGTGTTTTCGCCTCCTTCAACGGTTGTTACGCCTAAACAACCTGCGGCAGCTCCAGCAACAGTACATACATTATCCGCTAATACATCAATTCCATCCATAAATATGTTAGCACTGTATAAATGCCCGGCATAAGGAAATATTTGCTCAAATGCCTTTGTAACAGTGTTAAAACCAGCGCCTTCGATATCAATTACAAAAATATCATTACAAGGGGTTGGCGAAGTTATAACATCACAGCTAGCTGCTGGGCCAGAGTTCACCGTCTCTTTGAATAATATATCAAATGTTAATGGGGGCGGCTCAAGCGGTACGGCTCCATCATAAAATGGGGAAGGATCGGTTGGTGTTAACCATATTTTATCTTCCAAGGTTGCCTCTGTTAGTGTGGCTCCATTGATAGGGTTGTTTTGATGAGTAAAAGTCACGGTATCAACTGCAGCGCCATTGGTTGATAACGCACCATTAGTCGAACCTAATGTTCCGCCTGCTATATCGAGAGAGCTGGAGCCTGAGTTCCCTGTTCCCCAAGATAATGTACTGAATACATCATAGCCTTTAATACCACTCCAATAAGCATTGATATTGCTACCAGAAATATTACTGCCACTTGCATCGCTTGAATCACTAAAACTACTAAAACCGGATTCTAATTGAAACCCCCAATCAGTTACCATAGGGCCAGCATGAACTGATGGTAAAAAGCTTAACGTTAATAGACAACTAAAGGTTAAGGCTTTAGTTATTACTTTCATTATAAAACTCCTTGTTGCTAAAAATAGTTTTTACAATTCAAGTGTATGCATAAAGAGATCCATTGCGCCTAAGTTGCTTATTTTTCATACTATTATTTTAGGGGAATGTACAATTTTTTGTGAAGTGTAAAATAATCCGACAGTTTCTGTCATTAAATTTAAGAAAACATGGAGGGTTGTTATTATTTGAAGGTTTTATAGGAGATAAATATGATTTAAGAAACTTTAAACATACCAAAAGATCATTAAAAAGTGACAAGTAGCACCACCAAGCACAAATAAGTGCCAAATAGCATGGTTAAAGGGGATTTTTTTCTGCACGTAAAAGAATACACCTGTACAGTAGACTAACCCGCCCAGAGCAAGTAATGAAATGGCTTCGATTGGTAAAACTTTATAAAGCTCACCCAAGATTGTAAATGAAATAAAACCCATACCAATATAAGTTGTTAATGATATTTTTTTATATCGACTACCAAATTTCATTTTAAAAATAATACCAGCGATAGCGATAAACCAAATAACTACCATTAGGCTATAGCCTAGAGTGCCATGCAAACTTAACAATAATAATGGTGTATAAGTGCCAGCAATTAATAAGTAAATTGCGCAATGATCTAATAATTTAAATATTTTTTTTAAGTGTTGATTGACAATAGCATGATAAAAAGTGGAAGCGAGAAAAAGTAAAATTAAGCTAGCTCCATAAACACTAAAACTAATAGTACGCATTAACTCATTATCATTGGGGGTATTGGTAATAGCATTATTAGTAACTGAGTATGTTAATAACATTATCAGTGCTAATACGCTTAATAAAGCGCCTAACCCATGGCTAACGGCATTAGCAAGCTCTTCTTTTGCACTATATGCAGGTGCTGTATTAGTCATGGTACTTTTCAAATTAAATTTGTTGAAGTTAAGTGTACACGTGTACGCTTAATTTTTGAAGAAATAAAATTGGCAATTAACAGAATAAAGAGGAAGGGAGGACAGCAAAAAATCGATATTTACTCAGCTTTTAAATTAAAAAGCCAAGTAAATCTAGATGGATAACGGGAGTTTATAGTGCTAGCTCAATAACCATTTCTTTTAATTCATCTTTGGAAATTGAATTACTATGATTGGTATCGAATCGATTGAAAATCGACTCACACATACGAATGCCTTTATCTTGAAGTAACACATCTATTAATTCGACAAATTCAGTGCGGCTTATTACACCATCTTTATCTTCATCAAATACTTCAAATAACTCGTCAACCCACTGGTTTAATTCCATAACGTTTACCTTTTAACCTAATCTTTTAAATTAATACTACTATGGCTTTCAAGCTTCATCCTGAAATCACTTGAATAACAACTTTATCCTGTATAGATGACTATTGGAATGGTTAATTATAAATATTTACAAATAGCTACGTTTTAAATGCCGGTGAAATAAAATAGAATGCAGGGATCAAAAAGATAATATTGATTAATCAAATGGAATACTAACATGTTAAAAATTGGGATTAGGCTTTTGTGTTTGCTTTTAATGTTAGGTTTTAGCACCTACAGTGCAGCGCAATCACCTTTAATAGAAAACTGTCATCTGGATGGGGTTAAAGCACAGGTAAAATGTGGCAAGCTAGAAGTGCCTGAAAACTATAGTGCTCTTGATGGGGAGCGCATAATTATCAATTTTGTTATTTTACCAGCCATTGATAATAGTGATAATAAAACACCTTTAATGTTTTTAGCGGGTGGCCCCGGACAAGCTGCAGCTGAACTGGCAGCCCCTTTACGTCATGTTTTTAATGAAGTACGTAAAACACGAGACTTGATTTTAGTAGATCAGCGCGGAACAGGAGAGTCGCACCCATTACAATGTGAAGATGCTGTAGAGCAAGATGTTTACTCCATTGTGCCAGAAGATTTTTCAGCACAAGATATAAAAGATTGCTTAGCTACATTTACAGGTGATTTAAGTCAGTATAATAGCGAAAATGCTATTCGTGATTTTGATGCAGTTCGTGCAGCTTTAGGTCATAAACAGATCAATATTTATGGCGGCTCTTATGGCACTAGAGCTGGACTTGTTTATATGCGTATGTTTCCAGATTCTTTAAGAAGTGTTGTACTTGATAGTGTTGGGCCGATTGAAGTTCCTATTGGTTTGTTTGGTCAAAGTTCAGCGCGTTCGTTTAATTTACTATTAGAAAACTGCCATAAAGAATCCAGTTGTCGTCAAGCTTATCCTGAGTTAAAGCAAGAATTTAAAGAACTTATACAACGATTAGAAAAAGCGCCAGTAGAGGTAAGTATCGCTCATCCTCGTTTAGGCACTCAAACTCAATTTAAAATTAGTAGCTCGAAATTAATAGGGACTTTGCGTATGCAATTGTACTCAGTTGAAAGTCGCTCCTTAGTGCCGCTAGTTATTCATCAAGCATATTTAGGTAACTATATGCCATTAGCTGGATTAGTTGCACGATCTGAAGGTGGGCAAGGGATCTATTTAGGCTTATTGTTTAATATCACTTGTAATGAAGATTTCCCAAGAATATCTGCCGCTGATTTTGAAAAAGATGCAAACAACAATTTTGGGGGCGGCGATAGTCATTTCGGCTTTAAAATGGTTTGCCCATTATGGCCACAGTACCGACCTGATGAGACATTCTATCAAGCGGTAACGGCCGATATTCCGACACTAATTTTATCTGGAAACTTAGATCCAGTAACTCCACCAAGTAATGGGGAACATAGTGCTGCAACTCTGCCTAATAACCACCACATTGTGATCGAAAATTCTGCTCACACTGTTGCTATGACCACCTGTGCTAGCGATATTATAAATGAGTTTTTAACTAGTCTTAGTCCGAAAGAACTTGATGAATCGTGTATCTCAGATATTCCTAATGAATCATTTATGACTAATTTAAACGGTGGGAATATTGATGTGAAGTCTATTTCTCAGGGAGGTAATGAATAATGATTCAAGTTAATAACTTACGTAAAACTTTTGGCAGTAGTAAAAAAGGCTTCTTAGGTAACTTTAATAGTAAAGAGCAAAGTCGTGTAGTGGCGCTAGATGGCCTTTCATTTACTGCAAATGATGGCGAAATAACTGGGATTTTAGGACCTAATGGCGCAGGGAAAACCACATGTTTACGAACCCTTTATGGCTTACTTAAGGCTGATGATGGTAGTGCCACAATCGATGGTATTAATGTCGTCAAAGACCCACTTAATGCAAGGGCGAGATTAGGGATATTCCCAGATAAATTTGGTTTATATGAGCGATTAACTGCTTATGAGCAAATCGATTACTTTGCAAGCATACACGGTTTACAAGGAGAAACTAAACATCATGCTATTGAGACGATCATTAAAGATTTAGAAATGGAAGAGTTAGCTCACCGCAAAACGTTAGGTTTTTCTCAGGGACAACGAATGAAGGTAACCCTAGCACAAGCGCTTGTTCACCAGCCTAAAAACTTCGTACTTGATGAGCCAACACGTGGTTTAGATGTTATGAGTACTCGAGTCTTACGTAATTATTTAGCAAGATTTAAAGAGAAAGGCCACTGCATTCTTTTTTCATCTCATGTGATGCAAGAAGTCGCTGCTTTGTGTGATCGAGTCGTTATAGTTGCTAACGGTAAGTTAGCTGCAGAAGGGACACCAAGTGAGTTATGTGAGTTAGCCGGTGAAAGCCAATTAGAAGAAGCTTTTGTGAAGATCATTGGCTCAGATGAAGGAGTTGCAGCATGATTCAATTTAAAGCTTTGCTATCTAAAGAGTTAAAAGAAGCTTTTCGTGACAAAAGGGCTATGATGATGGCCATGATGATGGCTGTTATGGCGCCGGTAATGATTTTTGCTATGTCAAAAGTTATGATTAAAGAAGCGGTAGAAACCCCTAAAATATATTTAAAAGTCACGGGTTCGCAATATTCTCCAAAATTGATAAAAGCACTAGAAGATGAAAATATTCTATTATTTTCAGATGTACCTAATGATACGAAAGTGATTTGGGACGACAGAAATCTCACCTTGGTTATTCCTGATAGTTTTAATGAAGACATGCTTGCAGGGAAGACAATCGATTTATACTTATCCGCTGACTACAGTGAAAAAGCGAATATGTCACCGATTCGCCGTATCAAGAATACGATTAATCATTATGCCCGTTCGATTGGCTATAAACGTTTGTTAGTACGTGGTATTGATGTCAGATTATTACAGCCGATCAACATTGTTGAGCAGGACACATCTTTACCTAATTCTAATGCCATGATTATTTCGATGATGCTTGGATTGTATCTGTTAATGGCAGCTTTTATGTCAGGTTTACCGGTTGCTATTGATGCAAGTGCAGGAGAGCGAGAACGAAATGTTTTAGAAATGCTATTATGCCAACCCGTAAATACCGTCAAAATTGTCGCAGCTAAGCTGTGTTGTGCAAGCTTAATAGCCTGTATTGGAGTCTTGTTAACATTAAGCTTAACCACATTTTCGGTTAGCTTTATCGATTTAACTAAAATTGGTGCTAGTTTCAGTTTAGATGCTTTTACTATTACCGCCTTATTGTTACTACTATTACCTATTTGCTTTTTTGCTTCTGCACTACAATTATTTGTTGCTTTTCAATCCAAAAACTTTAAAGAAGCACAATCTATGGTTTCTATGATAATTATGTTGCCAGCTATGGTGCCAGTAATCATGATGTTTGTTGACGATAAGCCCAAGTGGTTAGATTGGTTACCTATTTCAGGACAGTCACTTATCATGGAGGATCTGTTTAAAGGCCTGCCCGTTTCTTGGGAGTTACTAGGCTTTACAGGTCTAGTCACCATTAGTATGACGGTTTTACTTGTATTGTTAATTGCTAAAAAATTACGTTCTGAAAAAGTTGTTTTAGCACTTAGCTAATCAAACTGTTACAAGCAAAATAAAAATGGCGCACTTGATGCGTCATTTTTATTTGTATTATATGTGGTTTTTTTGTTGTTTGCTCGTTTTTAATTTGTTGTTTTGTTATTGGTGTTGGGTTATATTTTGTTTGTCGGTGTTTTGTTAAGGTTTATACATGCTTGTGCCTTATGATTTTAGTATTAATGCATAAATCAGTATAAATTGAGCATAAGAGCAGCCAAAATGAACTAAAACTAACAGGTTTTAGCATGTACATTTTTTACTGGTTCAGGCAAAATACACGACATTAATTTATAGTCAGAACTTGCCACCAATTTATGGTAGCTTATTTGAGGAAAAAACATGTTTACTCGTGATATGAATATTGCTGATTTTGATGCAGAACTTTATGAAGCAATGACCAAAGAGGTTGTTCGCCAAGAAGAGCACATTGAATTAATCGCTTCTGAAAACTACTGTAGCCCACGTGTTCTTGAAGCTCAGGGATCTCAGCTTACTAATAAATACGCTGAAGGTTACCCTGGTAAGCGTTATTACGGTGGTTGTGAATATGTTGATGTTGCTGAGCAATTAGCTATTGATCGTGCGAAAGAATTATTTGGCGCTACTTACGCTAATGTACAACCACATGCAGGATCACAAGCAAACGCTGCTGTTTTTCAAGCGCTTGTTACTCCAGGTGGTAAAGTATTAGGTATGAGCTTAGCTCACGGCGGTCACTTAACTCACGGCTCTCACGTTAACTTTTCTGGTAAGTCATACGAAGCATTTCAATATGGACTTCACCCTGAAACAGGTGATATCGATTATGATGAAGTAGAGCGTTTAGCTAATGAGCATAAACCTGAAATGATAATCGGTGGTTTCTCTGCGTTTTCTGGTATTGTAGATTGGGCACGTATGCGTAAAATTGCTGACAGTGTCGGTGCTTACTTTTTCGTTGATATGGCTCATGTTGCAGGTCTTGTTGCTGCAGGTTTATACCCTAACCCTGTACCTCATGCTCATGTTGTTTCTACCACTACTCATAAAACATTAGCTGGCCCACGTGGCGGGTTAATTGTTTCAGCCTGTGATGATGAAGCTATTTATAAAAAGCTAAACAGCGCAGTATTCCCTGGTGGTCAAGGTGGACCATTAATGCACATTATCGCAGCAAAAGCCGTTGCCTTTAAAGAAGCGTTAGCGCCAGAGTTTAAAGCTTATCAACAAAACGTACTTGATAATGCCAAAGCTATGGTTGCAGTTTTACAAGAGCGTGGTTATAAAGTGGTTTCAAATGGTACTGAAAACCATTTATTGTTACTTGATTTAATTGATAAAGATATTACCGGTAAAGATGCTGATGCCGCTTTAGGTAAAGCTCATA
This sequence comes from Colwellia sp. KS18-150, assembly GCF_057551365.1. Classification (NCBI taxonomy): domain Bacteria; kingdom Pseudomonadati; phylum Pseudomonadota; class Gammaproteobacteria; order Alteromonadales; family Colwelliaceae; genus Colwellia; species Colwellia sp. KS18-150. The sequence continues at coordinate 81,564 of NZ_BAAJMC010000003.1, read as the reverse complement.
TCACAGTTAATAAAAACTCAGTTCCTAATGATCCGCGTTCACCATTTGTAACTTCTGGATTACGCCTAGGTACGCCAGCAATTTCTCGTCGTGGTTTTGGTATTGAAGAAACTAACGCGTTAACAGGCTGGATTTGTGACATCTTAGATGACATTAATAACGAAGAAACAATTGCTAAAGTTCAAGCTAACGTAAAAGAGCTATGTTCACGTTTCCCTGTATATAAATAGTCACTATGCTAAGGCATCAATGCATTTGAATAGTAAATAGAATGGTTAAAATTAATTTACTATTAATTACATTGGTATAGCAGTGAATTTATATTAAAATGGTCGCATCAAGCGACCATTTTTGATCTTAATGGCTTTATTTTCTCAATGCTGAAATTGAGATAACCAAGCGAGTTAAGCGACACCTAAAAGGTAAGTAATGTATTGTCCATTTTGTAGTGCACTAGAGACTAAAGTAATTGATTCCCGTTTAGTATCAGATGGTCATCAAGTTAGACGACGTAGAGAGTGTCTCGTTTGTCATGAACGATATACCACTTTTGAGTCTGCAGAGTTGGTAATGCCTCGTATTATTAAACGCGATGGTACAAGAGAGCCTTTCAACGAAGATAAAATGCGTGCAGGTTTAATGAGAGCGTTAGAAAAACGCCCTGTTAGTACTGAGCAAGTTGAGTTATCAATCAATAAGTTAAAATCACAATTACGTGCAACAGGTGAGCGTGAAATCACCAGTGAAATACTAGGTAATTTATTAATGACGCAACTTAAAGAATTAGACAAAGTTGCTTACCTACGGTTTGCATCAGTCTATCTATCTTTTGAAGATATCAGTGAATTTGCGGATGAAATTGCTCAACTTGGTAAAGAAAGCCTAAGTCGGGGCAAGAATAGTCGAGCGAAGAAATAGTTTAGGGACATTAAGTGTTTAGCGAGCAAGATCATCAATATATGACATTGGCAATAGAGCTTGCCAAACAAGGTCATTATACAACATCTCCAAACCCTAGAGTTGGCTGTGTACTCGTTAGTGACGTTAATGGAATAGCAACTATCATTGGTAAAGGTTTCCATCAAAAGGCAGGGCAGGGTCATGCTGAAGTTAATGCCATTGCCGATGCAAAGCTGAATTTCCCTAACTATCTTCAAGGAGCCATCGCTTATGTGACTCTTGAGCCTTGCAGTCACTTTGGTCGAACCCCTCCTTGCGCTAAGGGCTTGATTGACGTTGGAGTTAGTCGTGTTGTTGCTGCTATGGTTGACCCAAACCCACAAGTTTCAGGTCGTGGCTTAAAAATACTTGAGCAAGCCGGTATTAAAGCCGAGTTCGGGTTATTAACCAAAGAAGCAGAAGCGCTTAATATTGGTTTTATAAAACTAATGACAGAAGGTAAGCCTTATGTTCGCGTGAAGTTGGCGGCTAGCCTTGACGGTAAAACAGCAATGAAGTCAGGAGAGAGCAAATGGATAACGTCGAAAGAAGCTAGACAGGATGTGCAGCGGCTACGCGCGCAAAGTTGCGCAATTATTTCAGGTGCGGACTCGATTTTATTTGATAACGCTAAAATGACTGTTCGTTGGTCTGAATTAGGTGAATTAACAGAGCACTATGCTAAAAAAGATCTGCGTCAGCCGCTTCGAATTGTTATTGATAGTCAGAGCCGTTTAACTGCTGATTTACCCTTTTTCGAACAAGATAGTGACATCTTATTAGTAAGAAAAACCTCTTCAACTAAACAATTAGCTGATTCAGCCCTTGAAAACTTACCACAATGGCCTCATTTTGTAGAGCAAGTGGAATTACCTTGTGTTACTAACGCACAGGGAAAAGAGCATATAGATTTAAAATCTTTACTCGGCTTACTTACTAAGCGTGGCTTAAATGACATTTTAGTAGAGTCAGGGGCTAATCTAGCAGGGGCATTTATCGAGCAAGATTTAGTTGATGAACTTATACTCTATCAAGCACCTAAACTAATGGGTGGAGATGGAAAAAATTTAGTAGAGATGCCTAATGTCGCTACATTATCACAGGCAAAATCACTAGCCATTACTGATGTATGTAAAGTAGGGGCTGATTTACGTATTACAGCTAAGCTGTAGGTGGGATTTTTTCCTGCTTAATTAAAAAGAGATATTATGTTTACCGGAATTATCGAAGCTGTTGGCACAATTAAAGCGATTAATATTAACGCTCAAGGAGCACGTTTAGTTATTGATACTAATGCTCTTGATATGAGTGATGTTAAACTTGGCGACTCTATTGCCACAAACGGCATTTGTTTAACTGTTATCGAATTTAATCAACATAGCTATAGTGCTGATGTATCAAATGAAACATTACAACGTACAGGCTTTGCCAATTACAGTGTTGGTATGCAAGTTAACTTAGAAAAGGCCATGTTAGCGAGTACGCGTTTTGGTGGACATATGGTCTCTGGTCATGTTGATGGCATTAGCGAAGTTTTGTCCATTACCAATAATGGCAATAGTATAGAATACTGGCTGTCTATGCCGAGTGATTTGGCACATTACATTGCTGAAAAAGGCTCGGTAACCGTTGACGGTACTAGCTTAACTGTTAATGCTTTAGCAGCAGATAAGTTTAGATTAACCATAGTACCTCACACAGTTAAAGAAACTATTTTTGCTCACTATCAAGTTGGCACTAAAGTAAATTTAGAAGTGGATTTAATTGCTCGCTACCTCGAGCGTTTGTTAACTAAGCAAGAGCCAGAAAACTCTGCAGTTAAATCAAATGTCACCGAAGCATTGTTACAAAAGTCTGGCTTTATAAAGTAACGTAATTGAAACTTTCATAAAAAATTGAATAAATAACCAAAGAGAATCTAATGAATTTAAATACCCCACAAGAAATAATCGACGATATAGCTTTAGGTAAAATGGTTATTTTAATGGATGATGAAGACCGTGAAAATGAAGGTGACTTCATCATGGCAGCCGAATTAGTGACTCCTGAAGCTATCAACTTTATGGCAACTCATGGTCGTGGCTTGATTTGTATGCCTATTACTCAAGAGCAAGGCCAACGCTTAAAGTTGCCATTAATGGTTGATAAAAACGATGCTCAGTTTAGTACTAATTTTACTGTTTCAATTGAAGCGGCAACTGGTGTCACTACCGGTATTTCGGCAGCAGATAGAGCCAAAACGGTTTTAGCTGCCACAGGTAAAGATTCTACTCATCTTGATATTGTTCAGCCGGGACATATTTTTCCACTTATTGCTGAAGACGGTGGCGTTTTGAACCGTGCCGGGCATACCGAAGCCGGTGTTGATTTAGCACGTATGGCGGGCTGTGAGCCGGCTGCCGTTATTGTCGAAATTCTCAATGAAGATGGCACCATGGCGCGTCGCCCAGATTTAGAAATTATTGCTAAAAAGCATGATATTAAAATGGGTACCATTGCTGATTTAATTGAATTTAGAAATGCTACCGAAACGACTATTGAACGTGTATCTCAATGTAAATTACCTACCGCTTTTGGTGATTTTGATTTAACAGTATTTAAAGACACTATTGACGGTCAAGCACACTTTGCTTTAACCAAAGGTGAAATAAAGGCCGAAGAGCCAACGCTTGTGCGTGTACATTTAGAAAATACGTTCAGGGATTTATTATTTAGCCAACGAGAAAGTGTAGCAAAATGGCCAATGGCTAGCGCATTAGAAAAAATAGCTAAAGAAGGCGGAGTATTAGTTTTACTGGGTAAACACGAATCACCAGCTGAATTAATTAACTTAGTAGAAAAGTACGCCAAAATTGATGCGGGAGAATCCGTTAAAGAAATTAACCGTCATGTTGGCTCTCGTAATGTTGGTGTTGGCTCACAAATATTATCTAACTTAGGCGTAAGTAAAATGCGTTTGTTGAGCTCACAAACTAAATATCACTCATTATCAGGCTTCGGCTTAGAAGTTGTTGAGTATATAGCGGAATAGGTTATTTTTAATAAGTGTAATTCTTTAAAAGACTTTGCACTTTGCAAGGTCTTTTTTATTGTTAATTATAGTAATTAACCGTATTATGTTCTACGAACTGTAGAGATATCGGCCTTTAAATATGAAAAACTTAAGACGCAATATATGCACTAGTTTGCTGATGCTGATTACCTTTGTAGGTCAGGCAGTGGCAAGTGTAAGCATGTCTTGCTTACATGCCGATATGAGTACAATGAAGCACAGCCCAAATTCAGAGCTTAAGATGAATCATGCAGGTATGATGTCTGAGGATAGTACTAAGCATATTATTGAGCTAACTAGCCAAAACACTATGATGGATTGCTGCCAAGAGCAGTGCCAATGTCCTATGAGTGGTTGTGTTAGTTTATTTATACAAGTTAGCAACACTTTCAGCTCTGCTGTTATTACTGAGCAACAAATCGCCCAGTTACCATCATTTGTTATCTCTCCGATAAATTCTTCACTCTACCGACCACCCATTTCATAACTTCACGGCACAGCTGTGCCTAAAATTCCTTAAACTGTCGAAGCTTTTAACTTCGGCATTGAATTATTCTCGTATTTAGTTAAGTAAAGAGAAAGAAGTATGAAAAAAAATAACCACTTAGCTGTGTCTACAGCTTTATTGGCTATTGCTGTTACTTTTAACAGCTATGCTAACCAAGCCCCATTAACGTTTGCTCAAGTAATTAAAACGGCGCAACAAAATGATCCTTGGTTAGAGGGAAGTCGTCAAAGACAACAATCATTAGAACTAATGAGTAAATCGGTTAACACTCAGCCTGATCCAAGTATGTCAATCGCCTTTGCTAACTTGCCCACAGATGGCTTTGATTATTCGCAAGAGGCGATGACACAGTTCAAAGTTGGCGTTTCTCAAATGTTTGCCCGTGGTGATTCCCTAGCAATTAAAAACAAGCAGTTACAACTTCAATCTCAGCAGCAGCCATTACAGCGCCAAGATAGGTTAAGTAAGGTTGCAGTGACCGTAGGTAGTTTGTGGCTAAATTTATTTAGAGTTGAGCAAAGTATTAATTTAATTGAAAAAAACCGCAATTTATTTGAACAGTTAAATGATTTAGTTGAAGCAAGTTATGGCAGTGGACTTGGCAAGACACGCCAGTATGACATAGTACGTTCCCAATTAGAGCTTACCCGCCTTGAAGATAGATTGAATCAGTTAAAATTAGAGCAAAGTCGTTATCAAGGGTTATTATCTCAGTGGCTAAATCAATTTTCATTTAATGGCGATTCCACCGTTTCGCCTCATTTAATCAATAGCGATATGAGAATAAATATTAGTGATAAATTGCCAGTGTTAACGCTGTTACAGCAAAAAACCATCAATAATCATAAGGGTTTAAAGCCTGAACAACTCGCTTTATTATTAGCTACGCACCCTTCAGTACTTTCTTTAGATAAAAGTATTGCGGCCACTTCTCGAGGTGTCGATTTAGCGCAACAGAAATACCAGCCTCAGTGGGGGATCAATGCCAGCTATGGTTTTCGTGATGATGATCCTATGGGAAATAGCCGTGCTGATTTATTTACCCTAGGAGTCGTCTTCGATGTACCACTTTTTACCAGCGAAAAACAAGATAACGAAGTAAAAGCGGCGGTTGCAAATACTCAAGCGATTAAAACTGAAAAGTTGTTACTAATTAGGCAATTAATGTCAGCATTTAGCAGTGCAAAAGGTCAGTTGCAGCGGGTAAACGAACGGCAAACTTTGTATGAAGAGCGTTTGTTGCCACAAATACATGATCAAGCACAAGCCTCTTTGACGGCTTATACCAATGACGATGGTGATTTTTCAGAAGTTGTTCGTGCACGTATCGCCGAGCTCAATGCTCAAATAGACTTTTTAGCGTTAAATGTCCAAGAGCAAAAATTAATTTTAGAATTGAATTACCTTTTTGTTGGCACTACAACAGCGTCAGCAATAGGAGAAGCATAATGACAATACAAAAAAAACTATCTAAAAATACCTTATTGCTCACTTTGGTTTTGGGTGTGCTTTTAGGAAGTGTGATCAGCGCACTTTATTTCAAGGTACCTAATAAAATATCTGACACTCAAGATGAAGAAATAAAGCAACCTTTGTACTGGGTAGCCCCCATGGATGACAATTATAGAAGAGAGCAACCTGGTAAGTCACCAATGGGAATGGATTTAGTTCCCGTCTATGCGGATGTAAATGAAGGTGTGAATGAAGGTGTGAATGAAGGTGTGAATGAAGGTGTTGGTACGATACGTATTTCAGCCGATGTCATTAATAATTTAGGAGTGAGAACGACTGAAGCTGAATATAGAGCCTTACATAATCAAATAAATACAGTTGGTTATGTTACTTATGATGAAGATAAGCTAGTACATATTCATCCACGTGTTGATGGTTGGATTGAGAAGTTATATGTAAAAACGGTTGGCTCTTTAGTTACCAAAGGTCAGCCTCTTTACGATATATATTCTCCGGAATTAGTGAATGCTCAAGAAGAGTTTGTTTTAGCATTAGACAGAAATAATACCCGTTTAATTAATGCCGCAAAAAATAGGTTAATTGCCTTGCAGTTACCTCTAACGGCTATTGCTGGATTAAAAAAATCTCGTAAAGTACAGCAAAGCATTACTTTTTATGCACCGCAAAATGGTGTCGTAGAAAATTTGAAAATACGTGAAGGTTTTTTTGTTAAACCAGGTGCAACACTCATGTCTATCGGAGATTTATCCAATGTATGGGTCGAAGCTGAAGTGTTTGAGCGCCAAGCTGCAGACGTGCAAGTTGGTACTAAAGCTAGCATGACTTTAGATTACTTACCGGGTAAGAAGTTTAGTGGTGAAGTGGATTTTATTTACCCTACTTTAGATGCTAAAACACGTACGATAAAAGTACGGTTACGCCTTGATAATCAAACAGGTGACTTTAAGCCAAATATGTTTGCGCAAGTTACCATACACACTAGTGATGATGAGCCTGCACTAGTCATTCCAAAGGCTGCGTTAATTCGAACTGGCAACCAAGATAGGGTTGTACTAGCACTGGGTGGTGGCAGTTATAAATCGATTGCCGTTACCGCTGGGCAATTTGATAGTGAGTCGATAGAAATATTAACCGGCTTGTCAGAAGGTGAGGAAGTTGTGGTTTCTTCGCAGTTTTTACTTGATTCTGAGTCGAGTAAATCTTCTGACTTTATGCGGATGAATCATAATACTGAGGTGAATGATGAGCATACTATGACAATGCCAGCAAAAGTAAGCTCAGCAACAACAACTGGGGTAATAAATGCAGTTATGGCGGGGCATGGCATGGTCAATATATCTAGAGAAGCCATCGATAAATGGCAACGCCCTGCAGCAACCCTCGACTTTTTAATTGCTGATAACCTCGATATAGCTGATTTTAATGTCGGGGATAGCCTAGCGTTTACTTTTGAAATACAAGACGGTGATTTTATTATTACTGAATTTATTGTACGTGACAGTCAAGCGCAGGAGTAGTATATGATTGCAGCAATTATTCGTTGGTCTGTACATAATCGCATTTTTGTATTATTGGCTACTTTTATACTTGTTATTATAGGGTTGTACTCTGTCAAAAATACTCCTGTAGACGCTTTGCCTGATTTATCTGATGTGCAAGTTATCATCAAAACCAGTTATCCTGGGCAGGCGCCACAAGTCGTAGAAGACCAAGTAACTTACCCGCTAACAACCGCAATGCTATCGGTACCAGGTGCAGAAACTGTGCGCGGTTTTTCTTTTTTTGGTGACTCATATGTGTATGTTATTTTCGATGAAAAAACAGATCTTTATTGGGCTCGATCACGTGTTCTAGAATACTTAAGCCAAGTTACTCCTAATTTACCTAGTTCAGCTAAAGCGCAGCTAGGACCAGATGCGACAGGTGTTGGTTGGGTATATTTATATGCTCTGGTAGACAGAACTGGTCAGCATGATATTAGCCAATTACGTAGCATTCAAGACTGGTTTTTAAAGTATGAATTACAAACTGTACCGGGTGTTTCACAAGTTAGTGCCTTAGGAGGTATGGTTAAGCAATATCAAGTACAGGTTAATCCAGATAAGTTACGCGCTTTTGGTATTCCATTATCTTTAATTCAACAAGCCATTAAGCAAGGAAATCAAGAGATTGGCGCTTCTGTTGTGGAAATGGCTGAAGCTGAATATATGGTGAGAGCGACAGGGTACATTAAAAATGCCCAAGATTTAGAGAATATTCCATTAGGGGTCAACCAAAATGGTACACCGTTATTATTAAAAGATGTAGCGGATATAGTTATTGGTCCTCAAATGCGCAGGGGTATTGCTGAGCTAAATGGTGAAGGAGAAACTGTTGGTGGCATTGTGGTAATGCGATACGGTGAAAATGCTCAACAAGTGATTGTTAGAGTAAAAGAAAAGCTTGAACAGCTTAAACAAGGGTTACCCGATGGGGTAGAGGTAGTAACTGTCTATGATCGCTCGGCATTAATTGAACGTGCGGTGAATAATCTTAGCGTTAAATTATTAGAAGAGTTTGCTGTGGTGGCGCTGGTTTGTGTGTTGTTCTTATTTCATGTGCGCTCTTCACTTGTGGCTATCATTAGCTTACCTGTAGGTATTTTAACGGCTTTTATTGTCATGTACTGGCAAGGACTAAATGCCAATATCATGTCTCTGGGTGGCATTGCGATTGCGATTGGCGCTATGATTGATGGTGCGATAGTCATGGTTGAAAACATGCACAAGCACATGGAAAAACTATCTAACTCAGGCCAGAAATTAACGAACCAAAATCGTTGGCAAGTGGTGACCGATTCAGCTTGTGAAGTAGGGCCGGCATTATTTTTTAGCTTGTTAATTATCACGGTTAGCTTTGTGCCTGTTTTTACATTAGAGGCGCAAGAAGGGCGCATGTTTTCTCCATTAGCCTTTACCAAAACTTATGCCATGGCGGCTTCTGCGGCGTTAGCTATTACGCTTGTGCCTGTTTTGATGGGGTACTTTATTCGAGGTAAAGTGTTGCCTGAGCATAAAAACCCAGTCAACCGCTTACTCAGCGCAATTTATTTGCCTGTACTTAGGCAAGTATTGAGCTTTCCAAAAACCACTTTAGTGGTGGCTGTAGCCATGGTTGGCATCGGGCTATACCCATTAGATAAAATTGGCAGTGAGTTTATCCCTCCGTTGGATGAGGGGGATTTAATGTATATGCCCACCACTTATCCGGGTATCTCAATAGGTCAAGCGAGGCAATTACTCCAGCAAACCGATAAGCTTATTTATACTGTACCTGAGGTTGAGTCTATTTTAGGGAAAGTAGGGCGCGCAGAAACAGCTACTGATTCTGCACCCATCACTATGATTGAAAGTTTCATCCAATTAAAACCAAAATCTCAGTGGCGCGAAGGAGTTACTACTGAGAGCTTAAAGCAAGAATTAGATGCTTTGGTGCAATTTCCCGGTGTAACCAATGCTTGGGTTATGCCGATAAAAACCCGTATAGACATGCTTGCTACAGGTATTAAAACGCCTGTTGGTATTAAAATTTCAGGTCCGTCATTAATAGAAATTCAACGTATAGGTCAGCAAATAGAGACAATTTTATCTGATGTACCCGGTACAGCATCGGTTTACTCTGAACGTGTGGTAGGAGGTCGGTATATTAAAGTAGATATACAACGTGAAAAAGCTGCTCGCTATGGATTAAATATCAGTGATATTCAACAAGTAGTTGCTACGGCGATTGGTGGTATGAATGTTACTCAAACTATAGAAGGGTTAGAGCGTTACCCAGTTAACATTCGTTATCCACAAGATTATCGTAATTCACCTGAACAGTTGGCTTTATTACCTATAGTTACGCCGAGTGGTCAGCGTATTCCATTAGGTGATGTCGCGAACATTTTTATTGAAGATGGTCCGCCAGGAATTAAGTCTGAAAATGCTCGTTTAAATGGTTGGTCTTATATTGATCTTAATTCTGGTATTGATATTGGTCATTACGTTGAAAATGCCCAGCAGGTATTATTTGATAAATTAACTTTACCTGCCGGTTACTCTATTGCATGGGCAGGTCAATACGAATACATGCAGAGAGCGAAAGAAAAGTTAAGCTATGTTGTGCCACTGACGCTGGCTATTATTATCGTACTCTTGTATTTGAACTTTAGAAATATGACAGAAGTTGCCATGATCATGCTCACCTTACCATTAGCTATGGTAGGAAGTATTTGGTTAATGTACCTTCAAGGCTATAATTTTTCAGTGGCAGTCGGTGTGGGCTTTATTGCGTTAGCTGGGGTAGCCGTTGAAATTGGCGTTATTATGTTAGTTTATTTAAATCAGGCCTACCAAGAGATGCTACAAAAACATCAATCAAATAAAGTGAAGATTGAGCCCTCAGCCATATACGAGGCGGTATTGGTTGGCGCAGGTAAGCGTGTTAGACCTGTAATGATGACTGCTGCTGCTATTATTGTTGGTTTGTTACCTATCTTATATGGTACAGGTACCGGCAGTGAAGTAATGAGCCGTATTGCCGCTCCTATGGTAGGTGGTATGGTCTCTGCCGTGTTACTCACCTTACTTGTTTTACCGGCCTTATTCTATTTGTGGCGTGTTAAGTCGTTAAAGGAAAAGTTGTAATGTCTTGGCATAGAGTTAGTCGAAAATATCATAAATGGTTAATGCTTGTTGTTGGTTTGCAGTTTGTTATTTGGTCAATAACAGGCACGTATATGGTACTTCTTGATATCGACTATATTCATGGGGATACCTTAGTTGCTGAGCAGGTGGCGCCATTAACAGCAGATAAGGTTAACTACCCCATAGCAAGGATATATCAAGATTACCCTGAGGCGAAAGACTTAACATTAACTACAATATTTGGTCGTGCAATCTACCGATTTAGTGTGGTAAATGAACAAAATCAGCATAAATACATGCTCGATGCTGCTAATGGGCAGTTAATATCTCCGCTGACTAAAGAGCATGCCGTACAAATAGCGCAAAGTTTGTATACCGGAGATAAAGGTAGTATTCGGCAAGTGAGTTTGATCACTGAAAATCCACCATTTGAATTAAATGCCAGACACTTACCTGTATGGCGAGTTGATTTTGAACGATTTGATAGCCCTAGTTTTTATATCAATGTTGATACAGGGGAGTTAGTGACTAAGCGGCATAGTTATTGGCGTATATTTGACTGGATGTTTAGTTTTCATGTTATGGATTATATCGAAGAAGATGCGAGTAATATGTTGCTGTTTATTACTAGTTTAATTGCTTTGTTGGCAAGTTTATTGGGGCTACCTTTGAGCTATTATCGAGTTATAAAGCCCATAACCAATAAACAGGTTAAGCCGTTAGCAAAAGCTGGGCGGTCAAGATGAAATTAATTAAATCATTACATAAATGGTTATCGGTGTTAGTTGCCTTGCAGTTGTTAATATGGCTATCAACTGGGTTATATTTTAACTTAATGGATCATGACAAAGCTCGAGGAAAGACCTATCGTATCCAAGCTGTTACAGAAAATAAAATAAACCATAGTGAATTGATTGAGCCAAGTACTCTACTTAGCCGGAATGAATTTAAGCAGGGAAGTGTAAATGAACCCTTTGACTCAATTCATTCTATCAAGTTGATTTATTTATTGTCGCAGCCATATTATTTGCTTAATCACCAAAAAAGTTTATATCCGCACTTTTTTAATGAACATACATTAATTCATGCTGTTAGCGGTAAAACTCAAGTTATCGATAGTTTGATGGCTCAATTAATTGCTAAAAGTACTTATAGTGGACAAGGTAAAATAAGCTCTAGTGTTCTTTTACATCCGCCCATTGCAGACTTTCCTAAAGAGAAGAATGTGGTTTGGAAAATTGACTTTTCTGATGAGTTAGAAACGAGTGTGTATATTGATGCTAGCTCAGGACGACTTGTTGGTCATAGCAATATAAATAAACGTTTTAGCGATTTTTTCTTTATGCTGCACTTTATGGATTATGGCTATATCGGAAGCTTTAATAATTGGCAAATAATATTTTTTGCGTTATTAACCCTGTTGTTTTGCTTTACTGGTGCTACTTGGGTGGTGTCGTTAGTAAGAAAAGGGCGTTATTTGCGATGATATAGGTATTAGCTTTGAAACAATCCATTGAAATTTAGCTAACAAAAAAGCGAAGATTAACTTATGTTAATACTTCGCTTTTTTACAGAATTCTTTTTCTAAACTAACAATAGTCAATGACTAAAGCCTACAAAGAAAATTTAAAACTATTACAAAAGGACTATAAAATTATAGTGCTGTAACGTTCTCAGCTTCTGGGCCTTTTTGACCTTGTTTAACACTGAACGATACTGCTTGACCGTCAGCTAGAGTACGGAAACCGTCTCCAGTGATTGCGCTGAAGTGAACAAACACGTCAGGACCATTTTCTTGCTCAATAAAACCGAAACCTTTAGTTTCGTTGAAAAATTTAACTTTACCAGTAACTGTATCAGACATACTTACATTTTCCCGTAGTCATAAAATAATATTAATGTGGTATTTTCTTATTGAGAATATTCTCAATATAGCCAATACCGTTTTCACCCGAGTAAATGCCCTCTACCATAAGTAGTACAGGAAGAGGAAGGAAACAAACCATATTCGTAACAAAGCGTATTTGGAACAAACAAACAGTCTGCATTGCCTAAATCCGTTTGTTAAGAATATTCAAATACATAGGTACCTGATAAATCTAAAACAAAAGTTAGTATCAACCTTCATCCGCAACGCAAAAACTCAACGCAATGGGAGCATAACACAGTTGTTTTTAATATGCTTTATAAAAAATTGAAATAGTTCAATTTTTATTTGAATATAGTATACAAAACTAGAGGTGTAAGGGGAGGTCCTCTGGCTTAATAACTGTGTTTACCCACTTATAATGCGGCTATTTGAGCTTTTTGTTCATGCATTTTAGCAAGTGCTGATTCCGCTTCGGCTAACTTTGCTTTTTCTTTTTCAATAACAGCAGCAGGGGCTTTACCAACAAAATTTTCGTTATTTAATTTACCACGGGTTTTCGCTGCATCTTTTTCTAGCTTATCAATTGCTTTATCTAAACGTGCAAGCTCAGCTTCTTTATCTATTAAGCCCGCCATAGGGATTAATACTGATAAATCACCAATAACGGCTGAAGCAGAGGCAGGGCCTTGCTCGTCATCGCTGAGCACAGTAATACTGTCAAGTTTGGCCAACGAACTTAAAAACTGTTCGTTTTCACTCAAGCGACGTTGATCGTTGTCACTGACATTTTTAAGTAGCACTGGTAATGGTTTGCTTGGAGCGATATCCATTTCACCGCGAATATTACGAATGGCGACGATGAATTGCTTAACCCATTCCAAATCATCAATAGCTTGTTGATCACAATTGCTTTCATCAAATTGCGGGAAAGCTTGTGTCATAATAGAGTTATCAACTTTACTAAAGCCACTCAATGGTTGAACACGTTGCCAAATAGTTTCTGTAATAAATGGCATAATAGGGTGCATTAAGCGCAGTAAACCCTCTAATACATTGACTAAGGTATGACGTGTGCCGCGTTGTTGTGCTTCATTACCTTTGAATAATACTGGTTTAGTTAATTCTAAATACCAGTCACAAAATTGATTCCAAGTAAATTCGTATAATGCTTGTGAAGCTAAATCAAAACGGAAAGAGTCAAAGGCTTCATGAACAGTTTTCACGGTTTGTTCAAATTGTCCTATTATCCAACGATCCGCTAGAGACAGTTGCATGTCTTCTGAGTTTGCACCGCAATCAAACTCTTCCGTGTTCATTAATACATAACGGCTAGCATTCCATAATTTATTGGTAAAGTTACGGTACCCTTCTAAACGCTTCATATCCCAGCTGATATCACGACCGGTTGTGGCTACAGATGTTAAAGTAAAACGCAACGCGTCGGTTCCGTGCGCTTCAATACCATTAGGAAATTCTTTTTTGGTAAGCTTTTCAATTTTCTTGGCAAGCTTTGGCTGCATCATGTTGCCAGTACGTTTTTGTAGTAAATCTTCTAAAGAAATACCATCAATCATATCCAGTGGATCAATTACATTCCCTTTAGATTTACTCATCTTATCGCCGTTTTCATCACGAATAAGACCAGTCATATATATCTTTTTGAAAGGTATTTGGGCCTTGCCATTTTCATCTTTGTTAAAGTGCATGGTCATCATGATCATACGGGCAACCCAGAAGAAAATAATATCAAAACCCGTTACTAACACATCGGTAGGGTGAAAGGTTTTTAAATCATCGGTATCCTTAGGCCAGCCTAAGGTAGAAAACGTCCATAAGGCTGATGAGAACCAAGTGTCTAATACATCATTGTCTTGATTAAGGATTACATCAGCTTCAAGGTCATTGGCAGCTCGCACTTCTTCTTCAGTGCGGCCAACATAGACTTTGCCACTTTCGTCATACCAAGCGGGAATTCTGTGTCCCCACCATAATTGACGTGAAATACACCAATCTTGAATATCTTTCATCCAAGAGAAATATAAATTTTCATATTGTTTAGGCACAAATTCAATTTGCCCGTCTTTTACCGCATCAACTGCTGGGCCTGCTAGTTTTTCAACTCTTACATACCATTGATCCGTTAATAATGGCTCAATGATCACACCTGATCTATCGCCATATGGGGCAACTAAATCATGATCTTTTACTTCTACTAATAAGCCCAATTCATCAAATTGAGCAACAATGGCTTTACGAGCAACAAATCGGTCCATACCAGCAAAGTCGCTCGGTAAATCTGTGCTATAGGCATCAGAGCTTTCACCTTTGGTATCGTAAACTTCAGCGCTGGCTAAGATGGCGGCATCTTTATCAAATATATTGATTTGTGGTAGCGCGTGGCGTTTACCAACCTCATTATCATTAAAGTCATGGGCAGGTGTGATTTTCACACAACCAGTACCTTTTTCCATATCGGCATGGTCATCACCAACGATAGGAATTAAACGATTTACTAAGGGTAAGAGTACTTTTTTACCAATAAGATCTTTGTAACGTGGATCTTCAGGGTTAACGGCAACACCGGTATCACCTAACATGGTTTCAGGTCGTGTGGTGGCAACCACTAAGTAGTTTTTACCTTCAGCTGTTTTAGCGCCATCCGCTAATGGGTAACGAAGGTGCCACATGTTGCCTTTTTTATCTTTGTTCTCAACTTCTAAATCAGAAATAGCGGTATGGAATTTAGGATCCCAGTTTACAAGGCGCTTACCACGATATATAAGATCATCTTCAAAAAGGCGTACAAAAACTTCTTGTACAGCTTCAGACATGCCTTCGTCCATAGTGAAACGTTCACGACTCCAATCAATAGAGTTACCTAATCGGCGCATTTGCTTACCAATAGTACCGCCAGACTCTTCCTTCCACTGCCAAATTTTATCAATGAAACCTTCACGGCCATAATCGTGGCGAGTTTTGTCTTCTTCAGCGGCAATTTTACGTTCAACTACCATTTGTGTAGCGATACCTGCATGATCACAGCCCGTTTGCCATAAGGTATTTTTACCTTGCATACGCTGGTAACGAATTAACGTATCCATGATGGTTTGTTGAAACGCATGACCCATATGCAAAGAGCCAGTCACATTAGGTGGTGGTATAGCAATGCTGTAGCTGTCACCTTCACCAGTAGGGCTAAAGTAACCTTGTTCTTCCCAGCTAGTATATAAAGATTGTTCTATGTCGGTTGGGTTAAATGTTTTTTCCATCATTTTCTCGAAAATAAAAAGTTGTTAGTTTGTGGCACAAGTTACGAGTTTGGCGATGCTTGTGACTTAATTTATCTATCTGTTTGCGTTATTGAGTTTGCTAGACTTTAGTCGTTTCTACCTGAAAACCCCATTGACGACATGTTTTAAATCGTTCGCGTGCTTGTTGCTTTAGTGATTCATCACTAGGAACAAAATCAACAACAAATTGAAATTGGCTAGCAAAATCAGGTACTTCATTTGTTAGGTTAATGAGCACTGAGCGTCGACCGCGAGGGAATTGATTACCAATTTCAACGGCAGCACCTTGTTTAGGGCCTTCACCCACTAGGTTATGAGGAACAAAGCTATCACTATCAAAAGCCCACAGTAGTTCATCGATTGTTTCTGCTTGAGCCTGATCTTGCGTATAGATATATACCCGCTGGTTTTGACGATAGAAGTGACTTGCTTGTAAACAGGCATGATAAGACGCTGAATTATCCTTGATAGGTTCAGCGTCTTGTTTATCATCAGGTAATATGTAAAACATTACTTGGGTTTGCATTGCAATTATCTCAATATTTGTAGGTGAGCATTTATGCTAACGTTTTTGAAAAGCTATACTTTGCGTTTGGCTAGTATAGCTAAGATTTCACCTACAATTATTCCCCTTGTTCATGTCCAGCGCGATTAAGCAAAAATTGCGTTAACATGCTAACCGGGCGACCTGTAGAGCCTTTATCTTTGCCACCACTGCGCCATGCAGTACCTGCAACATCGAGAT
Organism: Colwellia sp. KS18-150; assembly: GCF_057551365.1. Lineage (NCBI taxonomy): Bacteria > Pseudomonadati > Pseudomonadota > Gammaproteobacteria > Alteromonadales > Colwelliaceae > Colwellia > Colwellia sp. KS18-150. The sequence goes on along the minus strand of NZ_BAAJMC010000003.1, from coordinate 65,020 downwards.
GTGCCCAATGATATTTCTTAGTAAAACGAGATAAGAAACATGCAGCAGTAATTGTGCCTGCTCCTTTACCGCCAAGATTTGTCATATCAGCAAACGGGCTTTCTAATTGCTCTTGATAATCGTCCCATAAAGGTAATCGCCATGCTCTATCACCACTTTGCTCTGAGGCGTTTAATAGTTCATGTGCTAATGGATTGTGAGTACTTAGTAACCCGGTAGCGTGTTTTCCTAAAGCAACAACACAAGCACCTGTTAATGTAGCAACATCAATTACCGCTTCTGGTTCAAATCGTTCAACATAAGTTAAGGCGTCACAAAGTACTAGTCGACCTTCAGCATCGGTGTTTAATACTTCAACCGTTTGTCCTGACATAGTCGTTAATATATCACCAGGACGATAAGCATTACTGCTAGGCATGTTTTCACAGCCAGCCAATACGCCGATCACTTTTATTGGTAAATCGAGCTCTGCTAACGCATGCATAGCACCTAAAACACCGGCGGCTCCGCCCATGTCATATTTCATTTCATCCATGCCAGCACCAGGTTTTAAGGAGATGCCACCACTGTCAAATGTTAATCCTTTACCCACTAATACTAATGGTTTTGAATCGTCATCAATACCGTTGTAAGTCATGATACTCATTAGTGATTCATTTTCTGAGCCACGACCAACGGCTAAATATGAGCCCATGCCTAAAGATTCCATTTCTTGCTCACCAATGATGGTGGTGGAAACTTTGTCATAATCATTAGCTAAAATTTTAGCTTGCTCAGCTAAATAAGCAGGATTACAAATATTTGGTGGCATATTAGCAACATTTTTACAGGTGGTTATACCTTCAGAAATAGCTAAAGCGTGTGCAATTGCACGTTCACCAATAGGTAATTCACGACGTGTAGGTACATTGAAAACAATTTTACGTAGTGGCCTACGTGGCTCTTCTTTACGTGTTTTTAAACTATTAAAACTGTATAAACCGTCTTGAGTTGCTTCAACCGCTTGACGTACTTTCCAGTATGTATCACGACCTTTAACATGCAGCTCAGATAAAAAACATACTGCTTCCATTGAACCCGTTTCATTTAAGGTATTAATGGTTTTGTTAATGATTTGTCGGTACTGACGTTCATCTAACTCGCGCTCTTTACCGCAGCCAACAAGTAATACACGCTCGCTTAAAATATTTGGAACATGATGTAATAGTAACATCTGTCCTGATTTGCCTTCTAAATCACCTTTGCGTAAAAGGTTGCTGATGTAGCCTTCACTGATTTCATCAAGTTGCTCTGCAGTGGCACTGAGACGGCGGGGTTCAAACACACCAACAACAATACATGCACTACGTTGTTTTTCTGGGCTACCGCTTTTTATACTGAACTCCATGAGTTCTCCTTTTAACATTTATTCTGCTATAACTTGCTAAAATCAGTAAAAAATAGCATTGTTGACTATTCAACTGATAGCGCTAGGGGCTATAATTATAGCCGCATTAATTAAATTAATATAATAGTCGACTATATAGTTTAGTTATGAAAACGGCAAGTTTACTAGAAAAACTAGCTGATTGTCAGAAAAAACACAGTTTTTATGGGATCTTTTTGTGATCATCTTTCGTTATTTATTAAAAGAAGTGGCTAAAACACAGCTAGCAGTATTCTTAGTGTTAATGACCATTTTTATCAGTCAAAAGTTTGTACGTGTTTTAGGTGATGCTTCTGAAGGCAGCATACCTGGGCAGATGGTTATGATCTTTATTGGCCTTAAGATTCCTGATTTAGCAGGTATGATGCTACCACTGAGTTTATTTCTAGGTGTGTTGTTAGCTTATGGCCGTATCTATGCTGATAATGAAATGACAGTATTGCATGCTTGTGGTGTTAGTGAGTGGTACGTGGTGAGAGTGACCTTGGTATTAGCCGTTATTACCGCTATATTTACCGGTATTTTTACTTTATATTTAGCGCCCATGGCGTCTGAATATCAATATCAAGTTAAAGATGAGTTAGCAGCTGATTCTGGTTTAAGCGCTTTAGTTGCTGGCCGTTTTCAAAAAACTGGCAATAATAAAGCGGTGATATTTATTCACGATAAGCACCGAGAAGATAATGGTTTTGATAAGGTATTTGTGGCGCAGTTGCCAGATGAAAACAATCTTGAAGACAGTATTATCAATGCGAGTTTAGTCTATGCCAAGCAAGGGCAGGTATTTGAAGAAGAAGCTGGCTCACAACGATTAGTACTTACCGATGGTACTCGTTATCATAGTGATGCAGAAAATGGTGAATTTCAATCAGTAGCTTTTGACAAATATTATATACAAATTCAAGATCAAGAAGTTGAACAAAAACATAGAAAACTCAGTGCGCTACCAACTTCACAATTATTTTCTGCTCAAGACCCTGAACTTAGAGCTGAATATGGCGCAACAATTCAATGGCGTATTGCTTTCCCGATTGCTTGTATTATTTTAACCTTTATTGCTGTGCCTTTAAGTGTAGTAAACCCTAGGCAAGGTAAATTCGCTAAAATGTTACCGGCATTAATGTTATTCCTCGGTTATTTCTTATTATTGACAGCAATGCGTTCAGGTGTTGAACGCCAAGCATTACCGGTAAATATCGGACTTTGGCCGATTCATTTAAGTGCATTATTTTTAGGTATCACATTGCTGATGAAAGAGCGTAGTAGTGGCCGAAAGATTAAAGCAAAATTGCCTAACTTTAGCCGTGCTAACTCCAGTAATCAAAACCAGTCTGGAGGCAAAGCATAATGAAAATTTTAGATGCTTATATTGGCCGTATCATTGCCTCAACCACTTTTTTAACTTTAGCGGTTTTTGTTAGCGTAAGTGGCATTATTAAGTTTGTTGAACAAATGCGTGCTGTTGGTCGTGGTAATTATGATTTAGCCCATGCGGCACTATATGTTCTTTATGCTATACCTAGAGATATCGAAGTTTTTTTTCCTATGTCAGCGCTCATTGGCGGCTTAATAGGTATCGGTATGTTAGCGAGCAATAGTGAGTTGGTGGTTATGCAAGCTGCTGGTTTATCTCGATTAGATATTATTAAGTCGGTGATGAAAACCGCTATAGTTCTAGTCATAGTTTCGATGGCTGTTGGTGAGTGGTTAGCACCGAGTGGAGAAGCGAGAGCCAGAGAAATTCGTGCTCAAGCTATTTCAGGTGGTAGTTTAATTTCAGCTAAAAATGGTGTTTGGGCTAAAGATGGTGCTTACTTTGTAAATATTGGCGAAGTGCTAGAGCAAGGGCAACTAAAAAAGATTCAAATTTATCGTTTTAATCAAGAGTTAAAATTAGATAGTTGGTTAAGTGCTGAAAGCGCCAGTTATCAAGATAACTTATGGGTATTATCAAATGTGGTAAATACTCAGCTTAGTGATGATTTAATTACCACCAGCAAAGCAGAGACTCAAATTTGGCAATCATCACTCACACCTAAAAAGCTCGGTGTAGTGACGGTAACACCTGAGTCACTATCTATCCGTGGTTTAATTGATTACTTAGACTACCTAGAAGCAAATGCTCAAGATCAAAGTCGTTATCAATTAGCTTTTTGGCGAAAGATAATGCAGCCCATCACATTAGCTGTGATGTTATTAGTAGCACTATCTTTTATTTTTGGACCATTGCGCTCTGTGTCTATGGGAGCTCGTATTATGATGGGCGTAGTGACAGGAATTCTGTTCTTTGTTACTAACGAAGTACTTGGCTCTTTAAGCTTGGTTTATCAGTTCCCACCGTTAATTGGCGCTATATCACCTAGTATCTTATTTATCAGTGTTTCTTGGTATTTTATGAGTAAGAACGTAACCTAAAAGTAGCTAAATGAATATAAGTGGTGTGTGGATAACCAACGCCACTTTTTATCTCTAAGACTTTTAAATTCAACTCGCTTATAATCGACCTTTGTTTTCCGCCAAAGAAAGCACAACAACTTCGGTATGCGTTAACCTGTCTTGTAGGCTCAGTTTGTGTTTTCTATCAAAAATAACGGTTAAATTACCTAAACCAAGTAAGGTGGGTAATAAACGCTTTATTCCTGTTATTTTATTTATACGTGTACCATCTTGGTTTTGCAGCCTTAAACGCCATGCTCTCATACCTAAGGTTTGGCCGCTTTTCGACCAAAAGTAGACAAAGAAAAAACTCACCCAAGCGGTATTCCACCCGTAAATTAATATGCTGTAAATAACGGACGAACGTTGTAAATCAATAACATGTTCAAAGCCTTGCATACCAATCACGCCAAATTTAATTAGCAGATTAAATATCAAAAAAGAGACAGCTCCGGCAAGCATATAAACCGCAATACCAATGAGGACATCATAAACCCAAGAGCCAAAACGACGCCTAAAACCAGCGCGAGGAAAATGTTCAATAGAAGAGGAAGACATTAGATACCAGAGGAAATTTTTTGTATAGTCTATCAAAAGCTATATAAAAAGATAAGCACAGCTTACTATTTGAAATAAAGAAGACAGCATGTTTGATATAAATAGATTAAGCACAATACAGGTACATTAATGGATAAATCTTTTTTACAACATGGCCATTGCCATATTACCTGCGATGGAAATATTATCTTAATGGATGCAGAAGGGCCTTGGAACGATGAATTCTTTATCGAAATGCATCAAAAGCTACTCGCAGTTATTGAGCAAATTGATATAAATAATTATGCCATTTTAGTGACACTAATTGGAGAGACTATTGCTACACGCGAAAGTTTAAAAACTCACGAATCTTATGTGCAATCAGGTAACGCTAGAGCAATTGCTTTTAATTTATCCTCATGTGACACGCCATTAAACACCGAAATGATGTTTGCAAAAATTTATAACAAGAATAACCTTCGTAATAAGTTTTTTTACGACAATGAAAGTGCTAAAAAGTGGCTTAAAGCGTTTCTCGACTAAACAATATAAACCTTTAGTGGTGGAATTACGTGCAACCACTGTTTGTAATAAAGAAAACAGTTGCTATGCATTATTTTTTTCGTATAATGCCAACACTTCTTTTAGCTCAGTGCTAACAGAGAAGTCATTGTGTTGCCGGAGTGGTGGAATTGGTAGACACGACGGATTCAAAATCCGTTGCCTTCGGGCGTGACGGTTCAAGTCCGTCTTCCGGTACCAAATTATTACAGCCCTTATTGGTCGAGGGCTGAAATGATTATTATTAGAACATTTAGTCTCAAAAATTGCGGTTATTTCTAACTATATATGTGCAAATATGTGCATTAAGGAAATAACATGGCATCTATCCAAGTATTAACTCGTCAATCTGGCAAGCGTTATCGCGTGCAATTCATGAAAAATGGAAAGCGCATAGGTAAGGTATTCTGTCGTAAAAAAGAAGCTGAATTATATATAGCGCAACTAACAGTTAATGATCAATTGGCTGATAATTTGACTGATAATGTTTTAACATCCCTAACAATCCAGCAAGCAATTAAAGAATATTTAAAACAGTACTCTGGTAAATGTTCCAGTATGAAACAAAGGCTAGGCTTTTGGTCTGATGCATACGGTGACACTTTAATTGGTAAATTTAATCGTACACACATTAAGCAAGGTATGGCTACCTTAAATACTGATGGTTACGCTCCTGCTACATTAAATCGATTCAAAGCTGCCATAAGTGCAGTATTCACATATTTAGCTGATGAATATGAAATAACTCAAAACCCTGCAAGACAAGTTAAACAACAAAAGGAAGATAATGCTCGTTGTCGTTACCTTTCTGACGAAGAACGTATTATTTTATTGGAAGTCGTGAAAAAATCCTATTGGGATAAACTTTACTTATTAGTGTTATTGGCTATCACGACAGGTGCAAGGCGAGGTGATTTAATTAAACTTAAGTGGTCAGATATTAATTTTATTGCCAAAACCGCCTCTGTAGGTATAACTAAAAACGGTGAACCAAGAATACTCCCATTAACTAATGATGTTTTAAATGAGTTGTCAAAATATCGTGAAATTGGTGGAGGATTTGTCTTCAATCATCCATCTAAATTTAATGAATATTTCAGAAACTTTGATTGTCATTGGCGTACAGCTTTAAAAGAAGCCAAGATAGACAATTTTAAGTTTCATGACTTACGACATACAGCTGCAAGCTATCTAGCAATGGCTAATATACAAATAGGTCAAATTGCGGATATATTAGGACATAAAACATTAGATGTGACCAAGAGATATATCCATTTATCGACAGGCCACAAAGCAAATGTTATTAACGATGTAATGGGAGGGATACGTTAGTGCATAGAATAAAAATTAAAGATTTATATGATAGCAATGAAGTTGAAATCGAGAAGTTAAATAAATACAAAGAGACGTTGCTCATTGACGTTTGTTCTAAAGTTTTAACGGGAAGTGAAACCGATGCAAGAAAAGAGCTATATATTTCACTAGAGGAAGACGTTTTTCTCTGGTTAAATGAACTTTTGCAGATGAGAAAACCATTTAAAAGAAATGCTCAAAACAAAAATTTGTCTCCGGAATATATTAGGCTGCTTTATTGTTACAGAAAACATACCTCGGTAAAACAAACCGCAAAAGTATTTTCTATAAATGAAAGACATGTACAAAGGATAGTTAAATTATTTGATCCTGAAGGTAAAAGTCATATCAAGCACCTTGAAAACTCAATAGACAAACTATGTATAAGTTTAAAAGAAGAAGACAAGGTTGTCATGAAATCCTTAAAAGATTCGCTGGAATTAACATATAAGAATGCTAAGAATGAAATTGACGGTCACATTAAATGGTTTGAGAGCATAACCAAGCTTTCTGATGAGCAAGCCCGAGAGTTGATTCCTAGATATCGACATAGTCGATTCACGGAGTCCATCGAGATTCTTGATCATAAGGTGAAAGTAATCGCTAAGACGGAGTCAGAATGGATAAATAATGTTATTGAGTCTAATACACCTATTTTTTATAACTGTGATGCAGAAAGCGTAAGGCAAATAAAAGCAATGGTGAAGTATTTGGAAATCGAAATGCCAACTCTATTATCCTGACTGAGTTGAGTAGATTTTCTGACATTTGAATCACACTTCAAATGTCATCTTTTTAAAATATAATTTATGTTTATTATGAAGTCTCAACCAGAATACACCGTAATTACTGAGACTAAACTAATGACCAACAATATAGATACAACCTTAATCCCCCTCATAATTCAGCTTGATAGCTGGATACCTAGTAGTGAATTGGCAAAGCAATATAGTCAGTTCACTCACTCGCAAATTAAACACCTGCTTTGGCGGAGAGCCGAAGATCCTGTTTTAAATAGCTGCTGTAAGCTCATTGGTAAGCGCTTATATATCAATGTGCCAATGTTTTGTCTATGGATGGCAAATGAACTTCCTGCTCAAAAGGAGGTTCACTAATGCCTTCTATAGTTATTTCCGCAAATACGATGGAAGGTATCGTTGAAGTAATTAGAGAAATGGCTGCTTTGAATGATACTGAGCTACTAAAGCTGCTTACTGAAACTCTAAACGCTACTGTGAACTCTCATAGCGAAAGCGACTTACATAAAATATTTAATGAATTGACAGGATCATAATTATGAACATAACACAACGTAACAAAAACTTTAGAAAAAATAATTTAATTCAAGCTTACTTGGAGTCAGCTACAGGAAAGCAACTTACTGAGTGTAAAAGTGAAAACCTTGCTTTAAAGTCATTTAGAGAGGACTTTACTGAAGTAGAACTTGACCTAATGGAAGCAGCAATTAAAAAACCAAAAGAACACTTCAAAATTACAAAAATTGAAGATTTAGGTACTGTTGGCTTTGCTTTAGCCGCACATGATGGTCGTGAGTACGTAATACAATCTAAAGAAGATATATCACGTCAAAAAGCTCAAGAAAATTACGAGTTAAAGAAAGAGAAAGCTTCTAAAAAGTGGTCTGAATATACCAATACTGAAGATTATTTAATTCGTACTCAACTGCAAGGTTTAGAGCCGAAATTACGTAAACAACTTGAGCTTCAAGCTTATTTAATAGGTCGAGCTATTAGAGGGGAATCAATTACAGATCATAAAACTAAAGAATACGATGAATTTCTTGATGAAGCTTAATTAGATATTTCAGCCGAAAAAAAAGCACCTGTTTCAGAGGTGCTTTTTTATTCTTTGATTTCATTAAAAATTGACACGTACCAATAGCGCAATAAAGGCATCATCTCATGAGTACCGCAGAAGATCAATTACTAAAAGACTTTAAAAACAATGTGTTGCTAAGGTTTTTATATAATACTAAAGAAAACATTCCTTTTAGGGCTATCAATAGCCACACCAGTCAAATACAGTGTATTAATGGCGATTTAAACCAAGTTTTTTCTGAATTAAAAACATTAAATAACGCAGGGTTCAGTATTTTTACTACAATCAATAAAACAAATGGGTTAGGCGTAAAAAATGTAAACATAACAGCGATACGCTCACTATTTATAGACCTTGACGATAGTAGTGCTGATAATGCACAAGTCATCAAAAATTTGCCTGTACAACCCTCTATAGTCGTTGAAACTAGTTGCAATAAGTTTCATGTCTATTGGTTTCTAAATGAGCCTGATAGCCGTATTGAGCTATTCAAGCCTTTACAAAGGCAACTTGCTGAAAAGTTTAACTCTGATAAAAGTGTATGCGATTTAGCGCGTGTTATGAGGGTACCTGACTTTTACCATTTAAAAAATTCAACTAATCCATTTATGTCTAAAGTAATCAAAGATAATAATATTAAATATTCACTTGATGATTTAGTACTAAAGTTAGGTTTGAATCCAACTAGTTATACTAAAAGACCTGTACCAGCTATCACTGGTAAAAAACATGCTTGCGATGATTCATCTTTCACTAGAAAAATATTGATAGATTTCATTAATAAGACTAGTAGCGAAAATATTCCTACTAGCGGTGTAAACGGGAATACTAAATTAACACAATATTTCGCTCCCAAAGCTAGAGATTATGGTTTACCACTAGGTGTGGCTCAGGAGGTACTTTGGGAGCACTTAAATCCAAGATGTAATCCGCCATGGGCTGCTCATGAACAACTACAATTTTATAAATTTATAGCTGATGGTTATGCTCTTTGTAAAAGTGACTTCGGTTGTAAGTCAGCTCTATACTCATTTCAAGGTAGACCTGTACCTGAGCCTACAGGAGGCTGGGATTCTGATGCCAAACGTGCACAAGTTAATATTCAACCTCCATACATATCAAAAGCTCCTTGCATCCCATTAATCGGTTTAAAGCAATTTACACTGAACGGTGCAAGTAAAAGTATGAAAAAGCAGATGCTTGAAGATAAGTTTGTACTTAAAGATATTGCAGTCCTCGGTCAACTAACTGTTTTATATGCCGCACCGAACACTGGGAAAACATTAATAACAATAAAGTTATTAATAGAGGCTGTTCAGTCAGGTGAAATTAATGGTGAAGATATTTCTTATATTAATGCTGATGATAGTTTTAATGCAGCAGTATTTAAATTGAGTATATTTGAAAAGTACGGAATTGACATGATTCTACCTGATGTTGTTAAAGCTGATTATCTTGAAAACAAAATGGCACAAGACATTCCTCGGTTTAAAACATCAAGACTTACTGAGTATCTTGAGTCGATGATAGAAAATAATTGTGCAAAAAACCAAATCATCATTTTAGACACATTAAAAAAATTTACTGATTTAATGGATAAGAAAGGAAGTAGTGAGTTCTCTAAAGTATTAAGGCGTTTTTCGACTAGTGGCGGGACAGTTATAGCTCTAGCACATGTTAACAAACAAAATGATAATAATGGTCGAAAAGTACATGCAGGCACAACAGATATACTTGATGATTTTGACTGTGCATATGTTATCGAAAGTGATGGTGAAACTGATTCTGTAAGAAAGGTTAAATTTATTAATAATAAAGCCAGAGGGAATGTAAAAAAAGAAGTGTTTTTCACATACTCTATTGAAGACAATATTAATTATGAAGATTTATTAAATTCTGTTAAATGTGTGGATAATCCTTCTCATGCAGTAATTCAGGATAAAAATAATATTATTATCAATAAAGCTCATGATTTAATTCAGCAAAATATCAAAAAGAAAACAGAGTTAATAAATGAATTACACTCAGCATTAAAGCCACGTTTTAGTAAAAGTTATATTACTTCACTGTTAAAACAAAAAGAAGGAAAAGAATGGTCGGTAGAGGTCTGTAAGAATAATGCTAATTTATACCATTCAATCCACAATGGTTAGTTTCACAAATGGGGAGTAAAAAACTAATAAACTAGGAAACCCAGTATTTATAAGGGGTATATATAATAAACCAGTTAGTAGTTATTACTAAACTAATAAGCCACATTGGTTAATTGATTCTTAGTTTTCTAGTTTTCTAGTTTTTTAACTACCATAGGTTAAATATGTTTTAATTGATAATGATGTAAATATTAATTATAGTTTAGTTGTGCTTTTTGGTAGCCTGCTCACTCGTGCAAAGATTTCATCAACCAATACCGATAATATAAAACCTATATCAAGATTATTATCTATTAAATGGTTACGAGTGCATGAAATTTTAGATAGTAATATTGATAAACTAACTAGGATTATATTATGCAAGCTATCCCATTCTTTAAACTCCAAGCAAAAAACCTACATAAAGACTATCAAACTCAGTTCTTACAATCTGAAGAAAATGAAATAGCTATATTTGGCTATAAGCCCAAGTACTTTGACATTGATGAAATAATTAATAGTTATGACTTGGTCGAAGTCGAATTAAAATGCTTTACCTTAATGAAAGCACAACATCTTTTTGCATTGTTGATGGGATTTGAAAAGTGGTCAAATTTAATAAATGCTTCAGAGAAACAACAAGAATTACTAATTTTATTATTTAAAAATAAGATGGATATTGAAGAATGGGGAGCATATGTTCGTGATATTGAAGTGACTAATAATACAATCTTTGAATTTGATGAACAGATAAAGTTATTAGAAGAGCACTTTATAGGTACAGACAGTGTTTTTAATATTCATTCTTCTAATTTGATACATGATTTTTAGCCTAAAGGGCTAGTATTAATAGTTGGTGAGTTAATAAGCCTTTCCAACTATTAAACATGTTTTTAGGTTTAAGGTCCTATAATTTATTTTTTCTAAAAAAGCGATATTCCGCGCAGAGCCGCACCCTTGAGATCCGGTGTCGCTGGGAAGTACCTTTTTGACTATTGCAACTAATGCCACATTCGAGACATTAGCATCAACATATTAGGATTGAATTTGGATTAGATTTTGTATCGATAACGCTTTGCTAAGTTGACAATAATGGTTGGCTATAATTGCGAAGCGATGGCCCACTATTATTTTTCTATTTGAGTAACTTGATACTAAGCTTGAATGCAATTTTAATTTAACAATAGACTGATATGATTTAGTTATCATAATAGATAATTTTAATTTTATCATGAAATACGACCTCTCCATCAGGCTTCGTTTCTAGTATAAATGGATACAATAAATTAGAAGCAACAACATCGATCGATTGTCTAGATATAGGAAGAAATCTGTCTATTTCTGATAATAGGTGATGCCCATCAGGAAGATCTATCATTAAGATCTTAGAAGCTTTATTTTGAAATTTAACTTTATTGTTATCCCTTCCTAACACGACAAAGAATTCCGCATTTTGGTTTATTTGTTTTAATAATTTGTCTTCTTTTCTTGGAATAGTATCTAAATATTCTAATTGTTCCATAATACAGGATTGTATCTCCTCAGAAGTAAGAATATATGTATCGCTTGAATTTAGTAGTGCGAGTTTATTTTCAATAAGAGAGAAAACAGCTTGTTCAGGTGGTTGCATGCCATCCATATGATGTGTGAGGATGCTAATAGCAAGTAATTTAACGCTACTGTTATAATTTCCCCATGCGTATTCTGCATGGCAATGAAACAAATCTCTTCTCACTTCAAGAAGGTGCTCGTGATGTGTGTTTAAATTCTTGCAAATCACCAATGGTACGTTATTGTAAACCTGTAAGTGATACTCGAAATTGGGTATTTCATCAAAATGTCTAGTGGCATTTGCAAAAACAAATGATGCTTGTTTAAGGAACTCTTTATTTCTAGACACTTCAACTTTAAGCATTCCATTTTCAATTTTATCGAGTATTACCTTCTTCTTTAACCCTTTAAATGCTTCATATTTTCTACTTTCTAAAATAGCGAAGTAGTACACTTCCCCACTTTTAGATGGATTGAGATGATTCACAATATCATGTGCAGTAAAAAAGTAACAAACATCTTCCCCATCTTCATCTTCGGTAAAAATAAAACAAAAAAAATCTTCGCGTGGTTCATTATCATCGGTGACATAGTGTGATTTTATTTCGACGCGATTTTGCCCTTCAAAGAACTTTGATTGAACAATACCTAAACTATCTATTTTCTTAGTGGACTGACGTAATTCTTGTAATGAGTTATGTCGTTTTTGTACTAAAAAATCTCCTCCATCTACATCAGCAGAGCGGTCTAAAACCCAAAATCTTTTTAATAAAACCGCTTCCGTTAATGCTTCCCCTAAACGACCATTTTCTTCTCTTTTAGCTAAATCTGACACATCAATACCTTTTTATGTAAAATATATTATTTATTAAAAATACTACTGTAACTTAAGATTGTTGAACCTATTTCAAATTTCGAAAAGTGGATGAGATTTCTAACCAACACCTCATTCAGAGGCAAATAATTGCTGGTTAAAATAGTGACGCAGGAGCAAGGCTAACTGTTATTTGCCCTGGTAGATGACTTGCTCTGATTGCATGCGGATGATTCTATTTGTTTTTTGTTGTGAACGCTCTGTTTTTTATAGAATTTTGATTTCTTAGTAACATCACATAACTTTTCAGAATCGATTGAATTTTTCGTGAAGTATGAGGGTACAACCATATTCATTTGCAAAGCTGAAAAATAAATAATAAGCGAACAAACGAAAGAAATACAAAAAGGTTTAATTCCTTTTTTACTTTTACAGAAAATAGTTAAAGGCAGTACATATATGTAAAAAAAAACTATTATAAAAATAATACTGTAAGTTTTTGTACTATCTAAAGATGCAAAGTATTCATCGAAGTTATCAGGATGGATGCCATGATTAAAGTATAAAGATAAAATATATGATAAGCCGTATAATGCAAGCACAACGGTTATAGAGTGAGTCCTTACAAAATGGAGAACTAATAGATATATACTGGCAAACGGTTTGTCGCGTTTATCTACCCATTTAAAGTAAGCCAAATAAAATAGACCTAGAAAAAAAGCAGGTACAAAAGAGTAATAAATAAATGATAAAACAACCCATTCAAAATTAAAAATTGAAGTAACGTCTCTGAAACTTAAATCAGTACCATTAGATGTTGTTAGTGCTATCAATATAGAAAAAACAGAAAAGGATAGCACCAAATCAACTAAAGCAAACCTTAAATCATTGTCCGCTACTTCCGATTTTCTTATCTTAGGCCAAATGATAAATTTAGATATTCTGAAAAAGTACTCTAAGAATGGGACTTTTTCTATTACTAGTTTAAATGGGATTAATGTGCTAATCATACTTTCCTTGTAAACCTAACTTCTTATTATGTAGCCGTTTCAGCATTGTCCGTCACATGAAGTTTATTAAATTCGTATTAATATCCCATAATTTCAAATCATTATAAACCAATAATCTGTTAATTATCATCAGAACGGAGATGTTAATATGAGACCTCATAATGCATTAGAAAATATATGGCCAAATATCTTAGACTTTCCCATTTCTGGAATTCACAGTAGTACTAGCAGTAATAGTGTGTAGTCATCAATTTTAAGTATTAACTTGATGGAATTATTTGTAGTATTAGGTTCATATATAACAGCGGAAGTAACTTATGAGTGTAATACAAGAAGCGAAGGATTTTATAATTAACAAAGTGTTTGAACCAGGGCTAAATTCCGATAAAGTTTCAGGAAAAATAAAGAATGTAATTAACAACCAACGGCCATGGGTAAATAGCTTTGCTAAGGTCGGAGACCTATATCAATACCTTGAACATACAGCCTCAAAAGATTATGAAAACGAAGCATATCAACAATTAACTGGGTTAGGACTTGATACTTATGAAAGCGTATTAGGTGAGTTTAGAAAGCGTTTTAATGTTCACTTAAATGATAAAACCTTAATTAAAGACTTCCATATAGATAATGAGTATTCAGCTAGAGAGTTATTATCACCTTTGGGTAAGTACGATACCCGTTTAGGTGGAATTCAGCTTAATAAAGTAAACGGCTTAGTTACTGAAATCGTTATTAAAGCAACTTTGAATAATGGGAAGTACCCTAATCAATGGTTATCTGAAAATAAATTACTAAAATACTATTTAAAAAGCATGAAGCAGAAAGTCGAGGGATTTGAAGAAAAACAGGATGTATTTAAAGAGTCATTCGAAGATAACACTGCAATAATCAATTCAGTCAACATCCCTATTTATACATTTGTAAGAAACACTGATAGCGGGCCATTTACCTACAAAGGTATTTTTAAGTCTTTAGGTCACATTACTGATACAGATGGGAAGATGTGGTTTCAATTAGCTGGCGCTGATACAGATGCTGCTATATCAGCTGTAAGCCACCAGAATAGCTTTCAAGATCAAGTAAAACAATCTTTAGCTGATTCGTCGGCAGAGCGAAAGAAGCGCCTTAAAAAGGCGGCTAAGAAGCCTAAACCAAATGCTAGGATAGTGACTGCAACTGTTTATGACCGTAACCCTGATGTAGTGGCATATGTACTGGAAAGGGCTAATGGTTATTGTGAGGCTGAAAATTGTAAACTACCTAATAATAAGGCGCCTTTTATACGTAGAAAAGATGATACGCCTTACTTAGAGGTTCACCATAAAATTAGGTTAGCCGATGGCGGTGATGATACGGTAGACAATGCAATAGCACTTTGTCCAAACTGCCATAGACAAGAACACTACGGATAATATTATTAAATTTAAAGTATAAGTATTTAGATACGAACCATTTGCAATTGATTTCTTTTTTGTCGTTATCTAAACCTTCTGAAGCGGACGTAAGGGTTAACGAGTTGCTAATGTCTCCAATGCGCACATAGTAGCTTTAAAACATGGCTAATTTTCATTTTTATATTGATTGTCTAATCATCATCTATTACAGATTTTATTTTAAAACTAACCGGATGATGATCTGAAAATCGAGCCCTAAATGGATTATGTTGATATGGTTCACCTGGGTATTCATGAGTGAAGTTTTCATACCAAGGTGCTTTCATCGCTGTAATTAGGTTTGTTACCGTAAAACCATACTCTATATCAATTTCTTGAGTGAAATTTTCTCTGTAAAGAACGTGATCAAATGGCTCAGGTCCATTCACATTGGTATTCGTGTTTAAACAATTTGAATTTAGTGTTTTAAATTCGCCTATATTCATTGTTGTTAATACATCACATTTATAAAGGTTCATATCACCAACAATAATAAAATCTTTTTCTTTCTCATCATGCTCATCTATCCAAGTATAGATAGACTCCAACTCATGCTTTCTTCTGGCTCTGCTTTTCGGTCCTGATAAAGGCATTAGGTGTACGGAAACCAGAACAAAGTCTGTTCCAGACTCGTTTATTACAAAAGGAAATGCGTATGGAACACGTTCAAAATCATCATGATTTGATCTATCACTTTCTAAGAAGCCACCAATTCCCGCTTCAAGAAGCTCCTTAGAAACAGAAACTTTTTGTTCTTTATAAAAAGCAACCCACCACTCTGTGGCTGAGGATGCTTTATGAATTTTATCACCAGTCCCAGTATCTTCTTCAGATAAGATATATGTAAAACCTCTGCCGGTCATTTCTTTGAAAAAAGCTAAGGCTTCTGGGTCTGCATTATATTTAGAGCCATCGGGGTATACTCCTTGAGTAGGAGGGGCAACTAGCTCTTGCACTAAAACTATATCACTATCCGCGACCACAGACGCTAGAGCTGAATTATCACGATTTTTACCGTTTCCCAAAAACTGGATATTAAAAGAAGTGATTTTAATTGAGTTTTTAGTTTTAGTGGTAATACAGCCAACATCATGACAATGATAAATACCGGTAGAGCGCTCAAGATGACCGCCATTACTATCTTTACCTCCTGGATGAGCCTCACAAACGAAAGAATAAAATAAAAGTAGTCCAATAATACCGTTAAAAAACATATTATTTATTTTAGTTAATGTTGACTGCATATCCTTCTCCATGGTGATTTATCACTGTTACTGATGAATTAAACTTAACTTCGTTGAAATATATTAACCGGTTGAGTAAGTTTGCATATTTCAACTATGTAACTAAGCTCCCCCTAAATCGGGCAAGCTTGGTCCTGACAAACACTCTTACAAGAAGATGTACGTGTTGATGAGTCCCATTCCCATACACAAGCAGGCTCAACTTGACAGTTTTCACTTAAGTTCCAATCAATAGGCTTTGACTCATTTTTAGTTAACCATTTGTTAGCGCAACTAAAATAGTTTTTACAAAAGAAATTAGTAGATGGTGCTTTTGGGGAAGGATGACCTCCCTCGAAAGTCTTATGGGTTGGGTTTTTCACTGTATTAGCATACGCTTTAGCTTTGCTTCCCCACAGAATAAAAGACATCGGCTGCTCAAAAGTATCAATATATTCCATTAAATGGCCTGTAAACCCCTCCCAAAGAGGAACATGTTTGGCTATTTTACAAAACTTACCAGGGGGACATGGGATAGTTAGTGCCATATTAAGAAGAAGAACGTTATTTCTTGCCCATTGAGAAGCATCTCCATCGGATAAACTTGTACACACTTTTTCATTATTGGCTTCTAAAAATACACGTTGCACTGAAGCAACTTTAGATGTTGGCGTCCCCGAAGGTAATGAAAAAGATAAACCAGTTGCTAACCCTGGCTGTGGCGCAGGATCTTGCCCTAATATGACACCTTGTGCATTTTTAGGATTTACCATATATAACGCTTTAAAAGTCGATCCGATATCAGGGCTTATTTCCCATCCATCTTTCACTTCTGATGCTAGTTGTTCCGAAATGGTTTTTATTGATTCTTTCACTTGGGCAGAAGTAAAAAAGCTCTCCCATCCTTTTGGAATGCACTGGTAAGTAACATCATATAAAGTGTTATCTTCCCAGCTAAGGCTTTCTAATTGCTGACAATTAACAGCTTTAGCAAAAGTTTCTTGAGACTTATCTACTTCTTTTTGTGGTTGGCTTGTACACCCTGTTATCACGAGTACCGTGAGTAAGGTAATTGTATTTATTATTTTCATATTCCATCCTTAGTATTGTTTTAATATGAACGCTTTAAATGTAACTTTGTTATGAGGCGGCTCAGGGTTCTTTTTCTTCCAGTGTTTAGCGGCTAAGCGTAGGAATACATCATCAGGTAAATTTTGAACTAACATTGTCCCTGAACAAACCCATGCATCATTATATTTATCTCGATAATAGGAGTTAAATATAGCGCCATGACGTACCAGTCTTATATAGCCATCAGGTGAGTCAAATTCCCCATTACCCACATCTCTGCCATAACAATTATAAATGTTTGAAGAATAGGGCTCTCCCCATAAGCTATAGTCAGAGCTGGATGCTCCTGCTTTTTTGATGTCTTCACTTGATGAAATAAAGTTTGTGACGGACAAACCATTATTCCAACCACAACGAAAACCGTCATCTTCATCTCTTTCACTTGAGGCGTAAGGAGGTGCTCCATGCACATCGAATGTAAGGTTACATTGTTTATAGCTAGGATTAATCGATATTGCTGCTAATTCAAAGGTTGTACCTTGATGTGGATGTGCGACATTAAAGGCTACCTGTGCATCAAAATCACCATGAGTTGGAATTTTCATGACAGCTGCACCACCAGAATAATGACCTCCTTGTTTAATATCTATAATCAATGCATTTTTTATTTGAATCTTAGTGTCTTCATTATCATGAGAGTAACCAGTAGCCCATTGTGATGAGTTTATACTAGTACCTGAAAAGTTATCTTGAAAAATAGAACCTGGCGGAGTTCTTTGTTCGATGCTCGGTAATGCACCTTTACTAACGACTGAAGGGTTTGGTAGCTTCCAACCATTTAAGTCCTTTAAAGAATCACTGGATAAACAAAAAGGCATTGTTTCACTGCTTATATAAACAGCTTGAGATTGCTCTGACAATTTTTGTGCAAAAGCTGCTATTTCAGTTTCTGATAACTCCTTAAGCTGCTCATATAAAACAAATATTTCATTTGAAATAGATGGAACTGTTATGAGTGTTAAGAGCTCTTTGCTATCTAACGATGTAACATCTAAAACGCATGAGATGTGAGATAATTCTTGAATGGCTGAAATTTGATGTTGATTAGCGATTAACGTTATTTTATTTTCTAATCCAAATTGTTGAAGAGTTGGAATTAGGTGATTAACTATTTCAGCGTCTTCACTTAGCTTAAGTTGGATATTCGTTCTACGTCCAAAGGTTTGTAAAACTAAGGCTATATCGGGGTATGACAATTTCTGTCGTTGGTTAGGTGCTATCCAAGGAGTGTCTTCCCCTCTTGCTCCCGTTGGCTGTCCATCATTTAAAACAGTTGAACGCCAAGTTGCTCCGGCATCAAGCTTTTGTATTTCAGAAAATGAAGCTTCATTAATCTGAACCTCTTTACCCGTATAAGGGAGAAGTTGGCTAGAAGGAGCGCAAACAATTTTATTATCGTTCGTAAGAAATATATTTAAAGTTAGTCCGTCAATTCCTGTGCCTAATGCTGACCAAAAACTTTCAATCGTGCTATCTGGGGTAGCCCAACAATCGCCATTTAATGCTAAAACTTTATACATGTAATATCCTTATCTAAGTGAGTTAATCAATCATCCCTATGAAGCTCAAGAAACCATTCTATTATCATCGATACTCGAAAAGGGATTGATGAAGAATTTTGTTGAACTATATAAATCCAGTTTGTTAATGCCTCGGTATTACCTGGTGAATACACTACTAGTTCACCTGTTTCAATATATTGGCTCACACAATGATGAGGGAATACAGATAACCCCACACCTTTTTTAACCATTGTTATAGCACCTTCAATAACGTTGATCACTCCGGCATAATATAATGAACGTGCTTTAGTAAACTGCTCATCCGGTAGGAAATGTTTTAGCCATAAATTCACATATACATCCATACCTGGGTATGAAACATATTTTTCATGAATAACATTATCAATATTTAGGTTTGCGATAACTTCAGGAGAGCCAACCATGACATACTCTTCTTGGCAGAATGATTCATATTGTAATGCAGGGTTATTAATACGCTCCGTTACAAATCCAAAATCTGCTTGAGAGCCAAGTACCATTTCAAATACGTTGTCATTAGGCATCAATTCAACATTGAGTTCTATTTCAGGGTAGTCTTTTCGTTTGTCTAATATGATAGGGAAGTGAGGAGACAAAAGGCAGCTGGGGGGCATTGCATAACGCACCTTCCCCCGACAGCCTTTTTGTTCATTTTGTGCTTCTTCATATAATCTATCTAAAGAATCGAGGTGAATCTTGATGAGGTCTACAAATTGCTTGCCTATCTCGGTAAGCTCAACATCCTTTGAACTACGGACAAATAGTTGAACACCAAGTTGCTTTTCTAGTTCACTAACGTGACGGCTAATTCCACTTTGAGTTTTATAAATAGCATCAGCTGCGGCAGTAAAGCTTTTGTGCTCTGCAACAGCCAAAAAAGCAGGGAATACGCTAGGGTTAATATTCGAGAGTGGATTAACCTTCATGAGCAAGTAACAACCTTTCCTTATTATTAGTGACTTACTTGTAACATATATTTAGGCTGGTTTCATCCATGAAACATTACTAATTTTTTATCCTCCCTTCAACCTCCCGGAACGAGTTTTTATGGTTTTTATATTTTCATTAACTTAAGCGAGCATTTCAATATTCAGAGTGGAAACAGATTGAATTTCAAAGATGTGACTATTATTCAGTGATATACATAATTCACTTTTTGCATCGTTGGTGCTCTGCATTGAGCTAACAATAGATCCATTCAAATTTGATAGAACTTTTATACCAACAAGAAAAGAGCTTTGAACATTGCCGTATTCAATGTCTTTAGACTGGCCAGCATGTATTTTTACTGTGCGAGTTTCATTCGTTATAAACTCCCCTGAAACTAGCTCCGCAATATATAAAGTTACATTGATATTATCATTTGTGTTATTAACAAAACATTTTGAATTACTTTTCAAACCTCGCCCTTACTTCTTAAATAAAACATATCAAACACACCTTAAATTCTATTCAATATTTTTAAATATAATGTTCTTCTATTTGAAAATTAATAACCAATGATAATTTTGCATACAGGTATTCAGTATTCGCATTGCAAACGGTTATCATTAACGACATGATATGGAACCAAGGTTAAGCAATTTAAGAATATAATGACGATTACAAAATGTGGCCCCGAAGGTTTCAGGGTATGGCAAGGTTACCGCTCTGAAAGCTATCTTAATAAAAGAGATAAATTCATCGATAAACTTGGGGAGCTATTTATTCCTGCGACGGTTCAAATGATGGAGCCTGTAGGACTAAATGGATATTTTCCTGCTATATTCCCTGATACAGGGTTTCAACTTCCTGACGAAGTTGCTTTAGTAATGTATCCGTCTCAAGAGAGTTATTATTCCGCCACAAAGAACACCACACCAGGTAGAGCATATGGTGCCCTTCATGGTGCCGTCTTTAACTTTATTGATGACGGAAAAATCCCTAGAAGTAAATCAAGCTTCCCTGAGAAATATGAAGGCATTTTAACTTTAGGTCAGCCTTACTCATTACGTGAAGATGAGATTAACTGGCGTGATGGTAAAACAAAATTCTATTGCGCTCGCCGCTCTCATAATGTTTCAGTAAGTGATTATCAAGAACATATAAAGTCAGTTATTTTAGCGTGTTCAAAAGAAGACTTCTTTAATATTGATGGAAGTATCCTGGTGTGTGAACAAGACTTTATTCTCTATTGGGAGCACTCTCCATCATCCAAAACAATATTTCCTTATTTTGCGCCAGTTATAGAGAAACCTATGTTTGCCGAAAAGCCTTTAATGAGAAGTGTTCCTGAATTAAATTCTATGCCGTACGAAGGAGTCCCGTCTAAAAGTGGTGATGCTTTTGATATTAGGTTAATAGATACGAATTCGCGAAGTAGATATACACCAAGAACAGTTGAAATAGAAAATGAGGAGTGGATTAAGTTTTAGCAAAGCTACGCTGTACAGCAATATCATTCTTTTCGGATATCTCTGATTCTAATAACCATTGACGTTGTAGCTCTTCCAGCTCCTTACGCTCTTCTTCTTTGATGCTTCCATCAATAAAAAGGTGGGTTAGGGCACTGATCCTTTTAATAGTTTCATCTTGCATGCTTAAATTCCCTTTATAGCTCACTTATTCTGTATAGACTATACGTAGTTAAATGTAAATGCAACGCTGTAAAAATGGACCGATGTTATAAAATACATAGAAGTTACCAACTGTTAAAAGTTCTGCTTAAGTGCCTTGTATATATCTCCTACCACTTTCTAGGATCAGTTTTATACTTGTGTTCCATCACCTTTTTTAATTCACTAAAAGTATCTGGTAATTGTTCGAAGACTTCATTTGCAGTGCTTGAGAATATAGGCAGTGAAAAGTTTGTGCACATACCTTCTTGCCAATTATTCCAAGTATCTTTTCTTACTCTACCTGATTTACGGAGAAATATTTGTTCATTACAGAAGTCCATGTAATTATAAATTTCATTTAAAGTTTGATTTATTTCGTCACCAACTAAAGTTTTACCAAGTAGCGCGTTATATGGAATACTTTTAGATATATCTCGATATTCCTTAGAAATAGAGTCTTCAAAAGTTGTTTTTGATTGCTCTGTATTTCTCCAAACTTGATATATAGCAACCATAACACCAACTGCTGTGGCATAAGGGGCTAAGAATACATAACTTTTTAGAAACTCAATGATGACTTGCTACTCCTAGAGAGATACGCCCAAATAATGGGCAAATATCTGTTGGTTAAAATAAGCGATGCAGGAGCAAAAGCTAACGGTTTTTTGTCCTGCTTTAATGACTTGTAGCCATTACGTTAATGCTTGTTTGAAGATTTCACCGAAGTTTGAATTTTCATAATTTGTAATACCAACTTCATCCTTTCTCCCTGAGCGAATCAAATCTTGCCGATCAATAAGCTGCTCTTTGATTAATGGGCTACCGACTAAGCTTTCAATGTTTCGCTGTTCTAAATCTTCGAATGTACAAAACCAAACATTTGACTCAAAAATAAAACGTTTAATGTCTTCTATAAAATAGTTGTGGATTGTATCAACAGCTCTCAAGAAATTAGACTTATCTATTTTGCCTGAGCAAAAATAGATAAAGAGTTTTCCGATTAAGTCTGCTTTTTCAATGTCTGTGACATTATCTATGACTTGAATTAATTTGCTTGAAATCTTTTCGCTATCTGGTGATTTTGAAAAATGATGAATAGACTCTTTATCTGTTTCGTTAAGAGCATCCAATTGATAAATAAACCTACTGAGTTTTTTTAGGAAAAAGTGATCACGAATAGACATTGTCAATTCTGCAACTTTAATTGCAGAACCAAAGATTGGTATGTCTTTCAATATGCCATTATCTAAATTACCATCCAATGCTATTTCTAGAGCATTGGAAGATAAATCCTTGATTGCACTTTTATTCAACGAGAACTCCTTACTCGAATTAGTATGGCTAACGCCCTAAAAATAGTTTGCTAAAATGTTGAGGTGCGAAAACAGAAAACTGTTTTTAGTCCTTATTTATTAGCTTGTTATGTAGCGAACTCTCGATCTAAGTTTTCCCGATCACGGTTTGAAAACTTTAGATTTGTAGCCAATTTATCTACGTAGAAAACGTCATCATCTAACCACAAACCAAAATCAATTATTTTAAAATTTCCATCTCCAAAATTTATGCAAGATGAATCCAAAGGATTAAGCCCGAGAGGACTTAAAATATCGTTAGCACAATCTAAAACCTCATCAACACGTTCATATATATCATCAGCTACATGTGGCATCTTAGATTCTTCGCCTATTAGGCGTTCTATAATTAAACCGCACCCACTAACATATTTTGATTCGCATAGCTCAATGAAAGAAAGTACTTCATAAGGATCTGCAACACCATAAAAATCGGCAAAATACGTACTTATATTGATGTCTGAATGGATACATTCGTATGCTTTTAATTCAGCTCTGAACATGGCTTTAGTATAAGCATCATTATCAGCTTGATCTGTATTTGAATCGCTGATGTTTTTTCGCTTATAAGCTTTGAATACCTGTCCATTTCCTAAATCATATACATCGGAAAAGCTACCACTACCTAAGTATTTTATGTGACTCAAATGGTGACTCCTCTAGCTACATAACGCCCAAATAACAGGCTAAAAATTGTTGGCTATAATGGCGACGAAGGAGCTAAAGCCAACTGTTTTTAGTCCTTGTTAATTTGCTTGTTAGTGTGCTTAAAAACCGTACTTTGTATATGATGGGTGGTCATTATTTATTGTTGAAGAACAATAAATGCTTTTTTCATTATCATTGCTTTTATTAGTTATACCGATTGTAAATACAAATAATTTACTGACCTCTTCATCTAAGCTCTTTGGTCGCGATTTACTTTTGTAGTTAACATGTCCGAAACTTCCTGCCAAAAACCTATATTTAAGTTTAGATTTTTTGGATAGAGGGGATATTATATTTTTATACTCTTTTAAGGTTTCAGCACATAATTTTTCAGAAGGTTCGCCTATTAAAGGGGCTGTTATAGATATTGTATTTTCATCCCAAGTGTAAACAACACTGCCAACACCAATATTACCTAGCTTTAAACCTTTATCTTTTACTTTTTCCAGTAACTTAGGGGTCCAGCGATTAGTGTTATCCAATCGCATTCTTATCATTCCTATATCGAATAGGCTTGCTGGTTCATTCATTAACCAGTTTAACGATTTGGTTGGTTCTGAATTAACATTATTTCCAACAAAAAGTGTAGAAAGTAAAACATATTTGTAAAATTTCATCCAGACTATCCTTGCACACTAACAGCTTATTATGAAGACTTCTCAGTAATGACTCTCTCATAACTATAATTAAATCATTATTAATATCCCATATTTTCAGTATCTTAGAAACTAAAAATAAAATATTTTGTTAAGGCTTAGATATTACTGAGAAGTATCAGTAATATCCAATATATAATGAAAAATTATTCCAAACAATATCAATTAATTAGGGGCATAAATAGTGATTTTGGTTTATTACTGAGACTTCTCAGTAATATGACACAGCCAATTCATTAGAAAATATACAGCAAATATTTTAAAGCTTACTTCCGTAATGCAATTTACTTGACCTTAATCACACTCACTAACCAACTCATTACCGGAGCCTTGAGTTTTACAGATACCTTTATTCCTTTTAACCTCCCATTCACCTGTAGGGTCTTGCTCACTCCATTGCTCAAGCATTAGTTTCTTCTTAGAGCTAAACTAAAAGCCTAGCTTTGCACCATATTTATCTAGCATGTAAAGTTGTATACGAGCTATATCACTTCTAATTGGCTCGGATGGTTCAACTACTTTGTTCTTAGTGTCATATTCAAAATTACACTGGCCATAGGAACGACTTTCATCTTGTATAACTTTATAAGGCAGGTTACTTCTATCCGCATTCACTTCACCAATAGCAGGAGTTAAATTAACTAGATCATTATGAGCGTTACGAAAGTCTTTATTTATCTTTTGACAGCACTCGCGGCCTGATTTAAGTTTACCGCTTGATTTAACACATTGTGGAAATTGACTTCTTTCACTGCCCCAACAGACTATATTACTGCCCATTTTGCTTGCAGGAAATACATGTTCCCATTCAATCCTATTATCTCGAATATTTTGCTTACCTGAGCTTGTAATTGGTGTTCTAGGTTCATAACCACAGCTAGTTTGATCTACTTCTTTTTTATTATTAAAAGTACAGCCGCAATAGAATGATATTTGATGAACTTTATATATTTGACTTAAAGCCAACTTTTTAGCTTTACTAAATGATGAAGGTATTTGGGCTGCATATGTAGCAATAGAAATGAGCGACAACAGTAATAATATGATTCTCATAGGGTATTGGAACATATGTTTTTTACTTATGCTAGCCTACGGCAAATAAATTCAAGAAGTATAAAATCAACTCAAATCCCTATCAACAAGGTAATTATTCGTAAATATCATTTAGAAAGTAACTTCTATCAATTGTTTATGCAATCTCTTCTTTAAATTTCTGACCACAATGTTTACAAATGCGCGAGCCTGACTTAACTATTTCTTTACAAGAAGGACATTCAGGATGGTTTGTTCCTAAGATTAATAAAATAATTCCTGCAATTAGTGGGCTGATAATTAATGAGATAATTCCCCATAAAACCCACGACACGTTCCATTTATCTGCCCAAATACAAATTAAAACTGTAAATAGTATCCATAATATCCAAAACATACTTTTCTTCCTTTATTAATTTTTAATTGTGTATTTAACAAGCATATATCATCTCTACTATAGAATAAATACAAAACCTATAGTTAATGGGTGTTATAGGCCGTGGTATAATAAGCCGTAATTGATGATATTTCTATCTTTTATTTGAGGTAGAATGATATTGATTGACGATAAATTGCTTGCCTTTGGTTCTAAAGTTCGCGAGATAAGAAAACAACAAAGTATATCTCAAGAAAAACTAGCTGAGTTATCAGATACTGATAGGAGCTACATGGGACGTATTGAGCGTGGTGAAAAGAATGTTACTTTAACCAAGATATATCAAATAGCTAAAGCTTTGAAAATTGATATAACTGAGCTTTTTTAGTTTTCATATAACAGTACCTTTCGTGTGCAAATATGTGCATATGGGTAAATATGTGCAATTTACCCTAAAACTGAGTATCTCTACACAGCAATAAAACGGTTGATTTAAACTAGAGTCAACCGTAGTATACCTATGTAAACCGCTATTTTTGGATTCAAAATCCGTTGCCTTCGGGCGTGACGGTTCAAGTCCGTCTTCCGGTACCAAACATTAAACCAGCTAAATAGCTGGTTTTTTTGTGTCTTATTTTAAACTGCAGTATTGCAATATTGCAATATTCACGAAAGTTTATACTCTCTCATATCAGACATTAGTATCTAGGTGTCTTTATAGTTTTTAACTTAATCAATCGCTTATTTATTAACTATTCCAGTAAGATAGCTTTAACAAGTAATGTAGATTTCAATAAATAGCATAGCTAATTAATTTGATGTAGGAAGTTAGCTCAACTATAGTTACTATTATGAATAAATAGACAAATTACAGGTTGACGTAAAATCACTTCTACAATAAAAAACAATAGGTTGTGGTATGTAATATTATTCCTAGGTTATATTTTTTCAGGCCAATTACTTTCAGCTATTTCCTTTCAAAGCCAAGTTATTCCTATTTGGTTACCTGCAGGTATTGCATTAATTGGCTGTTACCTTTGGTGGTGGCGTTTTTTCCCTGCAGTGTTCCTTGCTTCTTTTATTGTTAATTTTTCTATTATTCCCGACTTTGAATTTAGTTTAGTTTTCTCTACTGCAGGTATTCAAAATGGGTTTATTGCTTTTGGAAGCATGTTACAAGCGATTGTTGGAGCTGCCTTATTACGTTATTGGTTGGGTAACCCTTTTGAGCAATGGCAAAATTCAAAAACAATTCACTTTGTATTCATTGTCGGGATCTTTATAAACCTTATTGCTGCCAATATTGGCGTTTATGCTTTAAGTATTTTTAATTCCGGATATGATTTTGAAAACTTCCAATTGAACATGGTTTATTGGTGGTTTAGTGATTCTTTAGGGGTATTATTTATTGCTCCACTTTTTTTTAGCATTCTTAACTTTAGACGATTAAAAATAAACCAACGCAAAGCAAGAATCACAATAATAAGTTCAGTGGTTGTACTATTCACTATTGCAGCGTTAATCACTCAGTTTTTTGTTACTAAGCTAAATGTTAATTCAGAGAGGTTCGTTAAAAAAGAAGCAAGAATTATAGAAAATGGTATTCATCGGCAAATAAATAGCGCGATTAATCAGTTAAGAGATTTAGCTATCTTTATTCAAAATACACCGTCTATCAATCAGGCATTGTTTCGCTCATATGTCAGCAGCATTGATAGTCATTCAACAGCGATTAAAGCGATGTCATGGAACCCTATTATTTCTCAGCAAGATAAAATACGTCATGAACAAGAGCTAATCCAGATACATTCCAGTAATGTTTCTATTAAAGGAAATTCAATACTTAGTAGTGATCCCATCGTTTATGTCAGGTTAATTAGTCCAGTGAAAGGTAATGAAAAAGCGATTGGTTTTAATGTGTTTTCAAATCCATCACGAAAGAACACACTGAATAATGCTATAGAAAGTTACCAGCCTAAAGCGACACCGATTATTCAGTTAGTACAATCAGATCAAAAAGAGCCGGCATTTTTATTATTTTATCCCGTCTTTAACAAGCCTCTTACTGAAGAGGGAAGAAGAAGCAAGCAGTTGATAGGTTTTGCTACGGCGGTATTTTTAGCTGAAAACTTGCTAATCAATGCATTTACTCCAGAACAACAAAAACTATTCTTTTATGAATTTTTTGAAGTAGGCAAGCAGCAATGGTTTATTAGTAATGCAGAAAAAAAAGAAAACCTAGTATTAACATTGCCAACTAGTTCAGCGCACTTCTCTGGTACTTTTACTGTTGCGGGGCAAAAGTGGCAGTATAATTTATTAGCCAACAAAAAATATATTACTCATCAGTTGAGTGAAGAGTTTTTAGTGCTATATATATTTCTTGTGGTGATAGTGATCACAATTATTACTTCATTATTATTAATGAATAATCGCCAGTTGGCCTTAGATAGCTTAGTTAACCAGCGTACTGAGTCGCTAAACGTTGCTGTTGAAGAGGCAAATTATGCCAATCAGGCAAAGAGTCAGTTTTTAGCCAATATGAGTCATGAAATCCGTACACCAATGAACTCAGTGCTTGGCTTCGCTGTGTTGGCGAAAGATTCCGATGATATTAACGAAATTAAATCTTTTGTTGATAACATAGCCATTTCTTCAGATTTATTACTGCATATAGTTAATGACATATTAGATATCTCTAAAATTGAGTCCAAAAAATTATTACTTAATCATGATTTTGTCGATTTACATCGAGTGTTAAAGAGAGTCCATAGTATCTTTGAAGCACAAGCTTTAGAAAAAAAACTACAATGGCAGTTAGTTGATAATATACCTGAGCAAATATTTTTTAAAGGGGATCAAATTCGTATTGAGCAAGTGTTAATAAACTTATGTGGCAATGCGATGAAGTTCACTCAGCAAGGTGGTGTTACCTTAACGGCTGAGTTATTGGGGCAAGTAGACAATAAAGCGCATATTCAAATACAAGTACAAGATACCGGTATTGGAATTGCCGAAAAAAACATTTCTCAGTTATTTAAACCTTTTACTCAGGCTGATACGTCTACATCGCGCGATTTCGGCGGCACAGGGTTAGGCTTAACTATCGCTAAAAAACTTAGCCAATTAATGATGGGCGATATCCAAGTGTCGAGCGTTAAAGGGGAGGGAGCAACGTTTACCTTCACCTGCCAATTAGCTATTTCTGTCAATGAAACTAAAGCCGCTTCACCCCAAGTTACCCTCGAAGAAAATTTATCGACATTAAAAGTGTTAGTTGCCGAAGATAATAAGATTAATCAGGTATTAATAAAGACTATTTTAAAGAAGTTAGGTATAGATGCTGTATTAGTTGAAAATGGCCAACTTGCCATTGATTACATAAAAAAAGAGCAGGTTGACGTTGTGCTAATGGATTGCCAAATGCCTGTGCTAGACGGTTATCAAGCCACTAAAACCATTCGTTCTTTTCCTGAATATAATCATATTGCTATTTTTGCATTAACTGCAGATGTTGATGAACAAAGTAAAGAAAAGGCCAAGGAAACTGGTTTTGATAAACACTTAGCAAAACCTATCGACTTCGAAGAGCTAACGCAAAGTTTACTAAGTGTATTAACAAAAAATAGTTAGGAAATAACATTTGATTAAATATTACGCTGATAAAGCGTGATAATTTTTATGATGATATTAAATGGACTAAGATAACGTACGCTTTAAAAATAAACTCGCTTTACTTATTTGTATTATCTACGGGGTTAAATGACCTCATCTAATGATAAAAATTTTTCTAGCAGGGTATCTTTACTCTCATTATGGTTTGGATCTGGTTTGACGCAGTCTATCGGGCAAACATCAACACAAGTAGGTTTATCATAATGGCCAACGCATTCAGTACATCTTGCTGTATCAATTTCGTATATATGTTCTCCTAACGATATCGCCTCATTTGGGCATTCAGGCTCACACATGTCACAGTTGATACAGGAGCTTTCAATAAATAATGCCATTACCTTGTTACCTATGAATCCGCTTGGTTTTGTGTAAATGGCTGACGAGTTGTTCCTCCGTCAGTTAAATAACGCATTATGATAGCAAATGACAAATCTAACTCGGTTGATAATTCAATAGCGACTTTATGACCTGAGCCTTTAGCGTCGGTAATAATTTCTCCATTTTTAGAGTTGACCATATGTTCTAAGGTAAAACTGACGTTACCTTGAGGGGTCATCAACTCAAGTTCATCACCAACAAGAAATTTATTTTTTACATCGATTTCAATGAGGTTGGTTTTTTCACATCTTCCAGTGACTTCACCAACGAATTGCTGGCTGTCACTTTTTGAATATCCGTAATCATAGTTTTGCATATCTGAAGGGCGATGACGTTTTAAGAAGCCTGCGGTATAGCCTCGGTGGGCTAAATGCTCCAAATCAGAGTTTAGTTTGTTATTAAAGGGCTTATTCGCTAACGCGTCACTAATTGCTTGTTGGTAAATTTGTGCGGTACGTGCACAATAATAGAAAGATTTAGTTCTACCTTCAATTTTTAAAGAATGCACACCAATTTTTACTAGCCGTTCAACATGTTCAACGGCGCGTAAATCTTTTGAATTCATTATATAGGTGCCATGTTCATCTTCAAAAGCAGGCATGTATTCACCCGGTCTACCTTGCTCTTGCAGTAAAACGACATCATTAATCGGCTTATTTTCTGTAAATTGGGTATCAGCTGTTACAATTTCTTTGTTTGGTGTATAAATCTTTGCAGGCGCTATGGCAACAATGTCGCCAGTCTCTGTTTCTTTAGCGTTATGGCTGTCATATTTCCAGCGGCATGAATTGGTACAAGTGCCTTGGTTCGGGTCTCGTTTATTTATATATCCTGATAATAAACATCGGCCAGAATATGCCATACATAATGCCCCATGCACGAAAACTTCTAATTCCATTTCTGGGCAATGAAAGCGAATATCTTCAATTTCATCTAAGGATAACTCTCGGGATAAAATGACTCGTTCAACCCCTTGAGCATACCAAAACTTAACTGTTGCCCAATTCACAGCGTTAGCTTGAACTGATAAATGTATTGCCATGTCGGGAAAACTCTGACGAACTAACATGATCAAACCGGGATCTGACATGATCAACGCATCTGGTTTCATTGCAATTAACGGTGCAATATCTTTGATGAAGGTTTTTAATTTACTATTATGTGGTGCGATATTGTTGACTAGGTAAAACTTTTTGCCTAAAGAATGCGCTTCATTAATGCCCGTTTTAATATTATCTAAAGAAAACTCATTATTTCTAACCCTAAGGGAGTAGCGGGGTTGTCCTGCATAAACAGCATCAGCACCATAAGCAAAGGCATATCGCATATTTTTAAGGCTACCAGCAGGTGAAAGTAATTCAGGCTTAAACATAATATGATCTTTTAAATACGCTCGACAATCGAGCCAAAAAATTTAGGCGCATATTTTATATTAAAAGCCGTAGTGATAGAGTATTCAAAAACATTAAAAGCTTGATGGAAATCAATGTTATTGCGAATAAATTATTGCCGATAAACAGAATCAAGCAATATGACCGTATTTTTATACAATATTGAAAAACAGTAAAAAAAACTCTTGGAGATAAGAGAAATTGTGCTACTTTTAAGTTGTAGAGTTAGTTTTGTACAATAATAAATAGGGGAATTCTATGGCGACTGAAAATGCTTTATATACAATTTTAATGGAAAAAATTAAACAAGATGCGTTAGTGTTGCCTACCTTGCCTGAAGTGGCGTTAAAAGTTCGACAAGCAGCAGATGATACCGATATTAATTTAGGGCAAATGAGTGATATTATTTCACAAGATCCTGCGTTAGCTCTTGGTATGATTAAAGTAGCTAATAGTGCTTTATTAGGGCGAAGTATCAAAGTTGAAACTGTTTCTCAAGCTACCACTCGCATTGGCTTAAGACAAATTAAAAGTATTGCTACTGCTATGGCGCTTGAGCAGGTATTTGTTTCAGAAAATGATGTTGTGACTATGTATATGAAAAAGTCATGGCGAAAAACGGTTGATATTGCTTCAGTAGCCATTAGTTTAATGAGCATATATTTAAAAGAAAATAAGCACACACCGTTAACATTAGACACTATTACCTTAGCGGCGTTAGTTCATAATATTGGTGTTTTGCCTATCTTAACGGAAGCTGAGCAACATCCAGACATCTTCGCAAATCCTACTTTTTTACAACAAGCTATTATTAAATTATCTGGAAAAATTGGCGGCACAATTACTCGAGCTTGGGAGTTTACAGATGAGCTTACTCTCTTGGTTGAAAGTTGGAGTGACTTAACCATTTTACCTAAAGAAGTTCACTATTTAGATTTTATCCGGGCAGGGGCTATTTATCATAATATTTTCAAGAATGGCTCAACCCAAGAAGTATTATTAAACAGTTATGTAAAAAAAGGTATTTTGCCTGACGTAGACTTTATGAAAGGTGATGACTTTAAAGCCTTATGTTCAGATGTTAAGTCTATGTTTAGCTAATACTTAATTAACTTGAACCCGATTTAAGAGATATTTAGGCCGTAATAAAAAAACAGCTGAAAAGCTGTTTTTTTGTTTTAAGAAAGCTCGCACTAAATGTTGAACATTTTTTCAGTGGTATCTAACATCCGGTTAGCAAATCCCCACTCGTTATCACACCATATTAACATCTTTACCAAACGCATATGACTAACGCGTGTTTGATTACCATCCACAATACAAGAATGAGAGTCATGATTGAAGTCAGCTGACACCAAAGGCTCTTCGGTGTACGACAAAATACCTTGTAAACCATGTTCTGTGAGCGACTTACGCTGATTTTCTATTATGACTTGGTTAATGTCTTCAATAGTGACATCTTCATTAACCGTAATACTTAAATCCATTGCGGTAACATTGATGGTAGGTATACGCACCGCTATCGCTTCAAAACGACTTTTGAATTTAGGTAAAATTCTTTCAATACCTAAGGCGAGTTTGGTATCTACAGGAATAATAGACTGACTAGCAGCACGTGAACGACGTAAATCAGGATGATAAGCATCAATGACTTGTTGATCATGCATGGATGAATGTATGGTGGTAATTGTGCCACTTTCAATTCCAAAGGCATCATCAAGTACTTTAATAACGGGAACAATACAGTTAGTTGTGCAAGAGCCATTAGAGACAATGCGGTGGTCATTATTTAGTAGTTGGTGATTAACACCATAAATAATAGTTGCGTCTACGTCGTGGCTAGCAGGGTGAGAAAAAAGTACTTTTTTCGCCCCTTGTTTTATATGGGCAAGGCCATCGGCTTTACTGCCAAACTTACCGGTACAATCTAATACAATGTCTACTTGGTGTTCTTTCCATGGTAAGTCAGATAAGTTTTCAACGTGAGACAAAGCAATTTTACTTTGGCTGATTACCAAATTTCCATCGTGTAATTCAACAGGAAAAGCGAAGCGGCCATGCGTACTATCGTATTTTAATAGGTGTGCAATTCCATCCGCAGGCGCCAGATCGTTAATAGCGACAATATTAAATAGCTCAGTTTTGCCACTTTCATAAATAGCTCTAACAATGCTACGACCGATACGACCAAAGCCGTTAATAGCAATATTTATCATAAGTTTCTTTCATTTTTTCGCTAAAGAAAAAGCCACAAGCTACAAGTGATTTTGTAGCTTGTGGCTTTATAGTTTTCACTTTTTTATAATGCGTTTACTGTATTAATGACATTATCAACAGTGAAACCGAAGTGTTCAAGTAATACATTACCTGGTGCAGACTCACCAAATGTTGTCATACCGACAACAGCACCACTAAGGCCAACATATTTAGCCCAGAAATCTACATGTGCTGCTTCAATGGCAACACGTTTAGTAACATTTGCTGGTAAAACTGACTCTTTGTACTCACTTGACTGTGCGTCAAAGATGTTAGTAGATGGCATAGACACTACGCGAACTTTTTTACCTTGCTCTGCTAATGCTTTTGCTGAGTCAACCGCTAAGCCAACTTCAGAGCCTGTTGCCATTAAGATAACTTCAGGCGTTCCGTCACAATCTTGTAAAATGTAACCGCCTTTAGCGATATCAGTAACTTGAGCTTGGCTACGTGTCATAGCGGGTAAACCTTGACGAGAGAAAACCAAAGCTGAAGGCGCTTTTTGGTTTTGTACCGCGGCTTTCCATGCAACAGCAGACTCAGTAGCATCACAAGGGCGCCATGTCGTTAAGTTTGGAGTGGTACGCAAGTTAGTTAATTGCTCAATAGGTTGATGCGTCGGACCATCTTCACCTTGGCCAATTGAGTCATGGGTGTAAACAAAAATGTTTTGAATGCCCATAAGTGCAGACATACGTACAGCATTACGCGCGTACTCCATGAACATCATGAAAGTAGCACCGTAATTGATGAAGCCGCCATGTAATGAAATACCGTTCATGATGCCGCTCATACCAAATTCACGTACACCGTAAAAAATGTAGTTACCGGCAGCATCTGTTTCAATACCTTTTGAACCAGACCATAAGGTTAAATTAGAGCCAGCTAAATCGGCAGAGCCACCAAGCATTTCAGGTAATACTTTACCGAAAGCTTCTATCGCATTTTGTGATGCTTTACGTGACGCAATGTTTTCACTACTTTCGTGGCATTCTTGAATGAAAGCATTGGCTTTCTCTTCAAAATCTTGTGGTAGTTCACCTTTAATAACACGGCGTTCAAATTCGCCAGCTAATTCTGGATGAGCTGCTTGATAAGCACTGAATTTTTCATTCCAGCTTACTTGCTTTGCTTGACCTTTTTCGTTTTGATCCCATTGGGCGTAAACATTTTCAGGTACTTCAAATGGGGCATGTTGCCAGTTTAAAAAGTCGCGAGTTGCTTGAACTTCTTCATCACCTAATGGTGCGCCATGACAATTGTGCGTGCCTGATTTATTCGGAGAGCCAAAACCGATAATGGTTTTACAACAAATCATGCTTGGCTTATCAGTCACTGATTTTGCTTCTGCAATAGCGGCAGAAATTGCTTGTGAGTCATGACCATCAACACTAATAACATGCCAGCCGTACGATTCAAAACGTGCAGGGGTGTTATCAGTAAACCAACCTTCAACGTGACCGTCGATTGAGATGCCGTTGTCATCCCAAAAAGTAATTAATTTACCTAAACCTAAAGTACCAGCCAATGAACAAGCTTCATGAGAGATACCTTCCATTAAACAACCGTCACCTAAGAAACAATAGGTGAAGTGATCAACAATATCGTGATCTTCACGGTTAAATTGTGCCGCTAAGGTTTTTTCTGCAATCGCCATACCGACAGCATTTGAAATACCAGCGCCAAGAGGGCCAGTTGTGGTTTCAACACCAGGAGTGTAACCATATTCAGGGTGACCAGGAGTTTTAGAGTGTAATTGACGGAAGTTTCTTAAGTCATCAATAGATAAATCATAACCAGATAAATGCAATAAAGAATAAATTAACATTGAACCATGGCCATTAGAAAGCACGAATCTATCGCGATCAGCCCAGTTAGGATCACTTGGGTTGTGCTTTAGAAAATCACGCCATAACACTTCGGCGATATCGGCCATTCCCATTGGGGCACCTGGGTGTCCTGATTTTGCTTTTTGTACGGCATCCATACTTAAAACGCGAATGGCATTGGCTAGTTCTTGACGCGACGACATATTGGCTCCAGTTCTACTGATTTTTGAAGAGGTTTTTTACACCCATAATAATAATTGCGCGTATTTTCTCTTACCCTAAGGGTGATCGCAAATTAAATTGCATATTTTGTTATATTTTTTTATAAAAGTTTTCATGTTATAGAACATATCTGAAAAGAAGGCGGGAGTATGGTTTGAGCTGTGCTTGACAATAGTGCTAGTATCTTTAATTACTTTCATACTTAATTCATTGATTCGCGATATAAAAATAATGCTAAATAATCTTCAACGCTTTTATCTTGCCATAATTATCTATCTAGTCGTTTGTCTCAGTATTGTCTTATTTATCGAACCATTATCATTCATTAGTTTTATTGGTCCAATTGCCGGTATAACCACGGCATTAATTATTTTTCTAGGCTCTAATGTTTTATTAGTCACTATCCCTATTGTAATTGCATTTTCAGGGATCTTATTTTGGCACTTTCAAGTTAACATCAACTTAGCGATGGTAATCATTACGGTTTTAGCCATCATGATGCAAAGTTATTGGGCTAAACAATTAACTTTAAAAGAAATTCATCAACAAAAATGGCTTAAATCACGACAAGTCTTATTAGTCTTTCTTTTTAAAATCGGTCCCTTAACTGCGATAGTGTCTTCGAGCACTATATTAGTAATTACCATGTTAGATAACGAGACATTAGCGGGTAATTTATTATATACCTTCCTAAGTAGTTGGTCGGCTAGCGTATTATTTTCAATATTTTTTACACCATTATTATTGCTTACACAAAAAAGGCAGCAGTTAAAATCTTCAAAACGATATTTTATTATTTTAGCCTCCTCTTTAGCTTTTGTGTCCATCAGTTTGTTGTTTAAAATCTCTCAGAATGCACAATTACATAATCGTGAAGATATGTTCGAGCGAGTGAAGAGTGGGGTGGAGGAAGCCATAAAGCAAGAAGTGTCATTAGCGGTAAATGAATTAAATAGTTTATCTGCTTTTGTAAAAGCCAGTGGAAAGGTAACGGCTGCTGAATTTTCACTTTTTGCAGAACAAATATATCGTGAAAACTCGGCTATTAGAGCGCTTGAATGGGCTCCCATCGTGGCAGATAAATATCGTGCGAGTTATGAAAAGCAAGAAAGTACAATTATGGAACGAAGCAATACTTCTCTAATGAAAAGTGCAGCTAAAAGAGATGTTTACGCACCTGTTCGCTTTGTTTATCCATTATTAGGTAATCGTATTATTTTAGGTTTCGACGTTTTAACTAATTCAGCCGATGTAGTATCTATGGACAATGTGATGGCTAGTAGTGAAGTTATTGCGAGTGCGCCTATAAACTTGATTCAAGACGATCATAGTAATCCAGGTATTTTATTTGTTTCTTCAGTTCACGATACCAATAAGCAGATAATAAACCCTTTTAATGAGCCTAATCATGAAAGCTTGCTAGGGTTTGTTATCGCTGTTGTTCAATTTGAAGAGTTTTTTCGTCAAGTAGACAAGTTAACCACAAGTGGTACCGATTTATTTATTGAAGATATTAGCTCTGTTGAGCCGTATATACTTTTTGGCCAACAAATTTCGCATCCTAATCGACATGTTGAGCAACTTGAATTGAGTATTTATTCACGACAATGGCGTATTAGCTTCGTTGAACAACAATCTTGGCAAATGCAGAAAAAAAACTGGCAAGCATGGGGAATGTTGCTTGGGGTTACTTTGGGTGGAGTGGTATTTCAATTACTTATCTTAATGATGGCTGTCTATTCAAGCGAGTTAAGTGTGCAAGTAAGGCGAAAAACTCAAGAGTTAATATTAGCTAAAGACCAATCTGATCATGAAAGTATTGCGAAAACAGAGTTTTTAAACACGCTAAATAAAGAGCTACAAACTCCTTTGCAGGCGATCAAATCATTTATCGAGCAATTAAAAAAGGTACAGCAACAAGAACAAGCTACTATCATTAATAATATCGACTTAGCACAGAAAAGCATGAGTCAATTACTGGATATGGTTGTTGACTTATCAAAGATTGAATCAAGAGAATTATTTGTTAAATCAGAGCCATTTGATTTTCATGGGTTTTTAGCTCGTGTGGATGAAGTCCTTAAAGTTCAAAACAAGATGACCAATAGAAACCTTACGCTGTTAATTGATCCCGCTGTTCCTCATTTCATTAGCAGTGATGAACTACGCATTCAGCAGTTTTTAATTGCCTTATGTGAAAGTGTCCACGGGCTTTATGCGATGGACGACCTTCGCCTAACCGTAAAGGTTCACCACCATCAGTTAAAAGCCTCAACTTTATTGTTTATTTTTACAGAACATGATGGCGTAAAATCAGAGGGTAAATCACCGTTTGAAGAATATATTTCAGCAGATGTCGCTCAATACAGTACACAAATGGCGATGGTAAAAGAGATTTGTCAGTTAATGAAAGGGGATGTCAGTCTTGGCATAACCAATACTGGTGAAAAGATTTTAACCGCGGTTATAAAAATTACCCAAACTACCCATGAGCAGCAACAAAATTATCAAGCACGCTTATTTGATGAAAAGCATGATAGTTAAGGTAATTGTTTTATATAGTTGAATATTTTACTTGTATTATAAAATTAAATAGTTTAGTTTTTAATCAGGTTGTACATTTGCCCAACTAGTTTTAGGGCACACATATTCTAACAACCAAGCATTATAATAAGGTAAATCATGAATAAGTCATCCTCTAGGGGATTAAAGCTGACGACGGTTATTCTGGCAGTGCTAGTTATGGCCGTATCAGCAATATT
Source organism: Colwellia sp. KS18-150 (assembly GCF_057551365.1). Lineage (NCBI taxonomy): Bacteria > Pseudomonadati > Pseudomonadota > Gammaproteobacteria > Alteromonadales > Colwelliaceae > Colwellia > Colwellia sp. KS18-150. The sequence continues at coordinate 26,796 of NZ_BAAJMC010000003.1, read as the reverse complement.
GAGTAACACCTCAATAGCTGATGACATGGAAGTAAAAACAGTGCAATCAGAAAAATAATGATCGAACTACAGTGTGTTTGAATGCTGTGCGCTTTGATAATGTATTGTATACCTTAGGGTAAGATCATAATTACAAATGGAAATTTAAGCCTCAACTATGCATTTATGTGTGGTTGAGGCTTTTTTCTTTGCGAAATCAAATAATCCGGTTAGTATTTTCATACCGTTATGCTGCGATAATCAAATATACGCCATACTTGCCCCTATTCATTTTGTGATTAACCAAAATTTGATGGTTATCGTGAGATTCAAATAGATTAAGAAAATTATTAATTCTCTCTCTGTTTAGTTAAGAAGCTCTAACCCCAGTTCAAAACATTATGCATGTAATTTATTGCTGTACCGTAAGTCAGTAAAGAGATCTTATATAATTAAATTAAGTAGAGTGGCTGTATAGCCGTTACTAAATAGTGGTTTTTATTTATCCTTTAACCTTTTAAATAATCATTCTTATATGAAATTGTTAACAATGCACTTTGAACAATAAACAATATTGTGCTAGTTTTTAATACGATTGCTGTATGAAATTTCAGCATCAAAGTGGTATGGATGATATAGCATTGATTAACTTAACTTTATTGCGTAATTCATCATTATGATGGCTAAAGTGATGTCTAATTGGCCGCTGTATTGAAAATAAAAATAAAAATAAAATAGGAAATTTAAATGTATAAAACAACTAGAACAATGCTGAGTATAGGGGTTGTCATTTCATTGTCAGCCTTTGCTACACAAGCATATGCTGAAGAAACACTCACAATACAAGCTGAGTCTTTTAGTAACTTAGGTGGTACTTTCAATGATGGTCAACAAAACCCTGTCACTATTTATTCAGTTAACGGTGAACAAGCCATTAATTGGGTAAACGTGGGTGACTATGTTGACTATGATGTCACCGCTATAGGGGGGGAATATTCTATCGAATACCTTGTGGGTACTGCTGTTTCCGCTAATCCTGGTATCGAGGTACTCGTTAATAGTGGCGATACATTTGAAAGCCAAGGGTCAGTGATTGTGCCATTAACTGATTGGGATGACTTCCAGCCATTGACTGCAACGCACACGGTAACACTACCTGAGGGGAATTCAACGATTCGTTTACTTGCTGTTGGCCCCAATTGGCAGTGGAATTTAGAGTCTTTTTCTCTAACCGGTGGTACTGAGCCTGATAACGGCAACCCTGATGAACCGGTGGAAAACCTAGTGGTAAACCTTGAGAACTTCATTTCCACCAATAAAGACGGCGCGGCTGTTGCTGGTGATACCGTGTTGGGTTTTAATACCACTGGTAGTGGTATTAATTTCAATACCTCAGGTGATTATGCCGATTATGAGGTAACGTTTACAGAGGCTGGCACTTATAGTGCTACATTGGCTGCAGGCTCTCCGGTTAATGGCCAAATAGGCGCTGAAATTATTATCGATAGTTATTCTGTTGCCAGTTCATACCTTAGTGCAACAGGAGGCTGGGATAATTACGACGATTTTAATTTAAATGGTAACATTGTCATTCCAAGTGCTGGTACTTATAGCGTACGATTGAAAAGCCATGGTAGTGCTGCATGGCAATGGAATGGCGATACGTTAACCTTTGTATATGAATCAAGTGATACTGGCTCTGGCTCAGATGTTTCTGTTACTGGTGTATCCCTATCACCTGCCAATACTAGTTTGAATATTGGTCAGTCACAAACAGCGACAGCAACAGTTTTACCTGCAAATGCCACTGATGCAGGAGTATCATTTTCATCAAGTAATAGTGCCATCGCAACCGTAAATGCTAATGGTAGTATCAATGCGGTAAGTGCTGGACAAGCCATCATCACGGTAAGTACAAATGATGGTAACTTTATGGCAACCACCAATGTTACTGTGTTAGCGGATGACATTGCGGTGACAGGAGTAAGTGTTAACCCAACCAGTACTACGCTCACAATTGGTCAGTCACAAACTATCACTGCAACAGTAGCCCCGATAGATGCAACTAACACTGCTGTGTCATATTCTACTAACAATGCTTTAGTGGCCACTGTTAATGCGAGTGGTAGCATCACTGCAGTGAGTGCCGGTCAAGCAACCATAACCGTAAACACTAATGATGGTAACTTTAGTGCACAAACTAGCGTAACAGTTGAAGCTGACAATGGCGGCGGCCCTGTTGACCCACCAGAGGGGAGTTTTCCTCATGATGGTGATGGCTTACTTTGGGGACGTGTTGATGGTGCAACTAATTTTATAGGTAATGCAGGTTATATCGCTGATTCTCCTAATTATTTAGTGACTACAGACTTACTAGAAACCGACGATGCTATTAGAGCAAACTCTACCGAGGTTTTTAGAGGACAAATTTATGACGCGGATGGTCATATTTCATTCTATGAGAATATTGATGACAGTGTACGTTTGTACATTGATAACGTGTTAGTGCTGTCAAATGACAGTTGGGAAAATGCGTCACAAACATCAGATTTAAACCTTTCTGCTGGTTGGCATGATTTCGAGTTAAGGCTTGGTAATGCCGACGGCGGTAGCGGTGCCGTGAGTGGTATTGGTTTTGGTATTGATGTGAGTGGTGGTACAAACTTTGTGCACCCAAGTACACTAAGTAGCAATATCTTTAAGTCGGCTGGCAATGTAATTGTTGACCCGATACTTCCACCACCAGGTGGCATTATAATCCAACTAGAAGATTTCGATGTTACTGGTACTACAGGTCGTGTAGCCAGTGATCCTAATGATGGTTTTGTTGCTGAAACTGGCGCTACAAATGTTAGCTGGGTCACGAATGGAGATTATGGTGAATACCATAATATTTATTTTGAAGCGGGTACGTATCGTTCGTTTATCACCGTGGCAACAGGCAGTGACGGTAGCTATGGTGCTCGAATTGATTTAAACGGTGAGACGGCTTCTTGGGGATATTTTGATAGCACTGGAGGTTGGGAAAGTCCGGAAGAAGTCGAACTTTACGGTGGCGACTTTGTCGTTGAAACAAGCGGTAATTATAAGGTACGTGTAGAAGCTATTGGTGGCTCTGACTGGCAATGGAGTGGTGATTTAATTCGTATGACCAAAGTGAGCGACAATAATGTTCGTCCTTTACCGGTTTATAATCCAGATGATCACTTTGTGGCAGAAGTGGAAGGCCCTGTAACTGGCTTGCCATTTTTAAAAGCGCCTGTTGATATCCCTGTTGCGAATAAAGTATTGAAATCTGATGTATGGTACACGTATCCGCAAAATCGAGAGCTAGAGGGATTTGATGACTTTGGTGCTACTGGCGCGTTCTGGGGGCATCCACCAGAGCATGATTTTTATGATGACACTGTGATTATGGATTGGGCGGTTAATGTTGTTGATACATTCCAAAGCGAAGGTTTTGAATATACTGCACGTGGCGAGTTTGACTGGGGCTATGGTTGGTTCACGGAATATACCACAAACCCGCAACCACACTATGTTCAAACACTTGACGATCGTAATGTAAGAATGACCTTTATGGGCTATTTAAGCCATAACGGTTTTAACAATAATTGGTTAAGTAATCATAGCCCTGCGTTTGTACCATTTATGAAATCTCAGGTTGACCAGCTATTAAAGGCTAACCCTGATAAGTTGATGTTTGATACACAAACTAACTCTACTCGTTCAACCGATATGCGTACCTTTGGTGGAGACTTCTCTCCGTATGCAATGGAGAATTTTCGTATATGGTTAAATAAAAAGTACAGTAATTCTGCGCTTGCTGCCATGGGTATTAATAATATCAATACCTTTGATTACAAACAGCATTTGTTAAATGCAGGTGTTACCCATACTTCATTCTCGAACGGGGCAGATAGAGTTGAAGGCAATATTCCCATGCTTGAAGACTTCTTGTATTTTAACCGTGATGTATGGAATCAAAAGTTTGGTGAAGTATTGACTTATATTCGTCAGCAACGCCCAGATATTGAAATTGGTGCAAGCACGCAATTGTTTGAATCACGTGGTTATATCTTTAACGAGAATATTACCTTCTTATCTGGTGAGTTGAACTTAGGCGCCAGAACCACTATTGCCGAGTTACCGACAAACATTTTGGTTCACTTAAAAGGCGCACAAGCTATTGATAAAACATTAGCTTACGCACCTTACCCTTGGGAGTTTGATGAACTTCGTATACAAGACGCTCCGCGTTTTGGTCGAGGTTGGGTAGCACAGGCTTATGCTTATGGTGGTTTATTCTCTATTCCTGCTAATGTATGGGTAGGTGGTGATATTTGGACTTGGTCTCCGGGGGCTGATAATTATCGCGATATCTACCAATTTGTACGTGCGAATGAGCAACTCTTTGATAACTATACCTCTTATGCGAAAGTTGGGCTTGTTCATGCTATGTATTCATCAATGAAAGCAGGCTTTATTGACGGCGGTAATCAAGTGCAATCTAGTGTGAAATTACTGACGGAAGATAATATTAACTTTGATATGTTAGTGTTTGGTGACGCGGGTTACCCTGTGGTTCCACGCTCGGAAGACTTTGATAAGTTTGATCATATTTTCTTTGACGGTGATCTTCAGTACTTAACTGCTGAGCAGCAAGCGGTATTAGATCAGCAAGGGAGTAAAGTTAGACATATTGGTCAACGTGGTACTATTGATGGCTTAGTGATTAATGTAAGTATCAATGGCGCTGTGTCTAATGAGACAGTAACTGCGGTATCTCGTATTCATGAGACTAATGCCAATGCGCCGTATGTTGTGCATTTAGTAAATCGTCCGTTTGCTGGCGGCGTAACGCCAACACTGAACGGTGTTGATGTTGCGATACCTGCGAGCTACTTCCCACAAGCGGTTAGCTCTGCCACCTTGCACTTGCCTGACGGCACCAGCACTAACCTTAACGTTTCGACTAACTCAAATGGTGATGCAGTTGTGACGGTAAATAATCTTGAAGTATGGGGGATGCTTGAATTAGGTCACTAATGCTTAATACTTTGTCGTACTGAGTTTAAGGGTCTCTGAAGAGGCCCTTTTTTTTGTTCAAAAATAACCGCAGGGCCTGTACTAAGCCCTGTGATATGAGTAAAAGGGCAGAGAAGTGAGCCAACAAAATGGCTGGTATTGGCTGATCTTTAAAAAATGGCGGTCCATGCGGGATTCGAACCTGCGACCTTCCGCTTCATCACACTACAGTTTTCACTGCCACCCATAGGCTTTGTGCGCTGGACTATCCCTTCACCATAACTATAAGCGTTAGGTGGATGCCGTCTAGTCTCTACACCTTCCTTATTTGCATAAGGCTTGGCTCGGGATTGCCATCAGCATGACCTGAAAGGTTTCCCCGAATTTGACATCTTACACTCAAAAACTTTCGTAAATGAGGCCCAAATTAATAGGAGGCGGATGCTCTATCCAGCTGAGCTAATAGACCATTCAAGTTAACTAAGCAGGCAACTATTCATCTGTATTAGGTTATGTTACATGCTTTGATATTACTTTGTACTTACTGCCCACTAGTGATAATTGTAGGGGCATTCTATCCACTTAAACTATGAGGACAGTGTAACTATTGTAGGTTTTTGCAAAATATTTGTTAAGTATTATTTTGTTTGTCGACTTTAAAACCTAACCGCTAAATCATTGAGCTGAATATTACCTAATAAGTTGTTATCAATAGTGATAGCCGTAGCACTTTGGTTAGTGACCTGATTCACTTTAACCTTAAATGGACTGATATTGTAGCTTGCATAATGTCGACCATTATCACTGGTGAAATTACTTAAATGTAATAGGGTAAATTCATCACCAACTTTTACACCGTGTCGGCGGCCTAAATTGATTACAACTTGATTACCGTTGACCTTGATTATTTTCCCTTCACTAGGCTCGCACATTATATTTTCATCAATGTCAGAGACAGTTTTATCAATGAGCGCACTGATCATATTTCCGTAATCACTTTGCCAAAACAGACTGCTGTTTACATCTATTTCTTCACGCTTATTAAAGTCCCAAACCGCAGAGTCTTGATAATTTTGCTGCCACACTAGTTCACCGCTAATGCCATTATATAAATATAATGTGTAATCGAAATTTCTAGGATAAGTACCTTGTTGCCATATCTTCCAACTGTTGCTTCGCTCTTGTGTTAGAGAAAGATCATTGATTTCATTAAATAGCACATATTGGCTATCAGTATTTTCAGCAAGTGAAATAACAAGGTGCTTTATTTCTTCTTCTTGAAAACTTCGATTATACCGAGAAAAAGCCGTGGAATTTTTTAATAATAACTTGGTGTTAGCGAAGCTACTTTGTGCACGAATACGTTTATCTAATTGTTTAACTAACGTGACATTAATGGGGTAAATTTTACCAATATTAGCTTGCTCTCTATGCAATAAATGGCTTTGGGTCAGTAATATTGATTTTTTGAAATCTAAGGCAAAACACTTTTTTTCTTGTGGAAAAATATCAGCCCGTATAGTCACGCTTAGCGTGTTTTCGCTATGTAGTTCATCCACTAATTCAATAGAGTTAACACTACCACTGGCGCGAATACTAATTTGGTCTTGGGTTAATAGGCCATTAACAACTTGCTGCACACTAGAAACGGTTGCCCCTGCTACAAGTAGCGCTTTCTTTAAAGCATTTTCTGTTGCTTTTGTGCGGGCTATTTCTAATGAGTTCTTCTCTAAGCTTGCATGTCCTTGCGCCTCATACCATTGTGCTTGGCTGATAAAAGTGACTAGACTTGAGCTGATGAATAAAGTCAACGATAATATTAGGTTGCGCATATAATTTTCCAGTAGAGTAAGTAGTATACTTGCTATGTTCACTTAATAATAATTGAGTGAATGCAAAAGCTAACATGCATTATGTATGCCTGTTATTCCCTCTCTTTATCACTAAGTATTTGATGTTAATCTTTTGGCTTGATATGTGCATACTATTTGGCATAGCGGCATTTAAATAAAGTTGCCAGTTAACGCGCTAAAGCCAAAATATTTAACAGCGCTGACTTTTTAAAGGGGATCACCATGAAAAAGTGGCTTATACCATTACTTTTACCAACATTACTCTCTTGTGGTATTACACAAGAAGATGACTTTTATAAGTCAGCACAAGTTGATAAAGGTGAAATTGATAGTTACAACTTACCAAAGCATGCCATTAATGATGTGGTTAAAGGTTTAGCTTATCAGATGCTAGACAGTAGTGCCTTCGTCAACGCTAAAACCCCTGTTGCTGTTGCTTCTTTTGTTAATTTAAAAGATTTAGAATCAACTAATTGGCTGGGAAATCAGTTAGCAGAGAATTTTGTTCATGAATTACAACGTCATGGTTTAGTTGTCATTGACTTTAAAACAACAGGGCATATACGTGTTACTAAAGAAGGTGACTATATATTCAGTCGAGACTGGAAAGAGTTGCCTGAACGTCAGATTATTGACTACGTTGTAGCTGGTACTATGATGGAGCAGGAAAATGGCATCTTGATCAATGCCCGAATGATAGGTATTCAATCTCGAGTGGTGGTAGCAACAGCGCAATCATTTATTCCTTCATGGGTGTTAGGTGAAGAGAAAAGCCACAGTGAAAATGTCAAAATGAAAGACGGTATGATCATTCGAAGCAACGCCATGCTAATTGAAAATCAAAGAGCGGTTGAGATACAAAATTAATTAGGTGTCACTATGTTAAGTAAACAGATGATGTTAGTAACCCAAGTGAAAAGCGCATTGATTAGAGTCTTATTATTGACTGTTGGGCTAATCGGTATTTCAGCCTGCTCAACTATGTATGATAAGCATGTTCAATGGCAAGTTGTCGAGCCTGAAGCATTTCCCATTATTCGTGGTATTGGTTATGCACCTATTAGCCTACAAAATTCTGAACATGAAACTCAGCGGATGCTGATGGCCATTAAAGCGTCAAAAATTGCCGCCTACGCAGAATTGGCTGAACAGGTTTATGGCCAACAGGTGAGTAGTAAAACGACCATGGCAGACATGATCATTGAAAACCAACAGTTGGCTGCTTCAGTGCAAGGATTGATTAGAGGGGCAAAAGTGGTAAAAAGCTACCCAGTAGGCGACACATATACCACTGAACTGCAATTAGACTTTAAAGATGTTTTTGATATTTATCAGGCGAGTTTAAACCGAAAAGAAATCAAGGATGTACAATATTTTTAACGAAAGCATAAACCAATAATATTATGCTTTTCAAAAAGGCTTTTCTATTACGCTTTAATACCAATACTAGATAAACCACCGCTTTTCTTACCTTTACTGTCGTAAGTAATAGAGGTTTTATTATGGCTTTCTAACAAGGATGTTTTCATACGCTCAACTGAAAGCTGCGATTGATTAATGATTTGTCCGTTGACGAGGTTTTTTTGCTGGCATTGCAGCAATAATGACTCAATATCTGCTAATTCTTGTGTTAATAAATTTGCCGCTTTATCTTGCGCAAATTGCTGGTTAACTGAAATCTCTTGATCTAACTGCTGAATGTTAATAAGTAACTGATTTTTCTGTTCACTAATTGCAATTAACTTATCAGGTTGATGTTGTTGTAGTATTTCTTTTTCGTCATGAATAATTTTTTCAAGTGCTTGAAGTTGTGTAAATTGCTTAGCAAGTAATGCTAGTGATTGTGGTGAAGCTGACATGTAAAACACCCTGTAAAAACATCATATTAATAACAATTATCACCTAGTGCTTCATTGATATCAAATGAAAGCAGTCAAAATCAAACAAACATTATAATGATAATCAATTAAATAAGATCAAACTCAAACTTAGCAATGCTTGCGGCAAGCTTTTGTGGATCCACTTTGTAATCACCGGAAGCAATTGCTTTCTTTAGTTCATCAATTTTTTTCTGATCAACCGCGGGTGCTTCATTTGCTTTCTTTTGTAAATCACTTAGCTGTTTTGCTTGTGGTGTGATTGAAACAGAGTCTGCACGTGGTTGGTTTACTGGTGCATTAGTGTTAGCTGTTTGAGCAGCTTGCTGCTTTACTTGCGTTTGCTTATTTTGGTGAACTTGAGCTTGATTGTTCAAGTTATTGATATTTATAGCCATAATATTAACCTGCGGCAGTAGATTTTATCCTAAAATTATTCACTAACTTTATATCGGCAAATAAGGTCAAAACTTAAATTTAAATACTAATAAAATTATAGGTGAATAGTGACTTGATTAATAGCGCTAACTTTTGGGTTGATAATATTCCCCGAGCGAGAGTTCTTCACTTTAATTTGCTGATTAATATTACCATCACTCATCGCAATGCCACGTGTTTTAATCATAAAGTTGTCAGACTTAGCAATAATCGTTACCGTATCGCCTTTACATACTAAACAAACGTTCTTTCTACTGATTGCTCTGCCTTTACCGATCCGTTTTATTGCTTTACTGCCTAATACCGCAGTTTTATCAGCAAGCTTTTTACCTCGTATTTTATTACTCGATAAATATTGAATAGCGATATTGCTTTCAGAAAGGATCATACCTTTTTCAATGATTGTTGTGGCCACTAAAACTGCAAAGGTTTTTTCAACTTTTGCTGGGATATATATTTTCCAAGGAGTTGAATCATCGCAACTTATTTTAACATTTACGTTTCTACCGTTATGATTTTCAGGTATATTTGCCTTAAGCGCTTGTTGGCAGGGTTTTATTATTATTCTTGAGTCTAGTTTACTAACGCTAATAGCTAACTTTCCACCGGGTGGTGGTGTTATTTTGTTCTCAAGGTAATCTTTAGCAAGTGTCTCAAGATATGCACTGTCAAAAGCCTTAGCAAAGCTAAAAGCAGGTGTTAGTACTATAAAGTACGATATAAATAAAAAAACTTTTATATAAGGCATAGTTTTTGTTGTTTATCTTTAGGTAAATTCAAATACTCGACTATGCTTAAATTAAGTCAGCATAGTTGTTAGTCTGTCAATATTGTGACAAGCAGTTAATAATTCTAGTCTTGTTAATTACTTATCTAGTAATAACTTGACTTTTTGATAAGCTAATTGCCACTATCGGCAAGTCGTTTCGACTTATTATTGACTCTTAAATAGAGTAATCAAGAATTGTGCCTTTATGCTTTTTAAGTTGAAGTGCAAGCAGTTTTGATTTTAAACGAGGTTTTTATGGCAGGTATATTAGATTCAGTTAACCAACGAACACAGCTTGTTGGACAAAATAGACTGGAGTTACTACTTTTTAAATTAGTGGGTAGACAGAGATTCGGTATTAATGTCTTTAAAGTGAGAGAAGTTTTACAATGCCCTCGATTAACCTCCTTACCAAAGCAGGACTCCTTTATAAAAGGTGTTGCTCATATTCGCGGGCAAACTATCTCGGTAATTGATTTAAGCAAAGCGATCGGTGCGCCAGCAATTACTCAAACTAAAGACTCTTTCATCATCATTGCAGAGTACAATCGTAGTGTGCAAGGATTCTTAGTAGCTGGTGTTGAACGTATCGTTACCCTCAGTTGGAAGGACATGATGCCACCACCTGAAGGTGCAGGAAAGTCTAGTTATTTAACGGCAGTAACTGAAATAGATAACGAGATGGTATCTATTTTAGATGTTGAGAAAATTCTTAATGAGATAAACCCAGTTTCTACTGATTTAAGCGACGATGTTGCTGATGAAGGTGTAGGCGTTGAATTGGGTGAGCGAATTGTGATGATTGCTGATGACTCAACAGTTGCTCGAAACCAAGTGAAGAGAGCACTAGAGCCATTAGGTATTAAAATGGCATTAGCGAAAAATGGCCAAGATGCCTTAGAGCAGCTTATGGCTATTGAAGCAACTTGCGAAAATAGCATTACTGAAAAAGTTGCCCTAATGGTGTCAGATATTGAAATGCCTGAAATGGATGGCTATACCCTAACTGCCGAAGTTAAAGGTAATGAACGAATGGCAAAAATGCCGATAATACTGCATACCTCATTAAGTGGTGTATTTAATAATGCCATGGTCGCAAAAGTTGGCGCAGAAGACTTTATCCCTAAATTTCATCCGGATGAATTAGCAACGGCTGTGAAGAAATGGTTAAATTATGAAGCGTAAATTCACCATCAAAAGAATAGTGTAGGGGAAGAATTTATAGTGTCAGCAAGACAACTTGACGATAGAAGTTACCTTCAATTTAGAACATTTTTGGAGCAACAATGTGGCATCGTCTTAGGTGAAAATAAGCAGTACCTAGTAAAAAGTCGATTGGCACCACTGATGAATAAGTTTGATATAGCGTCATTAAGTGAATTGGTTAGCCGTACATTATCTCCTGTAGAGCGACAATTACGTGCGGCAGTTATTGATGCGATGACAACTAATGAAACACTTTGGTTTCGTGATGATTATCCCTTTAAATTACTCAAAAGACAGCTGTTACCTGATTTTGCTGATCAAAGAACACCAGTAAAAATTTGGTCTGCGGCTAGCTCTTCAGGGCAAGAGCCTTATTCAATAGCAATGTCAGTCTTAGAATATCAACAAGCAAATCCTGGAGCTTTTCCTCGAGGTGTGCAAGTTATTGGTACTGATATTTCAACCACAATGCTAGAGCATTGTAAGTATGGTCATTATGATTCTTTAGCGTTAGCGAGAGGCTTATCAGAAGAGCGAAAAAATAAGTTCTTTGAGCAAGGAGATAATGACATGCTGAAGGTTAAGGATGAAGTGAAAAAAATGGTTAGCTTCAGGCCTCTCAATCTTTTAAATAGCTATAGTTTGATGGGGCGATTCGATATTGTATTTTGTCGTAATGTACTCATTTATTTCTCGCCAGAAATAAAAACGCAAATCATTGGTCAAATTCATGGCACCTTAAATAAAGCGGGTTATTTATTTTTAGGAGCGTCTGAATCACTCTCTGGTTTAAGTAATGATTTTAATATGCTTAGGTGTAATCCTGGCATTGTTTATCAAAAAAAATAACTTCATTTTTGTGTTTTTTAGCAACGACAATTTATGCGCTATCTTAGCCATAAACTGGTGTGAGCTTATTTTATAAAGCGTTAACTACTCCTTGAGTTAACGCAATTAACAACAAACTTCCTCCAATAACTACCTTCAAATATCTTCTTTGACACTTTATCTGGCATAAATATTGAATACCTTGATGTTAAGGTTTATTCAATGGTGGCATCTTATGGCTATAGGTTTCGATAAAGGGTTTGAGTTACATGCGCAAGGCATGCAACTACGCGCTGAACGTGCAGAGGTATTAGCAAATAATATAGCTAATTCTGACACGCCTGGATATAAAGCCAAAGGTATGGACTTTCAAAAAGCCATGCAACAAGCCACCTTGCAACAACAAAACGGCATGAGCCGAACGAACAGTAAACATTTTGATGTTCGTACCGAATTAAATAATAACGTAGATTTTCGCACTCCTAATCAACCAGATACAGGTGATGGTAATACGGTTGATGTACAAGTGGAACGAAACTTGTATTTAGAAAACTCATTAGAGTATCAAGCAAGTGTGCAATTTCTAAACGGTAAAATAAAAGCGCTGCAAAAAGTCATCAGCGGAGGTAGGTAATTATGAGTCTATTTAACGTATTTAATATCACAGGTAGTGGCATGAGCGCGCAATCAACACGCTTAAACACCACAGCCAGTAATATTGCCAACGCGGATAGTGTTAGTTCAAGTATTGACCAAACCTACCGTGCACGCCATCCAGTATTTGCCGCTGCTATGCAAGAAGCTGCCGCAGGACAAGAAGGTAATGCCGGTGTGCAAGTACTCGGTATTGTTGAGAGCAATAAGCCCCTCAATGTTGAGTATGCACCAGACCACCCAATGGCTGATGGCGAAGGCTTTATTTATAAGCCCAATGTAAACGTTATTGAAGAAATGACCAATATGATCTCAGCATCTCGTTCATACCAAACGAATGTGCAGTTAGCTGAGTCAGCGAAAAACATGCTAAACAGAACTATCCAGCTAGGACAAAAGTAATTGACAGATGAACTATATGAATCAGTGTGCTTAGCATCACGTTCGTATCAAACTAATGTTCAGTTAGCAGCTCTTTGTAAAGTAAGTGCAAAGAATATGCTTAATAAAATCTTAGAACTAAGTCAGCGCTAGGCTAGCAGGAATTAGGAGTAGATAATGGAAACAGTATCAGGCGGTAGTCTTTTAGACGGCATTCGCTGGGAACAAGAAGAATACAAGGTAGCCGAAGAAAATGATAACGGCATGCTTACTCAGGAGGATTTCTTTGCTCTGTTAACGAAAGAGTTAGCAAACCAAGATCCGACAAAACCTGTAGATAACAACGAAATGATTTCTCAGATGACAGCATTCTCAACCACAGATGGTGTTCAGCAGTTAAATGAATCATTTACCGATTTTGCAAGCTCAATGACTTCAAGCCAAGCATTACAAGCATCTTCACTCGTGGGCCGAAGTGTACTGGTAGAAGATAATGTGTTTGGGATGAATGAAGGTGAAGATGTAAAAGGTAAAATTGTCACGGATGTTAGTGCTAGTAACGTTAATATTTATGTTGAGAATATTGCCGGTGAAATTATTCAAACCGTACCAGTTGGAGATTTACAAGCAGGAGGCGGCACCTTTGTTTGGAATGGTCAAAACTCTGAAGGAGAGGCGGCACCAGCAGGTGCATATCGGTTTAGAGTTGCAGGTTTAGTTGACGGACAAGCATCAGAATTACAAGCCATGACTTATCGAAAAGTAGACAGTGTCACATTAGCAGGTGCTAATGGCAGTATTTTATTAAACCTTAATGGTGGCAGCGCAATGGCATTATCCGATGTTGTTGAAGTTTCAGAAGGTTAACACAGAATTTTTAAGAGGGTTAAATTATGTCATTTAATATAGCACTAAGCGGATTAAACGCAGCGCAAAAAGATCTTGATGTATCATCAAATAACATCGCCAATGTAAATACCACAGGCTTTAAAGAGTCTCGTGCTGAATTTGTTGATGTTTATGCAGCATCACTACTTGCTTCAGGTAAAACTAAAGTAGGGGATGGTGTGCTTACTGCTGATGTTGCACAGCAATTTTCTCAAGGTAGTATTCAATTTACCAACAATGCCCTTGATTTAGCGATTACCGGTAATGGTTTCTTTGCTACTGTGCCTGAAATTGATTCTTTAGAGCGCTCTTACACGCGTGCAGGGCAATTTAAACTGAATGCTGAAAATTTTGTTGTTAACTCAGCCGGCGGTCATTTATTAGGTTTTCCAGTTAACTCAGATGGCTCTTCTTCATCAGTAAGTTTAAGTACCGCAGAGCCGGTGCTTATTCCAACCGCCTCTGGCGCGCCAACTAAAACCAGTGAAGTCGATATTCGTATGAATTTACCTGCTGGTGATTCATTTATAGCTGGTGCACCGGGGAACTTTGATCCCGATGATCCACTGACTTATAATAACTCTACCTCAGTCACTATCTTTGACTCCTTAGGCGATAGTCATGTGATGACTTATTTCTTTGTTAAAGATGATCCTGCTACTAACCCTAATGAGTGGATGATGTTTGCCGCTGTAGATGGTAGCCCAATTGATTTAGTTGATTCTAGTATCCCTGCTCCCACAGGTATTTTGGGTGGTGATGTATCAGGTCCACTCGCACCTACTGGTGTTCATGGAGCTAGATTAGAGTTTGATGCTTCAGGTGACTTTATCGCGCAAGTACCTAGCCTTGCAGATGGTGGTATTATTACTGACGATTTCGCAAACCATTTACCAAATGGCGCTGATACCACACAAACGGTTCAAATAGATTTTAATTTAGATCCCACAGGACCGAATCCAAATGAGCCCACCCAATTTGCTTCTAACTTTGAAGTTACTGCATTAAACCAAGATGGTTTAGCGGTAGGGCGATTAACTGGTATTGATATTGGCGCTGATGGTCTAGTACGAGCGACGTATTCAAACGGTACTTCACAACCACTTGCTCGAATTGCTATGGTTAACTTTGCTAACGAGCAAGGTTTAACACAGATTGGTAATACGAGTTGGAAAGAAAGTATTGTCTCTGGTGAGCCACTAGCGGGTGAAGGGGGATCGGGTACTTTTGGTACAATAAACTCCTCTGCATTAGAGCAATCAAACGTTAATTTAACTACTGAGCTAATTGATTTAATTTCAGCGCAGCGTAACTTCCAAGCCAACTCTCGAGCGCTAGAAGTAGATAATCAGTTAAACCAAACGATATTACAAATTAGATAATATTTTTTCATTATCTTAGCTTGAATAAGTGGCGCTAAATGTGAATTTAGCGCCATTTTTAATTATACCCCCTCACTATCTCTTCATCGCTCTTACCTTGGCACTTTCTTTGCATTTACCTATTAAAGAGTTATTTATTAGATTTACCCATACTGGAGTTCATTATGGATAAGCTGCTTTACATCGCTATGAGCGGTGCCAAACAGAATATGCAAGCCCTCTCAATTAACGCAAATAATCTTGCGAACGCTAAAACCACTGGCTTTAAGGCAGATTTAGCGCAGGCGAGAAGCATGCAAGCATTTGGTGAAGGACAGCCAACGCGAGTGTTTGCGATGACAGAGCGCGCTAGCCAAAATTTTGACTCAGGTGGGGTTATCACCACAGGTCGCTCCCTTGATATTGCGATTGAAGGTAGCGGTTGGTTAGCCGTACAAGATGCCACAGGCGAAGTTGCTTACACCCGAAACGGACAATTACGATTAACGGAAGAAGGCGCTTTAGAAACCAATAGCGGCCAATTAGTCGTGGGTGACGGTGGTCCTATCTACTTACCTTTGCCGGTTAACAATATTGAAGTGACTCGTGACGGAACCATTATGGTTCAACCTGAAGGCGCGCCAAGTACAGTGCAAGAAGAAGTGGCTAAGTTGAAATTAGTTAACCCTGATTCTCGCATGTTAGAAAAAGGCAGTGATGGCTTGTTCCGCCGTAAAGATGGCGCGTTAGAGCAGGCAGATATTACGGTGTCAGTACTCGGTGGAAAATTAGAGTCAAGTAATGTTAACCCAATTAATGAAATGACCGACATGATTGCCTTACAAAGGCAGTTTGAAATGCAGTTAAAAATGATTAAAACCGCAGAAGAAATAGACGCTAGCTCCGCTGCGTTATTACGCGCTTTCTAAAGCGTTTACTAAGTGTTCGCCGATTTTTTATAAAATCGGATTTAAAGAATTTGAATTTGAGGTGATGTATGAACCCAGCATTATGGATTAGTAAAACCGGCTTAGATGCGCAAACGAAAGATATTGCGGTAATTTCTAATAACTTGGCCAACGCCAGTACTGTAGGCTTTAAGAAAAGTCGTGCGGTATTTGAAGATTTACTTTATCAAAACATCAACCAACCTGGTGGTCGTACTGCCGATGATAGTGAAGCGCCTTCAGGCTTAATGCTAGGTGCAGGTACCAAAGTGGTAGCAACACAAAAAATCCACACCCAAGGGGATATGTTAACCACAGATAATGCTTTAGATCTGATGATTCAAGGTGAGGGATTTTTTGAAATTCTAATGCCGGATGGAACTTCAGCTTATAGCCGAAATGGTCAATTTACCATGGATGATGAAGGTAATATGGTAACGCCGGGTGCAGGTTATTTACTACAACCTCAAATCACCATTCCTGAAGATGCGTTAAGTATTATTGTTTCACAAGACGGTGAAGTGTCGGTGACATTACAAGGCCAAGCAGAGCCAGCCGTGGTCGGGCAAATTAACACGGTTAATTTTGTAAACCCGACAGGACTCGAGCCAATAGGGCAGAACTTATATACAGAAACACAAGTCAGTGGTACGCCTCAAGAGGGTGTTCCAGGGCTTGAAGGGTTTGGCATGATAGTACAAGGGGCGTTAGAAACCTCCAATGTTAATACCACAGAAGAATTAGTTAACTTAATTGAATCCCAGCGTGTTTATGAAATGAACTCAAAAGTCATTTCTGCGGTAGATCAAATGTTAAGTTACATCAACCAGCAGCTATAGCTCAGTTTTATCCTTAGCTGTTATGGAGGCGATTATGAAAAACACATTAACTTATTTTGCTACGGCGCTGCTTGTTACGCAATTAAGTGCTTGTAGCAATACGGTTGAGCTCAGTAAAGCTTTACCCAATGATCCTGATTTTGCGCCTATTTTACCTGAAGCAGAAGAAAGTGCCATTGTGCCTACCGGCTCTCTTTTTAAAAAGAACTATGTAAATAACATTTACTCTGATTCAAAAGCGCATCGCATTGGCGATATTATTTCAGTGATTTTAGAAGAAAACACGCAAGCGAACAAAAATGCTAAAACGGAATTGAAAAAAGAGAACAATACCGTATTAGATCCCATTATCGGCTTAGGTGGTGCGCCTGTCACAATTAATGGTCAATCGGTTCAATTTGGTATCAATCAAAATACCAAGTTTAAAGGAGATTCAAAGGCCGACCAAGGTAATAGTTTAAGCGGAAACATCTCCGTGCACGTACTCAAAGTTTTACCTAACGGTAATTTGATGATCCGCGGAGAAAAATGGATCACCTTAAACAATGGTGATGAGTATATCCGCTTAACCGGCGTTATTCGCTCAAAAGATATTAACTCTAACAATACTATTTTATCTAACAAGGTAGCCAATGCCCGTATTCAATATGCAGGTACCGGTAGTTTTGCTGATATGAATGAGCAAGGTTGGTTAACTAAATTTTTCAATAGCACATGGTGGCCACTGTAGACGCGCGATTTTCGTCTTCGAAGGGTAATATTATGAAAGCAGTAATTACAATTATCATGACTTTGCTAGCATTTGCTAGCCAAGCTCAGCGCATCAAAGATTTAACTGATGTTGCCGGCGTTCGCTCTAACCAACTGATTGGTTATGGTTTAGTGGTTGGTTTACCAGGCACAGGCGAGCAAAGCCCTTTTACTGAGCAAAGTTTCAAAACCATGTTAAGTAACTTTGGCATTACCATGCCAGAAAACTTAAAACCAAAAATTAAAAATGTTGCCGCGGTAGCTGTGCATGCAGAATTAAATGCTTTTAAAAAGCCCGGTCAAACTATTGATGTTACTGTTTCTAGTATGGGGAGCGCACAAAGTTTACGTGGCGGTACCTTATTACAAACCATCTTAATGGGGATTGATGGTAACGCTTATGCGGTTGCCCAAGGCTCATTAGTCGTTAGCGGTTTAGGTGCTGAAGGACTGGATGGCTCGAAAGTTATTGTTAATACGCCAACAGTGGGGCGTATTGCTAATGGTGCTACGGTTGAGCGTGAAGTTGAGTCGCCTTTTGGGCAAGGGGACTATATTACGTTTAATTTACAGCGCTCTGACTTTACTACAGCAAAGCGCTTGTCAGATACGATTAACGATCTTATTGCCGGCTCTGCGCGAGCGATAGATGCAACCTCAGTGCGAGTTACTGCCCCGCGTGATATCGCTGATCGAGTCAGTTTTTTATCGGTATTAGAAAATTTAGAATTTGAGCCAGACTCTAGCTCAGCAAAGATTATTGTTAACTCTCGAACAGGTACCATAGTTATTGGCTCAGAAGTGCGATTATTAGCTGCAGCCATTACTCATGGTGGTATTACCGTCTCTATTAATGAAGTGCAAAATGTTTCACAGCCGAATGCTTTTGCTGAAGGTGAAACTGTAGTAACTAATGAATCTGCGGTTAATGTAACCCAAAGCGACGCTCGTATGTTTGTTTTCAAACCGGGTGTCACCTTAGACACATTAGTACGAGCTATCAATGAAGTGGGTGCTGGGCCAGGGGATGTTATGGCGATATTAGAAGCACTTGATCAAGCGGGGGCTATTCGCGGCGAACTCATCATTATTTAAGTTATCTCGACACGTTTATCGTGCGGGTTAACTGATATTATGACTACAGGCTGGATCTAATAATGGATACTAACTTTAAACAAGCCCAAAACTTCCTAGAAATTAATGGCTTGAACTCAATTCGCCAACAATCAAAGTCGGCAGATGGTGATGCTAAAAAAGCGGCTTTGGAAGAAGCTGCTCAGCAGTTTGAAGCAATATTTACGCAAATGTTGCTAAAAAGCATGCGTAAAGCACAAGAAGTGTTGGAGTCCGATAGCCCATTTAATTCTCAATCTACTAAATTTTATCGTGATATGCATGATCAGCAAATGTCACTTGAGATGTCATCTAATGGCTCTTTAGGTTTATCTGAGTTGATTGTTCGACAATTAGGCGGTGATAGCGACAACTTCACTCCAAGAACAGTACTTCGAAATGACGGTAATCTTGAGGAAGTTAAAAAGCTTGCTAAAGAAGATAAACTGAATTGGGAAAAAACACCGCCAAATGACGAATATTTGCAGACTTATTTGAGCCGAGCAAACTCTTCAGCAACTGATGAAACTACCATTCCATTTAAAGCTCAAAAAACGGCTGCGAAGACGAATGAAATAACTCTTGATAGCAGTACTCCTGCAAGCGTCAAATTATCCACGCCAAACTTTTCAGCGCCTAAAGATTTTGTTACTGCGTTAACTGAGCCGGCAAAAGCCGTGCAGGAAAAACTCGGTGTTCCATTTCAAGTGGTTATTGCTCAAGCGGCACTGGAAACCGGTTGGGGTCAAAAAATAATTAAACACGATGACGGCACTAGTTCAAACAATTTATTTAACATAAAAGCCGATAACCGCTGGGCTGGCGATAAAATTCAAAAAGATACTTTAGAATTTGAACAAGGCACTATGGTGAAAAAATCTGCGCCATTTAGAGCTTACCAATCATTATCTGAAAGTGTTAATGACTATGTCAATTTCCTCTCAAGTGGCGATAGATATCAAGAGGCACTTGAAAATCCTAGTAATGTGGAACACTTCCTGCAAGGAATACAAAAAGCAGGCTATGCGACAGATCCACAATACGCCAATAAAATTATGGCAACACTGCGTACAGTCTCAAATTTAATAAGTAAATAAATTGATAATAGGTAGTTCGCTACCTCTTATGTTGAGGCATTAATTATGACAGTAAGTTTATACCAAACCGGCGTGAGTGGCTTATTAGCTGCTCAGCAGCAGTTGGCAACAACAGGTCATAATATATCTAATGTTAATACTGAAGGGTATACCCGTCAACGAGCCGAGCAGAATGCTTCTTTAGGTTTAACTAGCGGCTCTAATTACATAGGCTCGGGCACTTACGTTCAAGATATTACTCGTCTTTATGATCAATTCTCCTATAAAGAACAATTACTTAATCAATCTAATTTAGGCAATGCGAATGCTTTAAATGGCAGCTTAAATCAGCTTAATGACATCATGAGCTATTCTGGTCAAGCCATCATGAATTCAGTGGGGCAATTTTATCAGGCCGTTAATGGCATTGCTGATAATCCAAGCGATTTAGGCCTGCGTAGCATCGTCTTAAATCAAGCAGAATCATTAGCCGCAGACTTCAACGCCTTGAATCAAAATTTTGATGATATTGAAAAGTCTATTAATGGCGAAATTGCTCAGGTTGCCAGTAATATTTCAGAGATCTCTATTGAACTTGCCAAAATTAATGAAACTATTTTACAAGCAAAAGATTTAACACAAGCAGGTCAGCCAAATGACTTGTTGGATAAACGCGATCAATTAATTAATGAATTAGGTCAATACACCAATGTGAATACCGTCGAAGATACTAACGGTGTGATGACTGTAATGATAGGGCAAGGAACTACACTGGTTGCGGGTATTACGCCTTTAACAGTTAGTGTTGATGCTGGTGATCCTGATCCTTTAAAAACTCAGTTACGTTTAGTTAGCCCTAATTCTAGTGTTTCCATCCAAGGAGATACGTTAGGTGGGGCGCTTGGTGGTGCTTTTGAATTTAGAGATGAGCATTTAACCCAGATTCGCAGTGAAATTAATCGGTTATCCATGGCTATTGCTTCTACGTTGAATGATAGCCAAGCCGATGGTTTAGATTTAAATGGTCAGCAAGGCGCTAATATTTTCAATGATATTAACACCTCACAATTGCAGCAGGGACGAGTACTGTCGCCATCAACTAATGGCGGTAATTTACAGGCACAGGTCAATATTACTGATGTTTCGGCCTTACCTACGGATGAATTTGAAGTGCGATATAATGGCACTGATTACATCATGACAAACATGACTACTAACGCGACAACTAACCTTGGAGCGCCGGGCGCGGGAACTTATACTACTCCCTTTGGTTTTGAGTTTATTGAAAGCAGTGGCGCACCAGCGAATGATGATTCTTTTGTCGTTAGGCCAACAGAAAATAGTGCTGCCTTAATGAATGTAACATTAACTGATGGCGCAGGTATTGCTGCTAGCTCTGCTGTAGAGATCACCCCGTCAGATAATAATATTAGCGCCGGTAAAATTGCTATTGTAGATATGTTTGACCCGTTAAGTGCACAAGCAGCAATGCCTATCCGTATTGATGTTTTAGAAAGCCCTGTCGGAACGTTTAACTACACTATTACGGATAACTTAGGGGCAACATCAGCCCCAATTGCTTATACACCACCGAGTCAAACCATTGACTTGCCGCCATTGCCGGCAACGGCAAGCTTTCAGGTGGAAATTTCTGGTACCCCATCAGGCTCAGCGCCTAGTGCCCCTGAACAATTTTTTATTGATGATGCTTTTGGTTTGGGTAATAACAGCAACATTGTTGCTATGGCTAAAACTCAAGAAGCTGGCGTGTTAAATGGTGGCAAAGAAACCTTTAGCCAAAGCTTAGCGATTTCAACTTCGGTTGTTGGCTCTAAGTCAAGCTCAGCAAAGCTAGTGGCTGAAACTGCAGAAGCACTGTATACCCAAGCATATAATCGCAATCAAGAAACATCAGGGGTTAACCTTGATGAAGAGGCGGCTAACTTATTGAAGTTTCAGCAAGCTTATCAAGCAGCGTCACAAATCATTTCAGTTGCCAATACTATTTTTGACACATTACTGGCAGCCGCTAGGTAAATAAGGAGTCATTTATGCGAGTCTCTACTCAACAGTTTTATTTTCAAAATGCTCAACAGCTGAGTAATAAACAGTCTGATGTTAATGATCAAATCCAATATTTAGCGAGCGGTAAAAGAGTGTTAACGGCGAAAGATGATGCTGTTTCTTATGGTACGTTAGCGGGCTATAAAGATGGCTTGGCTAATATTGAAAAATACCAACGAAACCTTAATCAAGCTGAAAACCGTAACAGCCTTCAAGAAGTCTCTTTCGCCAGTGCTGAAGATGTGATGCAGCAGCTTAAGCAATTATTCATTCAAGCTAATAATGGTACTTTATCTGATGACAGTATTAAGTCTTTAGCTGAGCTAGGAAAGAATACTCAGTCACAATTGCTCGATATTGCTAACACGCAAGATGAATCTGGTGATTACATTTATGCCGGTTATCAGGTTGACGTGCAGCCATTTACCTTACAGCCAGATGACTCTGTTATTTATCACGGTGATAGCGGTGTCAGAGAGCTGCAAATAGCTAAAAACGTGATGGTTGATATTAATCAGTCTGGTGATGATGCTTTTGAAAAAGTCCCTAATGATATTGGCGACTTTTCAGCAAATTATAATACTAATACTTCGGGTATTTCGGTTAACAAAGCTGTAATAGCTAATCCCGGCGCTTATGATACGGTTACTAACCCACCTGATTACAATTTCAATTTTGCTTCTGCAACAGACTTAACCGTGACCGATGGTAATGGTGCTGTTGTATTTAATACTACCACTTATGCGCCAGGGCAAACCGTTGCCTTTAATGGTGTTGAAGTGCAGATTAGCGGCAACCCGTTGCCGGGTGATGACTTTGATTTAACTCCGCAAGCCGATATCAGTATTTTTGACACGGTTAAAGCCGCTATCGACTGGATGAATGTTGGTGTTAACCCAGCCGATCCTGTTCAACATAAAGTTGATTACGATGTGATTTTAGGTCAATTAGATGAAGCCTTAAACCATATGACAGGCAGAAGAGCTGAAGCAGGGGTGAGACTTACGCTGATTGATAATCAAGAATCTAATCACCTAGATGCAGAGCTTTACCTATCTTCGGGGCGCTCTAACATTGAAGATTTAGATTTTGCTAAGGCTGTCGCAACGTTCGAACAGTCACAAGTGTCATTACAAGCAGCGCAGCAAAGCTTTGTACAAATTAAGAATTTAAGCTTGTTTAATTATTTGTAATGACCGTCAATTAATTTTGGCATGCAACATGCATTTAATATTTTGATAAGAATTTTAATAAAACAGTAAACGTTAAATTTAACTTAGTAGTACAAGTTAAACAGTAATTTAGAAAATGTGTGGTTCCCAAACGATTTTGTTATCTAAGAGCCACCCTAAAATTAGGAGATGATAACAATGGCTTTAGTCGTCAATAGTAATATCGCATCGTTGAACTCGCAGCGTCAATTGGCTCAATCTACCAATGATTTGACAACTTCATATGAACGTTTGTCTTCTGGTAAAAGAATTAACAGTGCCAAAGATGATGCCGCAGGTTTACAAATATCTGCACGTTTAACTTCACAAATAAATGGTTTAAATCAAGCTTCTCGAAACGCTAATGATGCCATCTCTTTGGCGCAAACCGCTGAAGGCGCGTTAGACGAATATACCAATACCGTTCAGCGTATGAGAACCCTAGCAGTACAAGCATCAAATGGTTCAAATACCGAGGTTGATTTAGCGGCACTTAACACTGAGTTTACAGAGCTTGAGCTAGAATTAGATAGAATATCTAACGACGCTAGCTTTGGTGGTGTAAATTTATTAGATGGTACCTATTCGGCTAACTTCCAAATTGGTGCTGATGCCGGACAAACTATTTCAATTACTATAGCAGCAAGCTTCTCTGCAACCGCGGTGGGTGCTGTCGGTAGTATTACTAGTTTCGATGGGGCGCAGTCAAGAATTACCAATTTAGATTCTGTGTTAGCGACAGTTAACAGTACGCGTTCTGATTTAGGTGCGAAGCAAAATCGTTTTTCAAGTGTAATCCGTAGTAATGAAAATGCCGCAGAAAACGTATCCGCGTCACGTTCACGTATCGAAGATGCCGATTATGCAGCTGAATCAGCAATGCTTGCTCGTAACTCAGTGTTACAACAAGCGTCTAGTTCAATGTTGGCACAAGCGAATCAGCAACCACAAATAGCGCTATCTTTACTTCAGTAATCTACTGAATTTATTGGCCTAAAGCCAATAATAAGAAAAGTAAATAATTAAAGCTTACTTTGTTTTTAACGAAGTAAGCTTTTTTATTTTAAAAAAGATTAAAGTTATTTTCAATGTGTCCGATAACTTAGTTAACAGCGGTAAATTCATTAGTCTATTTACTGTTTAACCTAACTTTGAGGGTATCGAGATGGCTTTAAGTGTAAATAGTAATATTGCATCATTAAACTCACAGCGTCAGCTGTCAAATTCAACTAATGAATTAAATACTAGCTACCAACGTTTATCATCAGGCAAGCGAATTAACAGCGCTAAAGATGATGCGGCTGGTTTGCAAATTTCTAGCCGATTAACATCTCAAGTTAACGGGTTAAACCAAGGCTCACGTAACGCGAATGATGCTATTTCTTTAGCACAAACCGCTGAAGGTGCACTTGATGAATATACCAATACTGTACAGCGTATGCGTACCTTAGCCGTTCAAGCATCTAATGGTTCAAATACCGATGCTGATTTAGTGGCATTGAATACTGAGTATAGTGAACTTGAGTTAGAATTAGACCGAGTAGCGGCTCAAGCTTCTTTTGGTGGTACTAATTTATTAGACGGCTCTTATTCAGCAAACTTTCAAATTGGTGCTGATGCAGGGCAAACCATTTCAATTTCAATCGCACAGAATTTCTCATCAACTAACATTAATGCTGCCGGCTCTATCACCAGCTTTAATGGTGCGCAATCGCGTATAACTGATTTAGATACTGTGCTTTCTACGGTCAACAGCACTCGTTCAGATTTAGGTGCTAAACAAAACCGTTTTTCAAGTGTTATTCGTAGTAATGAAAATGCAGCAGAGAATGTTTCAGCATCGAGATCTCGTATTGAAGATACCGATTATGCGGCAGAATCAGCGCAATTGGCACGTAACTCTGTATTACAACAAGCAGCTAGTTCAATGTTGGCGCAAGCAAATCAGCAGCCACAAATAGCTTTGTCGTTATTGTAATTGAGCTTTGATAAGTTGTTATATACTTTTAATACAACAACTTATCAATAATATGAAAATTAAATGAAAGAAATTGAAAATATTTCTAAAGTAATTTAAACGTTAACCGATAACTTAATTAGTAATCAATTTTGTTAACAACCAATTTTAGTTGTAAATAGAAAAACGGATAGAATCCAATAGGGGCATATCATGGCTTTATCAGTAAATAGTAATATCGCATCGTTAAACTCTCAACGTCAGTTGTCAAACTCAACTAATGAGTTAAACACTAGCTATCAACGTTTGTCGTCAGGTAAACGTATTAACAGTGCTAAAGATGATGCTGCCGGCTTACAAATTTCTAGCCGTTTAACTTCACAAGTAAATGGTTTAAATCAAGGCTCACGTAATGCCAATGATGCAATTTCATTAGCACAAACGGCTGAGGGTGCACTTGATGAATATACTAATACAGTACAACGTATGCGTACGTTAGCAGTACAAGCATCAAACGGTTCAAATACCGAAGCAGATTTAGCTGCACTTGATACTGAGTACACTGAATTAGAATTTGAATTAACGCGTATCTCTGAGCAAGCTTCATTTGGTGGTACAGCTTTATTAGATTCTACTTATTCAGCTAGTTTCCAAATTGGTGCTGATGCCGGTCAAACGATTTCTATTACAATCAGTGCTAGTTTCTCTGTTGCCGCAATTGGTGCAGCAGGTAACTTGACAACATTTGCTGATGCGCAATCAGTTATTACTAACTTAGATAGCGTTTTATCAACGGTAAACAGTACTCGTTCAGATTTAGGTGCTAAGCAAAACCGTTTCTCAAGTGTTATTCGTAGTAATGATAATGCTGCAGAAAATGTATCAGCATCTCGTTCACGTATCGAAGATACTGATTATGCTGCAGAGTCAGCAACGTTAGCACGTAACTCAGTATTGCAACAAGCAGCTAGCTCAATGTTGGCACAAGCGAATCAGCAGCCACAAATTGCATTGTCATTACTGTAATTGTGATGCCCTATAGGTAATTTAAGGGGCACTCAAAATGAGTGTCCTTTAGTCGTTTAGGGTTGCTATAACTAAATGGTTAGTTGTAGCTACTAAGTAGGTAGGGGTTTATTATGTCCACATCGGTAATAACGTCTCATGGTGCAGGTTTAAATGCAGATATCACTGCGCCGAGTCAAATAAACACTAAGCAAAACCGAAGTGAGTTAACAGCGAGCGAAGAGCCGCTTAAACAAGCCAATGGCAATTCTGTGCCGGTGGAAAGTTTAGCACAACTAAAAGCTGCTGAAGCACAGCTTAAGCAAGATGAAGCTAATCAGCAAGAATCAGAGCAATCACAAAGTCTTATTGAAGAGTCTATTGAATCTGTTGCTAATTTTGTTAACTCAGTAAGTAAAAATGTTGATTTCTTGGTTGATGAAGACTCTGGCAGAACCGTTATTAAGATTATTGATGTTAAAAGCCAGGAGTTGATCAGACAGTTTCCTTCCGATGAAATTATCTCCATGGCAACTCGCATTAAAGAGCTGCAAGAACAAATAAGTAGTAAA